>NZ_JBODRQ010000124.1:0-9819 GCF_050633025.1 Aeromonas sp.
AACTCCCTCTTCAGCTCCATGACCGAGCGTTGCACTTATTATCTGAATTCGCGACATCGAATACGTTAGCGGTTCTACTGATAACCAGCAATCCCATGCATGGTTAGAGGTAGCTGGATACATTGTCGATATCACTGCAGACCAATTTCCTGACTGCGATGAGCCCGTCATCGTGACTAATGATCACTCATGGCATCAACGCTTTGAAGAATCTACGAGATAAGCAGCTGGTTTTCTAGATGGGTTTAAGTCAACCTGCAGGATGACGTTGGACATTACTCGTGATCTGAACATCGTCTACAAAGCTGCTCTCGCTTGCCTCTAATTTTTGTTCTTCCAATGTCTAGATGGGCGGACGAACTTGATTAACTGTTGGTGGCATTGGGGTCACACTGAGGCAACAGTTCTTCCAGCGTGTAGCGCGGCTGGCCACCCAGTTTGGCGCGAGCACGCTCCACATCGTCAAGCGCCGCAGTCAGCAGCGCCGGATCACCATCTTCAAGAGCTGCCTGCAGATAGGCAACCATATCGGCCTCAGTGGCCAAGCCGTCAGCCACATCAAAGCGGCTCCATTGCTCAGTTCTCTTCATTCCGTCCTCCTGCACCCGTCATTGCGCATAATACATATTATGTTAAATTCGATATCTTGTTTCCTGTCGCCGCTTATTGAACTGTGTATAATGGCAACAATTGATCCTCTCTCCGACCGGATGTCTTAAGTGGCTGAATTAACATCAGAACAATTAAAACCCGCTTTTGCAATTGAACAGTTCCCCAAGCTCAGTGAACTTGAGCCCATCCCCTTTGCGGCACTGCAACCCAGAGCCATTTCCGGCATCAAGCGTCTCGCCAGTTTTGATGGTGACTGTCCGGTCATGCTGCTCAACGGGTTCCCCGGCGCAGATTATGAAGGTGTTTGCCAGACGTTGATTGCCGACTCCCATGGCAAGGATGGTGACCTGTTTGATCTCTGCTACACCGAGAACCTGAACAACCCCTTCAAACCTATCTGGCTGCGACTGCAACCGGGCTCTGGCGTTGAGTTCTGTGAAATGGTTGGCGAATTGCTCAAGCTGTTGAGCCACCACCTCGATGCCGAGCGCATCGTGACCCGCATCATGCGTAAGCAGAACAATGATCCGAAGATCGATGATTTCCTCTCCGATCTGGCCGCCCACGTGGCATTGGGGCTGGAGTTCCAGCACCCGGTTCTAATCAACCTGCTGATCCATCACGAAGAGCAGGAAGCGCCGGTGATTTATGGCCGTGATCTCAACTGGGATACGCTATTTGGTTCCATCAATTACCAGACCGAGCAAGGCTCTGTCTATGCTAACCAGCACCTTTTGGAGCCAGGTTTGCTACGCGAAGCCAACGGCGGTTACCTCATTTTGCAGCTGGACGAACTGCTGGATCAGCCGCACCTCTGGTTCAAGCTGAAAAATGCCATGCAAAAAGGCGAGCTGGACTGGAACGCCTATCAGGAAGGGAAAACCCTGACCCCCTTCTTCGCACCTGAGGCTACCCCCATCAAGCTCAAGCTGATCCTGGTGGGTGACAGACTCGACGTGGCGGAGTTCCAGATGCTGGATCGCGATATGTCCGAGCGCATCTTCCTGCGCGCCGATCTGGTCTCCGAAGTGAATATTGAAGAGGACCTGCAAGAGTTTCTGCAGTATCTGGCCTGGCTGCGCGAGCGTTGGGAACTGCTGGACTTCACTCCTGCCGCCCTCGGCGCTCTATGCCGTCACGCCAGCCGTCTGTGTGATCATCAGGAGTGGCTCTCTCTCTCCGAGGTACAGCTCTCCGCCATCATGCGGATGGCTGACAGTCTGGCACGCGAACTGGAAGCGGACGTCGTCACCGACGAGCATATCCGCGGCGCGCTGGAGGAGCAGGATTACCGCCTCAACTATCTGGTTGAGCAGTCCGATCAGGGCGTCATCGACGGCCAAATCCTGCTGCAAACCGATGGCGAAGAGATTGGCCAGATCAACGGCCTGTCAGTCATTCAGGTCTCCGGTCACCCTTATGACTTCGGTGAACCGGTGCGCCTGACCGCCACCGTTCACCTGGGTGATGGCGATGTGGCGGATATCGAACGCAAAGCGGAGCTGGCAGGCCATATCCACGCCAAGGCGATGATGATCATTCACGGCTACCTCTCCAACAAGTTTGGAGCCGAAAACCCCTCTCCTCTCTCCGCCAATCTGGTGTTCGAACAGTCCTATCACGAAATTGATGGTGACAGCGCATCGTTGACCGGTCTGTGTGCCCTGCTCTCTGCCCTTGCCCGCCAACCCATTTACCAGCACTTTGCTGTAACCGGTGCTGTCGACCAGTTTGGCAATGTGCAGGCCGTTGGTGGCGTCAACGAGAAGATCGAAGGCTTCTTCCGGGTGTGCAAGATCCACGGTCTGACCGGCAAGCAAGGTATCCTGCTGCCGGGCACCAATGCCCAGCAACTCAACCTCTCTGACGAGGTGATTGCAGCGGTTGAAGCGGGCCAGTTCCATATCCACCCGGTAGATCATGTGGAAGAGGCCATCGAGCTCTTGACTGGCTGTGTGGCGGGTGAGCCTGATATGCCCGATACCCTGTTTGGACGCATTCAGGAGCGACTGGATGAGCTGAACGGCAGCACGGCGAAAGTCGGGCTGTTGCGCGCCCTTCTTGATCGGCTGTTTGGCCGCTAATGAAGTGATCGGAGTTGTTTAGCGCACATCTGTAAGCTAAATTGGCGCAGCTTTACACATTTGAAGGAAACTCAGCGTGACCGTAGACAATTCGACCCAGGAAGCCCGCCTTTCCCTGTGTGAACAGGGCAAGAACTCTTTTACCCGTGAAGAGCTGCTGGCTTGCAGCCGTGGCGAACTCTTTGGTGAGGGTAACAGTCAGCTGCCCGCCCCCAACATGTTGATGATGGATCGCATCGTCAAGATCAATGACAACGGTGGCGAGCACGGCAAGGGCGAGATCCTGGCAGAGCTCGACATTACCCCGGATCTCTGGTTCTTCGATTGCCACTTCCCGGGGGATCCCGTGATGCCGGGCTGTCTCGGTCTGGATGCCATGTGGCAGCTGGTTGGCTTCTTCCTTGGCTGGAAAGGTGGCCCGGGCAAGGGTCGTGCGTTGGGTGTCGGTGAAGTGAAATTTACCGGCCAGATCCTGCCGACCGCCAAGAAAGTGACCTACAAGATCACCTTCAAGCGAGTCATCAATCGCAAACTGGTAATGGGTATTGCCGACGGTGTCGTTGAAGTTGATGGTCGCCCCATCTACAGCGCCACCGACCTGAAAGTGGGCCTGTTCCAGGACACCTCCTCATTCTGATTGATGCGGATCTGAAGGTGGCGAAAGCCACAACGCAAAGGGGCCACAACGGCCCCTTTCCTTTTGTAATGAGTATGATGAAGTAACTTACTTCATGAAGAGGCCTGAGCCCCGCCCTTCCATGGCATCTCGCCAACCACCAAGCCAGTGCCCACGGGCATCCAGACATTGATACGGACACGCTTCTTTCTGTTTGCCGACCACGCCAGCCTGATAACCACGAGCACGAGCTCTTTCCAGACGGTCCCGTTTCTGTCTCTTCATCATCTACGACCCTCTTCGTGGAACAAAAAAGCGACCAACTTTTCATCGGTCGCTTTCATCTTTACCCCAGCAGGGAGGGGGGGTCAAACAAAAATTCCCATGTTAACCCCCCTCTGTGACATAAGGCACTGAACTCAATTAAGTTTAAATTACAAGAAACTTATTCCTGATTTTTGAGTCCTTCCAGCTCTTCCCAACGAGCAAATGCCTCCTCCAGCGCAGTTTCGGCAATGCTCAATGCGGTCAGTTTGGGCTGGGTCTGCTCACTTGGCAGGGAGAAGAAACCGGGCTGGTTGATTTCTCCTTGCAGCGCGTCAAGTTCGGCTTCCAGCTGCTCAAGACGCGCCGGCAGGCCATCCAGTTCAAGCTGCAGCTTGTAGGAGAGTTTTTTACCTTTCTTCGGTGCTTCACTCACTGTGGCTACCGGCTCGGGAGCCTTCACCGGTGTGCTCCTGGCCTGTTGCTGAGCACGCTGCTGCTCGCGGGTTGCCATCATGTCGGCATAGCCACCCACGTAGTCACTGATGCGGCCATCCCCTTCAAACAGCCAGCAACCGGTCACCGTATTATCGATGAAACGACGATCGTGACTCACCAGCAGCAGAGTACCCGGATAGTCCGCCAGCAGCTCTTCCAGCAATTCCAGCGTTTCGACGTCGAGATCGTTGGTCGGTTCATCGAGGATCAGCAGGTTGCTGGGTTTAAGGAACAGCTTGGCCAGCAGCAGACGGTTCTTCTCACCGCCAGAGAGCGCCTTGACCGGTGTACGGGCCCGCTTGGGTTCGAACAGAAAGTCTTGCAGATAACCGAGGATATGACGGGAGCGACCACGCACCATCACCTCCTGCTTGCCCTCCCCTACGTTGTCCACCACGGTCTGCTCGGGATCGAGCTGTTCGCGGTACTGATCGAAGTAGGCCACTTCCAGATTGGTGCCCTGACGCACCGAGCCACGAGTGGCATCTAGCTGGCCCAGCAACAGCTTGATCAGGGTCGACTTGCCGCATCCGTTGGGCCCGACCAGCGCAATCTTGTCTCCGCGCAGCACCTGCAGATCCAGCCCCTCGAACAGAGTGCGATCACCAAAGTCGAGCCCCAGCCCTTCGGTCTCGAATACCAGCTTGCCGGAGCGGCTCGCCTCATCAAGTTGCAGCTTGGCTTTGCCCTGCAGTTCACGACGCTGGGTTCGCTCCATGCGCATCGCCTTGAGGGCCCGCACCCGCCCCTCGTTACGGGTGCGGCGCGCCTTGATCCCCTGGCGTACCCATACCTCTTCCTGCGCCAGCTTGCGATCGAACTCGGCATTTTTCAGCTCTTCGACCCGCAGCCACTCCTCTTTGCCCTGCAGGTATTCGTCGTAGTTGCCCGGCCAGGAGGTGATGGCGCCGCGATCCAGATCGATGATCCGGGTTGCCAGCTTGTGGATGAACTCCCGGTCGTGGGAGATGAAAACGATGGCACCGCGAAAATCCTTAAGGAACTCTTCCAGCCAGTTGATGGCTTCGATATCCAGGTGGTTGGTCGGCTCGTCCAGCAGCAGCAGATCGGGATCGCAGGCCAATGCACGGGCCAGCGCCACCTTGCGCAGCCAGCCACCGGAGAGACTGTCGAGTGTCACGTCAGGATCCAGCCCCAGCAGGGTCAGCACCTGATTGATACGGGTCTCGTACTGCCAGCCATTCTGATAATCGAGCTGCTCCTGCAGCTGACTCATCTTGCGGATGTTGGCATCGGACGGGTCACTCGCCAGCGCCATGGAGATGTGGTGGTACTGCTTGAGCAGCTCACCCACGCCGGCCAGCCCTTCGGCGGCGTAGTCAAACACCGTCAGCTCGCTGGAAGCAGGCGGATCCTGCTCGAGACGGGTCACTTTCAAATCTTGTTGCAGCACCAGACGGCCATCATCGAGCGGCAGTTCGCCGGCGATGACCTTCATCAGGGTGGACTTGCCCGCCCCGTTGCGCCCCACCAGACAGAGGCGCTCGCCTCGCTCGATGGTCAGCTCGGCCTTGTCGAGCAACGGAAAATCACTGAACGACAGACACCCGCCGTGCAATGTTAAAAGAGCCATGTTCGTTCCTTATCTCATATGAAAAAACGGGCAACAGACTGGGTCTGCCCCCGTTTCATCGTCAACTCACAAATCAACCCTGACGAGCGAGCCAGCCTTTGAGCTCCACCAGCGTGAAGGGCCAGCCCAGCTCGCGGCCAGCCTCGTCCCGCAGCACCGGAATGCGCACCCGATAGGCGGCAAGCCACTGCTCATCATCCATGATGTCGCACTGGCGGGTGGTAGCGGCAAGGCCTGCCTCCTCCACCAGCGCCCAGGCCTGCTCGCACAGGTGGCAACCGTCGGTATGAAACAGGGTCAGCATCACGCTTCGCCTTGCTCCGGCGCATGGGTGATGATCCAGCAGTTGTGGATGTGCTGGTTGCGCTCGAAATCCTTGGGCCGGGTCTTGCCGGTGATGTTCTGCGTCTTCAGACCAATGGCCTCGAGACCGGCCAGATCCATCTTGAAGTGGCGCTTGTTGTTGGAGAACACCAGGGTGCCATCGGCCGCCAGCAGCCGCTTCAGGTGCTGCATCAGCAGCAGGTGATCGCGCTGCACGTCGAAGCTCTCGTCCATCCGCTTGGAGTTGGAGAAGGTGGGCGGATCGATGAAGATGAGATCGTACTGCTCGTCCGCTTCCGACAGCCACTTCAGGCAGTCGGCCTGCACGAACTTGTGCTCCCGGCCCACCAGCGAGTTGAGGCGCATGTTGTCCTGAGCCCAGTTGAGGTAGGTGCGCGACATATCCACCGTGGTAGTCTCGCTGGCACCGCCGAGACCCGCGTGCACGGTGGCACTGCCGGTATAGGCAAACAGGTTCAGGAAGCGCTTGCCTTTGGCCATCTGACCCAGCATGCGGCGGGTCTGACGGTGGTCGAGGAACAGGCCGGTATCCAGATAGTCGTAGAGGTTGACCCACAGACGGGCGCCATACTCCTGCACTTCCATCCGGTGCTGCTCTTCGGAGAGCTTCTGATACTGCTGTTTCCCTTCCTGACGCTCACGCACCTTCAGGATCACCTTCTCGCCGTCCATCCCGGTCACCTTGATGGCGGCCTGAACCATGTCGAGCAGACGCTGACGGGTCTTCTGGGCGGGAATGTCTTTGGGCGCAGCATACTCCTGCACCACCAGATAGTCCTGATAGCGGTCGATGGCAGCGTTGTATTCCGGCAAGTCGGCATCATAGAGGCGATAGCAATCGATGCCCTCTTTGTTGGCCCACTTCTCGAGGGTTTTCAGATTCTTGCGCAGACGGTTGGCAAAGTCCTGTGCCACCTCTTTTTGGGATGCCACGGAGTCCAGTGCGATTTGATAATTACGCAGCTGACACTCGAGGGCGCCGTTGAACAGGCGATATTGCTTGTCGGCGCGCAGGCGCAGACAGCTGAGCAGCTCAGGGGATGCGGAAAGAATGGAGACTTTCCAACCCTGGAAGCTGCGACGCAGAGCATCGCCAAGGGCCTGATGCACTTCCAGCAGCGCCGGGAACTCGCCAAGACGCTCGCCGTAGGGCGGGTTGGATATGAGCATACCGACCTGGCGGGCCTCCCCTTGACCGTCTTCCCCTTCAACAGGGGCAGGCATCGGCAGCGGGTTTTCCAGCTTGGTGACATCGGCCTGCTTGAAGGTGATGAGGTGCGCCACACCGGCCGCTTTGGCGTTGTCACGGGCTTTGAGCAGCACGCGCGAATCGGCATCACAACCGAAAAGTTTCACCTCGCAGCGCTGCATGCCGCGTTTGGCACGTACTTGTGCTTCCATCATCAGGCTCTGCCACAGCTCGCTATCATGCTGCAGCCAGCGATCAAAACCGAAGCGCTCACGGCGCAGCGCCGGCGCCATATCGGCGGCGATAAAGGCCGCTTCAATCAGCAAGGTACCGGAGCCGCACATGGGGTCCATCATGGGCTCACCGGCCCAGCCGCTACGGGCAATCATGGCGACCGCCAGGTTCTCTTTGAGTGGTGCTTCACCTGTGCCCTGACGATAGAAACGCTGATGCAACGCAGGTCCTGACAAGTCCAGCGTGATATTGGCCTTGCCTTTGCCCATGTGTGCCATGATGCGAATATCCGGCGACTTTTTGTCCACATCCGGGCGCACATGACCGCGCTTGGTAAAGCGATCGACGATGGCATCCTTGATCTTGAGCGCCCCGTACTGGGTATTGCGAATGGCAGGGTTGGTACCGGTAAAGTCTACCGCAATGGTAGAGGTACCTGAGAAGTGCTCTTCCCAGGGAATGGTGTGGGCGCCCAGATAGAGATCCAGATCGTCGTTCATCTGGAATTCGGAGAGCACCAGCACGATGCGGGAAGCCAGACGGCTCCAGAGACAGGCCTTGTAGCCCACCGCCAGTTCGCCTTTGAAGTGGACGCCAGCCACGGTCTCACGGACCTGCTCTGCGCCCAGATTGGTCAGCTCGTCGGCCAACAGGTTTTCCAGCCCCTTGGGGCAGGTTGCAAAAAATTCTTTCATCACGCTCACGGGGAACCCATAAAAATAGTCCCGCATTATACCTCATCAGGTCACTCTGAGCATGTAAAAGTGGCTGACAATGACAGGAGATACGGTGCAACAAGGGTCTATTGAACCCTTTCCGTAGCAGGCTTAAAAACCGCCAGTCCCCCCCTTCCCCGATTTTTATCCTGCACACGTCAATCCAGTTTAAAAAAATCCACACACATCAACTTATTGGGCAACAATTAGGAGGTTTCGACCATGTTGTCCGGATCTCCATAATGCCTATGAACGAGTCCTTTTTATGACCAAAACCATCCTTGTTGTGGAAGACTCCGTCAGTATCAGAGCAACCATTACCATGACGCTGCAAAGCGCCGGTTTTAGCGTGATCGAAGCGGATGATGGCAACGCGGCCCTCTCCTGCCTTAGTGGCCAGCGGGTACATCTCATCATCTCCGATCTCAACATGCCGGGCATGGACGGGATGACACTGCTGCGCCATCTCAAGGCACAGGCAACCACTCGCTATATCCCGTTCATCATGCTGACGACGGAAAACTCGCCCGAGATCCGTCAAGAGGGGTTCGATGCCGGCGCCCGTGTCTGGCTGACCAAGCCATTCGAGCCGCTTAAGCTTATCGATGATGTCTACAAGGTGGTGCAACCATGATACGGGAGCACAATGTATGAGTTTTGAACTGAATATTATGCATGCGCCCCCAATCGCCATTCTCACGGGGGAGTTCACCGTCATGACGGTGGCAGAGTTGCAAGACGATCTCTTCAGTCTGCTCAACTTTCCAGTTGCCTTGCTGGATTTGAGCCAGCTTGAAGCGCTCGATAGCTGCGGCGCCCAGCTTGTCGCCCTCCTCCAGCAAGAGGCCAATTCCCAGGGCAAGCGGCTGCGGATCAAGACGGGAGATGGCAGTGAAGCCGAACTGGCGCTAGGCCAGCTCGGACTGCTTTCGTCCCTCACCAGAGCGGAGGGGCCAGATGGACGTCAATAAAGCGCGCGCCCTCTTTTTCGAGGAGGCCTACGAGCAGTGTGATCATCTGGAGCAGGCGCTCCTTGATCGTGAAAGCTACCCGGCCAATGCCGAAACCTACAATCTGATGTTTCGTACCGCCCATACCATCAAGGGTTCAGCCAGCATGCTGGGCCTTACCATGCTGGTACGCTTCGCCCACGCCATGGAGAACATGCTGGCACGACTTCGCAGCGGCGAGTTGCAGCTCGATGAGCATCTGATCAACCTGCTGCTGGCCTGCAACGATCAACTGCGCGATCTGTTGCAGGGGGCCGAGCACAATCCCGAGCTGCCGCAGACCGAAACCCAGCAGATCCTGGCCTTGCTTTCCCAACTGCAGGGCCATCAAATTTTGCCAACCCAACCTGTCGTAGTGCCGCCACAGAACGTAACTTCTTCGCAGGATCTCAAGCGCTGGCATCTCTCTGTGCGTTTTTATCCGGCGCTCTATCAGGATGGCTTCGACCTGCTGGCCTTTATCCGCTATCTCGGCAATCTGGGCGAGATCATCTTCATCGAACCGGTCTGGCACGAATGGCCGCCCGTTCAATTGCTCGACCCGACAGAGTGTTTCCTTGGCTATGAAATTGGCCTGCGCAGTGCTGAATCTCCCGAGCGGATCCGCAGTACCTTCGACTTTGTCGCTCATGCCAGCATCATCTGTCTGCTGACGCC
>NZ_JBODRQ010000125.1:0-9727 GCF_050633025.1 Aeromonas sp.
CAGAGCCCCATCACCACCGCCAGCTGGGGGATGTTCTGGGCCGACATGCGGGCCTGGTTGTAGAAGATGCGGCCAAAGTGATCCCGGTCGGGGAACACCTCATCCTGCATCGGCAGAAAGGCGCCGCCGGAATCCACCAGATAGAGGCAGGGGAGGCGCAGCCGCTCGGCGATGGCCTGGGCGCGCAGATGTTTTTT
The DNA here is from genome assembly GCF_050633025.1 of Aeromonas sp. GTDB lineage: Bacteria > Pseudomonadota > Gammaproteobacteria > Enterobacterales > Aeromonadaceae > Aeromonas. The sequence goes on from NZ_JBODRQ010000125.1 coordinate 198, forward strand.
CACCGTGAGCGGGTAGTAGGTGCCGCCCTTTACGGTGGCGTCATTCACCACCAGCATGCACAGGCGCCCAGAGACCCGGCCGATGCCGGTGATGATGCCGGCGGCGGGCACCGGCTCGTCATAGACCTGCCAGCCAGCGAGCGCCGACAGTTCGAGAAAGGGGGAGCCCGGGTCCAGCAGCTGATTGATGCGCTCGCGGGGCAACAGCTTGCCACGGGCCTGATGGCGGGCGTTGTTGGCCGTGCCGCCCCCTTGCGCGATCTCGGCAATGCGGACATGGAGATCGTCGACCAGCCCCTGCATGGCGGCTCGATTGGCCACATATTCCGGGCTCGCCGTGTCGAGGCGGGAGTGGATACGACTCATGCATTTTCTCCCATCAGCTCGCGACCGATGAGCCAGCGGCGGATCTCCGAGGTGCCGGCGCCTATCTCGTAGAGTTTGGCGTCCCGCAGCAGGCGGCCAGTGGGGTATTCGTTGATGTAACCGTTGCCGCCGAGCAGCTGGATAGCATCGAGCGCCATCTGGGTGGCGTTTTCGGCGGCAAACAGGATGGCTGCGGCGCAATCTTTACGGCTGGTGCGACCCTGATCGCAGGCGCTCGCCACCGAGTAGACCAGCGCCCGGCTACTGGCGAGGCGGGTATACATGTCGGCCAGCTTGCCCTGCACCAGCTGAAACTCGCCGATGGCTTGACCAAACTGCTTGCGCTCACGCACATAGGGCAGCACTACATCCATGCAGGCCTGCATGATGCCAAGGGGGCCCGCCGCCAGCACCACCCGCTCGTAATCGAGCCCGCTCATCAGCACCTTGACCCCGCCGTGCAGGGTGCCCAGCAGGTTCTCCTGCGGCACTCGGCAGTTGTCGAACACCAGCTCGCAGGTGCTGGATCCGCGCATCCCCAGCTTGTCGAGCTTCTGGGCGGTAGAAAAACCGGGAGTCCCCGCCTCGACGATAAAAGCAGAAATCCCTTTGGGACCAGCAGTTGCATCTGTCTTGGCATAGATGACGAAGGTGTCGGCATCGGGACCGTTGGTGATCCACATCTTGTTGCCGTTCAGCACAAAGTGCTCCCCCTCGCGCACTGCGGTGAGGCGCATGCTGACCACATCGGACCCGGCTCCCGGTTCGCTCATGGCCAGTGCCCCCACATGCTCGCCGCTCACCAGCGGCGGCAGGTAGCGCGCTTTTTGCTCCAGCGTGCCGTGGCGGTGGATCTGGTTGATGCAGAGGTTGGAGTGGGCGCCGTAGGAGAGGCCGACCGAGGCGCTGGCGCGGCTTACCTGTTCCATCACCAGCACGTGGGTCAGATAGCCGAGGTTCACCCCGTCATACTCCTCCGCCACCGTGATGCCGTGCAGCCCCAGCTCACCCATCCGGGGCCAGAGATCGCGGGGGAAGGCGTTGCTCTGATCGATCTCGCTGGCGCGCGGGGCGATCACTTGTCGGCAGAAGGCCGCAACCTGTTCGGTCAGGGCATTCAGGGTCTCATCCATCTGCATCCATGCTCTCCTTGCGGATATGACAGTCGGGTAGGAAGGTGGGTTCGACCGGCTGACTCGGCGTTACGGCTGGCAGTGGTCGGTCCATTTTGTACTTCACTTCTGCCACAAGTTTACGTTAGCGTAAACGTAAATCAATTGTTAATCTGTTGTGTATCGATAAAGCGGTGGTAGTGAGAGTGTCATCAGCTATCACGACAATAGCGCCGTAGTGGCAGATCCGACTGACGCAGCGTGTGGGCGCCGCGTCATAAAGCGCTAACGCAGGAAAATAAGCGCGGGGCAACAAGGGAGCGAACGACAAGATGGATTTTACCCTGACCGATGATCAACTGGCGTATGTGGAGGCGGCCGCCGCCTTTGCCGATGAGGCGCTCAAACCCCATGCCGCGCGCTGGGACAAGGAGCATGAGTTTCCGATCCCGACCATCAAGCAGGCGGCCGGGCTAGGTTTATGCGGTCTCTATACCCCGGAGCAGTTTGGCGGATTGGGGCTGCCGCGCCTCGATGCGAGCCTCATCTTCGAGCGCCTCGCCATGGGCTGTACCTCGACCACGGCGTATCTGACCATCCACAACATGGTGAGCTGGATGCTGGGTAGCTGGTTGCCCACCGAGGTTGCCAAAGAGTGGGTGCCCAAACTGGCCAGCGGCGAATTGCTGGGCTCCTATTGCCTCACCGAGCCGGGGGCGGGCTCCGATGCGGCGGCACTCAAGACCCGGGCGGTGCGTGAGGGTGACAGTTACCTCATCGAGGGGACCAAGGTCTTTATCTCGGGGGCAGGCAGCAGCGATGTGCTGGTGGTGATGGCCCGTACCGGTGGTGAAGGTGCGAAGGGGATCTCTGCCTTTATGGTGCCGGCTAATGCCCCCGGCGTGAGCTATGGCAAGCCGGAAGAGAAGATGGGCTGGAACAGCCAGCCGACCCGGGAGGTTGTTTTCAACGGGGTTCGCATTCCTGCCTGCTATCGGCTGGGCGAAGAGGAGGAAGGGTTCAAGTTCGCCATGCAGGCCCTCGATGGTGGGCGCATCAATATTGCCACCTGTTCGGTGGGCACCGCCCAGCAGGCGCTGGATGATGCGCTGGCCTATGTGCAGCAGCGCCAGCAATTTGGTCACCCGATCAGCGAATTCCAGAGCGTGCAGTTTCGCCTGGCCGATATGGCGACCGAGCTGGCTGCCGCCCGTTTGCTGGTGCGTCAGGCCGCCGACAAGCTGGATCGCGGGGCACCGGACAAGAGTGCCTGGTGTGCCATGGCCAAACGGTTTGCCAGCGATGTGGGCTATCGGATTTGCGATGATGCGCTGCAACTCTTTGGCGGCTATGGTTATATCCGCGACTATCCTCTCGAACGCTATCTCAGAGATACCCGAGTACATCGCATTTTGGAAGGAACCAATGAGGTGATGCGCCTCATCATTGCCCGCCGCCTGCTCAGTGAGCAGGGGCTCAGCCTGGAGTAAATGCCTATGATGACAAGGATTCATGTGGAATACCACGGTCATGCTGCCTTGCTGACCCTGGACCACGCCCCAGCCAATACCCTGACGTTACACGGCCTGCAGGCCTTTCAACGTCTGCTTGCCGAGGTGGCCAGTCACCCCGAGGTGGTGGTATTGGTGCTCAGTGGTCAGGGGGTGAAATTTTTCTGTGCCGGGGCCGATCTCAAACAGTTTGCCGGGGACGATAAAGTACTGGCTCGCGATGTCGTCGAGGCTTTTGCCCAAGCCTTTGATACCCTTGTTACCTTTCCCGGTGTCACGATCGCCGTCATTAATGGTTATGCCATGGGTGGAGGACTCGAACTGGCACTGGCTTGTGACATTCGCATCGCCGAGCAGCATGCGGTGCTGGCCTTGCCAGAGGCATCGGTGGGACTGCTTCCCTGTGCCGGGGGAACTCAACGTCTCACTGAGCTGGTGGGACAGGGTTGGGCCAAGCGCATGATCCTCTGTGGCGAGCAGGTTTCGGCGACGCAGGGTTATGAGATAGGGTTGGTGGAGCAGGTGGTGTCTACCGGTCAGGGGATCGGCGCTGCCAAACGCATGGCCAGTCACGCGATGGCACAGAGTCCTGCTGCCTTGCGTGCCTGCAAGGAGCTCATTAATCAGGGGCGCCGTCGTCCCCGTGATGAGGTGTTGCCTATGGAGCGGGAGGCCTTCCTTGCGCTGTTTGATGACCCCAATCAGCAGGAAGGTGTACAGGCCTTTTTGGAAAAACGAGCGCCAGAATGGCGCTATTGAGACAAGGAGAGTCTGATGACAGTGCATGTCAGCCTTCTGACCCTGCCCGGGGATAAGCGGATCGGTATCTTGACGCTGGATGCTCCCACCTCCCTCAATGCTTTAAGCCTGCCGATGATCCAGATCCTGCAACAGGCGCTAACCCGTTGGGAGCAGGATCCCGCCATCGTCTGTGTGCTGCTGCAGGGGGCGGGTGAGAAGGCATTTTGTGCCGGTGGCGATATCCGCTCCTTCTATTACCGCAAGCAGGAGGTGAGCGAGGTGGAACTGTTCGAATATGCCCGCGATTTTTTCGAGCAGGAGTACCGGCTTGATCACCACATCCACTGTTATCGAAAGCCCCTGATCTGCGTGGCGGACGGTATCTGCATGGGGGGCGGCATTGGCCTGTTTGCCGGTGCCGATTTTCGGGTTGTCACCGAAAGAAGCCTGTTCGCCATGCCGGAGGTAACCATAGGACTCTACCCCGATGTGGGGGCAAGCTGGTTTTTAAGCCGTATGCCTGGGCGACTGGGGCTCTGGCTTGGTCTCACCGGCGCCCGCTTCAACGGGAGTGATGCCATCGGTCTTGGGCTGGCGGATCACGCCATCGCCAGTGTCGATTGCGATGCGCTGCTGTCACACCTCGCCGTGCTCGACTGGGCTGGCAGTGGTGATCCCCGTGAGCAGATCGATCTGCTACTCAGGGGGTTGCACCGTGAGGTTGCGGCCCGCTTGCCTGCGTCCGTGCTGATGCCTTATCAACAGAGGATCGACGCCCTGCTGGCGGGACGCACGTTGCAAGGGGTATTGGCGCGGTTGTTCGAGGCTCAGTTCGATGAACAGGAGGTGGTACTCCAGCAGGCGCAACAGATCTGCCTCACCGGCAGTCCCATCAGTCGCGCCATTTTGTGGCGCCAATATTGGCTGGCTCGCCGTTACTCCCTGTCTGAAGTATTTGCCGAGGAGCTGACCCTCTCGGTCAACTGCGTGCTCAAGGGGGATTTTGTGGAAGGGGTGCGGGCACTGCTGATCGACAAGGATAAAGATCCCCGCTGGCAGCAGTTGCCTTTGGAAGGGGAGTGGCTGGATGAGTTCTATCGCTGGCCACAGGGAAGCAATCCGTTGGCCTGCAAGGAATAACAGATTGGCAAACGACGCACGCCGCTATCAGCTACGCAAGGAGCATGCGGGATGACAAGGATCGGGTTTATCGGGCTCGGCAACATGGGCGGCCCCATGGCAGCCAAGCTGGCCAGGGCCGGGCATACGGTGCAGGTGTTTGATCTGGTTGCCCAAAACATTGAGCGAGCTATCGCCGATGGCTGCATCGCAGCGGGGGATGCCCGCGAGGCGGTGACCGGCTGCGAGGTGGTGATCAGCATGCTACCCGCGGGGGAGCATGTGCGCGCCCTTTGGTTGGGCGAGAGCGCCGGTGAGCGGGGCGGGCTGGATCTGCTGGCGGCCCTGCCGGTTGGCGCACTGGTGATCGACTGTTCCACCATCGATGTCGATTCTGCCCGTCAGGTGGGAAACGTGGCTCGTGCGCGTGGTTTGCGCTTTATCGATGCCCCTGTTTCTGGCGGTGTCGCTGGCGCGGCCGCCGGAACGCTCACCTTTATCGTTGGTGGCGACGCGGCAGATTTCGAGGCGGCAAAACCCCTGCTCGCCTGCATGGGGCAGAACCTGTTTCACGCCGGGGCGCTGGGGGCGGGGCAGATCGCCAAGATGTGCAATAACATGCTGCTTGCGATCCATATGGCGGGCACCGCCGAGGCGCTGGCCCTCGGGGTGAAGGAGGGACTGGATCCCGCCGTGCTCTCCACCATCATGGGCAAGAGCTCCGGCAACAACTGGAGCCTGGAGCGCTACAACCCCTGGCCCGGGGTGATGGAGAATGTGCCTGCCGCCCGCAACTATCAGGGGGGCTTTATGACCCGCCTGATGGTGAAAGATTTGGGGCTGGCCATGGCGCTGGCTGAGCATGCTCACAGCGCTGTGCCCATGGGGGCGCTCGCGCGTAACCTGTTCAACCTGCATGCCGCTCAGGGGCAGGGGAGCCGAGATTTCTCCAGCATCGTCGAACTCTATCTGGATAAACAGGGTCCCGCCTGACGGGCCACCTCTCTTCAAGGCATCTCTCTTCGACCAGCTACAAGGAGCATTGATGGATATCAAAGATAAGGTCATCGTTATTACCGGCGCCGGACGTGGCTTGGGACGGGCCATTGCGCTGGCCCTGGGCGCACAGGGGGCGACGCTGGCACTGCTCGACATCAATCGCGCCGATCTGGAAGCGACCGCCGCCATGGTTCACCGCCAGAATGGTCAGTGCGATCAAGATAGCCAGTGCGAGCTGTTTGTCTGCAATGTGGCGAGCGAAGTCGAGGTTGAGGCCGTGTTTGCTGCAATCAAGGAGCGTTTTGGTGTGCTGCACGGTCTTATCAACTGCGCCGGCATTTTGCGCGATGGCATGCTGATCAAGGTGAAAGAGGGTGAGCTGGTGGAGAAGATGACGCTGGCCCAGTGGCAGAGCGTCATCGATGTGAACCTCACCGGTACCTTCCTCTGCGGTCGCGAAGGGGCCGCGTTGATGGCGCAAGGGGGGCAGGGGGGCGTCATCATCAACATCTCCTCCATCGCCCGCGCCGGCAATATTGGCCAGAGCAACTATGCCGCCAGCAAGGCGGGGGTAGCCTCGCTGGTGGTGACCTGGGCGCGGGAGCTGGCCCGTCACGGTATTAGGGTGATGGGGATAGCCCCCGGGGTGTTTGCCACAGACATGACGGCGGCGATGAAGCCGGAGGCGATGGCGCGGATGCAGCAGGCCATTCCGGTCGGCACCCTTGGCGAGGCGCAACAGCTGGCCGAGACGGTGAGCTTTATTTTTGCCAACGACTATCTGTCGGGAAGGATGATAGAACTGGATGGCGGCTTGCGTTTATAGGGATTTACATAATGGGCCCCGGTGTTTCCACCGGGGCTTTTTTATGCAGATTATTTATACAGAGAGTGCCTGAATAGGGATGCATGGGGACCATGCGAGTCAGGTTGTGTTGGCAGAAAAATGAGAAATATCAATGGGTCTTTCTTAATTTGAACCAGCTCACAAGCCATATGGGGCAGTGCTGTAAAATTGCGCCCGGTCAAGGTGGCGCATGATTGATGGCACGAAGGATTGTGGTTGGAATAATCATGCAATATAGTTGCCGCCTTTTTCATGGGGTCAGGATTTCAAGCCCCTCCCATATTGCGCGCAGTATGAATACGGACGCTCTGCAGCCGCCTAAATAAACAGGATTGAGATGGACAAGAAACTAGGGCTGGGCGCCCTCATTTCGCTGGTGATCGGCTCTATGGTCGGTGCCGGGGTCTTCAGTCTGCCACAAAATATTGCTGCGCATGCCAGTGCCGGGGCGGTCGCCCTGGGTTGGGCCGTCACCGGTCTTGGCATGATCTGTCTCGCACTGGTTTATCAGAACCTCTCCATGCGCCGCCCTGATCTCGATGGCGGTATCTTCAGCTATGCCAAGGCCGGTTTCGGCGATTTTATCGGTTTCAACGCCGCCTGGGGTTACTGGCTCTGCCAACTGCTGGCCAACGTCTCCTACGCCATCGTGGTGTTCAGCGCCCTGAGCTACTTCTTCGATACGCCGAACAACGTCATCTTTGGTGACGGCAATACGCCGGTGGCCATCACACTGGCCTCCATCCTGATCTGGTCGGTGCATGCGCTGGTGCTGCGCGGGGTGCAGGTTGCTGCGCTGGTGAATATCGTCACTACCATCGCCAAGATGGTGCCGCTCATCGTCTTTTGTGTCGCGATCCTGCTGGCCTTCAACATGGATACCTTCACTCTGGATATCTGGGGCCAGAGCAACCTAGAACTGGGCTCCGTGATGGATCAGGTCAAGTCCACCATGAAGGTGACCCTCTGGGTCTTTATCGGGATTGAAGGGGCTGTGGTGGTCTCTGCCCGTGCCCGCCATCGTAAGGATGTCGGCCGCGCTACCGTGCTGGCGCTGCTCGGCGCCCTGGCGCTCTACGTGATGGTGACCCTCTTCTCGTTGGGTGTCATGAGTCAGCCGCAGCTGGCGGCGCTCAAGAATCCTTCTACTGCCATGATCCTGGAGGCTGTAGTCGGCCCCTGGGGCGCCTGGCTTATCAACATCGGTCTGGTGGTGTCGGTGATGGGGGCGCTGCTCAGCTGGACCGTGCTGGCCGCTGAAGTGCCCTATATCGCAGGCAAGACCGGCGTGTTTCCGGGCTGGTTTGCCAAGGAGAACAAGAACGGCTCGCCGCAGGTGTCGCTCTGGTGCTCCACCTGTCTGGTGCAAGTGTTCCTCATCATCATCTACTTCCAGAGCAGCACCTATCTGGCACTGGTCAACATCGCCACCTCGGCGGCGCTGGTGCCCTACGTTTTCTCCGGTGCCTATGGCCTGAAGCTGGCATTGAAAGGAGAGACCTATCAGGGTCAACCCCATCAGCGCAAGCGTGACCTGCTGCTGGCTCTGGTGGCGACCGTTTACGGCTGCTGGCTGGTCTACGCTGCCGGTGTGGAGTACCTGCTGCTGGTGGCGCTGCTCTATAGCCCGGGCATCTTCATCTACTGGAAGGCGCGTCAGCATCACGGTCTGCGCGGCCTTAACCGGTTGGAGCAGGGGATGACGGCGGCCCTGCTCGGCTGTGCCGTGCTGGCCTTCTACAAGGTGATGGACGGTACCATTCCACTGCACTAACCGGCACAATGAAGAGATGGCCCTCGCGCCATCTCTTTTTTTTCATGCTGATATCCATTGTCGTCCGACCGAGTTGGCCGTTTATCGTTCAAGACAGGAATTTTTATGCTGTTTATGGGTTACCTCCTGCTGGGGGCATTCGCTGGGATGCTGGCGGGACTGTTCGGGATCGGAGGTGGATTGATCATTGTTCCCGTACTGGTGGTCAGTTTTCGTGCGATGGGATTTGAACCCGAAATCATTACCCATTTGGCCCTGGGCACTTCCCTTCCCACCATGATCTTTACCGGATTCAGCTCGCTTAGAGCGCACCAGGAAGCGGGCGCCGTCGACTGGGTGATGATCCGCAGATTGGGGGCGGGCATGCTGGTTGGAGCCTGGCTCGGTGGTATGACGGCCAATCTGCTCAGTGCCAGTACCCTCAATATCATCATCGGCTGCTTCGCCTGGACTATGGCGCTGCAGATGGGGCTTAACCTCAAGCCCAAGGCGGAAAGACACCTGCCAGGAGCGTTCGGCACCGGCATTGCTGGCACAGTGATAGGCTGGATGTCCGCGCTGTTTGGCATTGGCGGTGGCTCGCTCACCGTCCCTTACCTGAGCTGGAACTCGGTGCCGATGCGCAATGCAGTGGCGGCCTCTGCGGCTTGCAGCATGCCCATCGCGCTGGCGGGGAGTCTGAGCTACCTCTATGCGGGTTGGGATCATGCCGATCTGCCCGAGTGGAGTGTGGGCTACATCTATCTGCCCGCCCTGCTTGGCATTGTGCTGACCAGTACCCAGTTCGCCCGCATTGGTGCCAAGCTGGCGCATCGCCTGTCACCAAAACGCCTCAAGCAAGCATTTGCCCTGTTGATGCTGCTGGTGGGGGCGAAATTTATGCTGTTTAGCTGATTCATTCGGCAGATTGTTGAAAAATAAGGCAAACGAACAATCGAAGGGCAGAAAGCCATTGCATTGAGAGGCCAGTTTGCCTATTCTCCTCGCCGGTGGTCCTATTGGTCCTCTCGCATTGATAACCCGTCGACCTGGTCAGGACCGGAAGGTAGCAGCCAAGGCGG
>NZ_JBODRQ010000126.1:0-9633 GCF_050633025.1 Aeromonas sp.
TTTGCCCGGATAATAAAAAACCGCCTTTGACGGCGGTTTCATGTTCAAACGACTGTTTTTACTTCTCATCTGGTCGCTGAAGACCGAAATGAGCGTAGGCTCGTGTGGTCGCAATCCGTCCTCTGGGTGTACGTTGCAGATACCCCTGCTGGATCAGATAAGGCTCCAGCACATCTTCGATAGTATCTTTCTCTTCCCCGATCGCGGCGGCCAGATTATCGAGACCCACCGGGCCCCCCATAAACTTGTCTATCACAGCCAACAATAACTTGCGGTCCATGAAGTCAAAACCTTCGTTATCGACATCCAGCATGTCCATGGCGCGGGCAGCAATGGGGCCGTCGATCCGGCCATCGGATTTCACCTGGGCAAAGTCGCGCACCCGCCTTAACAAACGGTTAGCAATCCGCGGCGTGCCGCGAGAGCGACGTGCGACCTCAATGGCACCATCTTCCGTCATGTCGAGTCCCAGACAACGGGCACTGCGGGAGACGATATCAGTCAGATCCTTGACGTTGTAGAACTCCAGCCGCTGGACAATACCGAAGCGATCCCGCAGCGGGCTGGTGAGTGAACCGGCCCGGGTGGTGGCGCCGATCAGGGTGAAAGGAGGCAAATCCAGCTTGATGGAGCGGGCCGCAGGTCCCTCACCGATCATGATGTCGAGCTGGTAATCCTCCATCGCCGGATAGAGCACCTCCTCCACCACCGGGCTGAGGCGATGGATCTCGTCGATGAACAGCACATCGTTCGGTTCAAGGTTGGTGAGCAGCGCCGCCAGATCCCCCGCTTTCTCCAGCACAGGGCCGGAGGTGGTCTTGATATTGACCCCCATCTCGTTGGCAACGATGTTGGCGAGGGTGGTCTTGCCCAGACCCGGCGGGCCAAAGATCAGCAGGTGATCGAGCGCCTCGCCCCGCTGGCGCGCCGCTTCGATAAAGATCTCCATCTGCTCGCAGACAGTATCCTGACCGGTGTAATCAGCCAGCTTCTTGGGGCGAATAGCCCGGTCAATAATGTCATCCTCACGGGCGGCACTGGCCGAGATGAGGCGGTCTGCTTCAATCATCAACTACCTCACACCAGGCTACGCAGGGATTCACGGATGATATCTTCCACCGACATCCCATCTTTGGCGATCTTGCTGACAATCTGGCTCGCCTGCTGCGGCTTGTAACCGAGGGCCACCAGGGCGCTGGCCGCCTCTTCGGTCACATCCGGTGCTCGCAATTCGGGCTCACTGACTGGCAAGGTGACCATGGCCGGGGAGAAGAGGTCGTGACTGACCCACCCCTTGAGGCGATCCTTCATCTCCACCACCAGCCGCTCGGCGGTCTTCTTGCCGACTCCCGGCAGTTTGACCAAAGAGCTTATCTCTTCACGTTCGACACTCAGCACAAACTGGGTAGCTGTCATGCCGGAGAGAATAGCCAGCGCCAGCTTGGGGCCGACTCCGTTGGTCTTGATCAGCTCGCGGAACAGCGCACGCTCCTGTTTGTGGTTAAAACCATAGAGCAACTGAGCATCTTCCCGCACCACGAAGTGAGTATGGATGGTCGCTTCCTTGCCGATCTCCGGCAAATCATAGAAGCAGCTCATCGGCATCTGTACCTCATAACCCACCCCGCCCACTTCCAACAGGACCTCGGGGGGTTGCTTTTCAATGACAATGCCTCTCAAGCGACCAATCACAGCACTCTCCTCACCAATACAACTATTCGTAAATTGGCTCATAGCATAAAGAATAACTGGATAAGTATCCAGCATAGGGCGGCAACACCCTTGTGGTCAGAGAGGCTTTTTACCCAATTTTCCACCATGCTTGATCGGGTGCAGCCAGTGCACGGGATGTTTCAGCGCCGCATCGGCCCCCGAGCGGGGGATAAACCACCACGACAAACCCGTTCGGAACCTAAGTTGGTGCCAATGTCGATACCAAGGAAGGCCATCACATGAAAATTGTTACCACCTCCAATCTGGGTCTTGCCATATTGCTCGGCTGTACGCTGGGCATGGGGGTCGTTGGCTGGTATGGCAGCCAGCGGCTAGCCAATCTGCTCTCCTACGTACTGGGCGCCGCCTGGCAGACCGCCGACGGTGCCATGGAGGGCTCCATAGAGCTGGGCAACCAACAGCTACAGATTCAGAAGATGCAAAACGGCACCCAGCTCAATCGCGCCGAACTCGATGCTGCCAAGGCGGCGACTGATGATGCGCTGGCCCGGGTCAGCCAGGGGCAGCTCATTGATGGTGCAGCCCTTGCCACCATGAAACAGCACAAGCAGGACTATCAACAGCAACAAGAGAAGCTGCTGGCGCTCTATCACGCCTATACCGAGGTGGATCAGGCCCTGCATCACAACGCCGATCTGATGGCTCGCCTCTCGATCCAGCTGGAGGTGATCGGCGACGGCGCGGTCGAGGCGCTGACCCAATCCCCCGACCAGAACATCAGCTGGAACAGCGGCCTCTCCACTCGCTGGGAAGCGGCCGACGGGGGTATGGAGTCCAACATAGGCTTTTTGCGCCAACTCTATGCGCTGGAGAAGATGCGCAGACAAGGAGTCACAGAGGCGATCCAAGCCGAGTTAAAAGAGGCGACCGACTTCTACCACGAAGCGGTCGACAGCATGCTCGGCACCGGGCTGTTCGATATCGAGGGAACCGGGGAATTTGCCGGCAAGACACTGTCGGCAGATTATCGCGCTCTGTTGGCCCGGCATCAGCAACTGATGGGACAGTGGGTCGATGCGCTCGGCAGCTATCAGGCCCAGCAGTCCGCCTATGAGGTCAGTGCCGATGATCTGCGACAACAGCTGGTTGCCATCGAGGAGAGCGGCGATGCCACCGTCGAGGATCAGGTGGCCCAGCTCAACGGCATCATTAGCCAGACCAGCACTCTGCTGTTGGGTGGCCTGCTGCTGAGCCTGGTCATGGTCACCCTCTGCGGCTTCTGGCTGACCCGCAAACTGGTAACCCCGCTGCTGCAAGTGGACAAAAGGATGCAGGATATCGCGGAAGGTGAGGGGGACCTCAACGCCCGTATCAACCTGCGGCGAGATGACGAAATCGGCTCACTGGCCAACAGCGTGGATCGCTTCATCGAGAAATTGCAAAAGATGATCAGCTCCACCATGGACAACAACCAGCACATCAGCAAACACGTTCACACCTCGGTCATCCGGGTGGAGGCAATCAGCCAGAGCAGCCGCCAGACCGCCGAACATGCGCTGTCCCTTCTCCACGACAGTGAACAGATGGTGCAAGTCGCCACAGGTATCTCGGACAACTGCAGCATGGCGGCCCACAATGCCAATGAGGTGCGCCAGCTGACCACCGAGAGCAGCCAGTATGTCACCTCCGCCAGCGCGGGCATGCAACGGGTGGTACAGGAGGTGAGCGAGTGTGCCATCGCCATCAACTCTCTCAAGGAGCAGGCGGGGCAGATTGGCCAGATCATCTCCACCATCAGCGGTATCTCGGAGCAGACCAACCTGCTAGCCCTCAATGCGGCTATCGAAGCGGCCCGCGCGGGGGAGATGGGGCGTGGCTTTGCGGTGGTTGCGGACGAGGTGCGCACCCTGGCCAATCGCACCGCGACATCAAGCGCCGAGATCAGCCAGGTGATCAGCAGCATCCAGCAGCAGACCGAAACCGCCTATCTGATGATGCAACGCAACCTCAAGACGGTGGAGTCCGGCATGCAGGACTCCGAGAACACCAAGCAGATCCTGTTCAAGGTGGAAAGCGCCATCGACCAGCTGGCCGACATGGTGCAGCAGGTGGCCGTAGCCACAGGCCAACTGTCACACACTTTGAGCCACTCCTCTGACAAGGTCTCCGGCATCAGTCTACAAGCCAGAACCGGCGAACAGGAGGCGCAAGAGTGCCTGCAGCTCGCCTCCTCGCTCCATCAGGCCAGCCTGCTGCAACAGCGCCTGCTCTCCCAGTTCAGAGTCTGAGCCCCTGTAATAGCAAAGATGCCACTCATGTGAGTGGCATCTTTTTGTTACCGGTCGCTCATTCCTGCCGCCTTAACTTCCTCAACGTCCTATGGCCAGTTGAACAGCCAGGCTCAGCATGATGATGCCAACCAACAGATCGATCCCCTGCTGCACTCGGCTGCGGGCCAACCAGGGCGCCAGCGCCGCGGCCCCCAGCGCCAGCGAGTAGAACCACACCAGCGAGGCGAGCATGGCCCCCGCAGCAAAGGCCGGACGCAGGGACTCGCTCACCTGACTGCCAAGGGAGCCGAGCAGCATCAATGTATCGAGATAGACGTGAGGATTGAGCAGCGTAACTCCCAGCGTCATCGCCAGCACGCTTTTGGCCCCCATCTGCTGAGCAGAATCGGCAACTCCCTCCCCTTTACCACGCCAGGCACTGAGCAGAGAACGGCCACCGAACCAGCCGAGAAACAGCACGCCACCCCAGGTGAGCAGCGCCATGCCGAAGGGGCTGGCGGCCAGCACATTGGCACCGCCAAATACACCGATGGCAATCAGGGCGAGATCGCAGAAACTGCAGAGCGTGGCCGTCAGCAAATGGTGATTGCGATGGATGCCCCGGCTCAGCACAAAGGCATTCTGGGCGCCGATGGGGATGATCATGGCCAGACCGATGGTGAAACCTTGCAGTGTCGTTGCGAGCATCATGGAGAGTACCGTTCGAAATGATGAATGAGCGGCACTATAGCGATGGAGGTTCCTTCTTAGAAATTCATTGATTTACTGATTGATTCATTTTGCTAATAAAAACGTCATGCCCAGTCGCAGTTCCCACCCTTGTCAATTACCGGATCTGACAATTGTGACCATTACAATGCGGCAGGAGAATCTGTTGCACCTGTGGGCTCAGCCTACTGCAGTAATCTAGGGAAGTTGGTAACAACTACATGCTCAAGATTCGGCAACAAAATACCACTGCTAACCCCCTTGGCAATGGCCTGATAGCGGTTCATGGAGCCGGTTTTACGGGTGACCTGATTGAGATGGTAATTGACCGTGCGCTCCGTGATCCCGAGGATGCAGGCGATCTCGCTAGACGTCTTCCCTTCACTGGCCCAGAACAGGCATTCGGTCTCACGATCCGTCAGGGCGGCTTGTTGATCCGAATCCCTCAGGCGCACAACCCTGATTGCAGCCTCGAAGATGTAATTGGCCATCCAGGAGAGGATCGGCGAGGACTCCAGCAGCAGATCGCTAGAAGCCCGCTCGGAGGTGATGAAGGAGAGGATCCCGTTCTCCCCGGCTGCGCCGTGCAGAGGGAAGGAGATGCCATTGCGCAATCCGAACTCGGCTGCCAACCCCATCACGTCCATGCTTCCCTCTTGCAGAAAGCGAGCCCGCTCATCGAGACGGTTCCAGTAAATGGGCAGCGTCTGCTTGCGTGCCAGCCGGATCACCGGATCGCACGCCAGCATGTTGTTTTCGGTATAGGCCTGCACCCAGGAATCGGGGCACTGATTAAACAGTACCACTTTGGGTCTTTGCATCGACATCGGAATGATCAGGGTAAAGCCGTAATAGTCATAACCCATATCGACCGTAAAGCGACCGATCAGTTCGGCAAGACGGTCACCATCCGTCACCGAAGTGAAATGTTCCAGATACTCAAACAGTTGCTCTTGTTTCATATGCTAGCCCCCCTGGCCAAGCTTCTGATTATAACGGCGAACAGGCAGAGAGAGAGTTCATAATGTTGGTTTTCAAAGGAAAATTGAGAGATCACCCACGAAACGTCGTAGAGAACGAACTCTATCAATTTCGAAATCGCGTCTTTTCCGACCGGCTAGGCTGGGACGTCGAGTCTTACCACGGTTTAGAACGCGACAGCTTTGACACGCCAGACACCCATTGGGTACTGGTCGAAGATGAACAAGGAGTCTGCGCCTGTATCCGTCTGCTCAGTTGCGCCAGCACCTATATGTTGCCCAGCATTTTTCCCACCGCCCTTGCCGGTGAAAACGCGCCTCGCACTCCCGAGATCTGGGAACTCACCCGTCTGGCTATCGATGCGACCCGCGCTCCGTGCATGACCAATGGAGTCAGCGAGCTGACCTGCGTACTCCTTCGGGAAGCCTATGCGTTTGCTACAGCCAACGGCATCAAAGAGTTTGTTGGTGTAGCCAGCCTGCCCGCAGAACGCATTTTCCGCCGTCTCGGAATCCCTATGGCTCGTCTGGGCCACCGCCAAGCGGTAGATCTCGGTGCAGTGAAAGGTGTCGGCCTGCGCTTTTATCTGGATGAGCGATTTGCCTTGGCGGTCTCGCAGCCGCTCATCGGACACTATCAAAGTGCCACCTATCGCTCGCATGAGTTAGCGGCCCAGATATAAAAAATCCCGGGAAAACAGGCCCGGGATAAACGTATCGCTGTATCGCTATGACCCCGCAGGGCTGCCCCCTGCGGTCTCTAGAAGTATGCCTTCCTTACAAGACAGACCACCACTGTCAGATATCACAGCACAACGCCCCTTCCGCCGCCCATTGTTGTCCCCTGCTGAGTGACGTAGAGTCAGCCCTTGGGCAACGGAAGGGAGAGAAGATGAAAGAGCTGGACTACAAACTGCTGCGGGCACTGGATGCGGTACTGCAGGAGCAGAACTTCGATCGGGCGGCCAAGTCGCTCCATATCACCCAGTCGGCCATCTCCCAGCGGATCAAGCAGCTGGAGCAGCAGTTTGCCGAGCCACTGCTCATTCGCAGCCAGCCGCTGCAGGCCACGCCACTCGGCCAAAAACTGCTGGCCCACTATCGGCAGGTACATCAGCTCGAGCTCGAACTAGCGGGGGAGCTGGCCCCCGACCAGCCGCAAGGGCCAATCCGGATCAGCATCGCAGTGAACGCCGACAGCCTGGCCACCTGGTTTTTGCCCGCCATTGCCCCCTTGTTGAAACAGCACCCCATCGAACTC
The DNA here is from genome assembly GCF_050633025.1 of Aeromonas sp. Classification (GTDB taxonomy): domain Bacteria; phylum Pseudomonadota; class Gammaproteobacteria; order Enterobacterales; family Aeromonadaceae; genus Aeromonas. Next base: position 6,915 of record NZ_JBODRQ010000126.1, read on the forward strand.
AACCTGCTGGTCGATGACGAGAGCCGCACCCTCGACAAGGTCCGCGAGGGTCAGGCCTTTGGTGCAGTCAGCCTGCATCCCCAGCCGCTGGCGGGTTGCTGCATCGATGAGCTAGGTGAGATGAACTATCAGCTCACTGCCAGCCCCGCCTTCGTAGCCTGCCACTTCCCTCACGGCCTGACCCGGGAGGCGCTGGCCAAGGCACCGGCGGTGGCGTTCGATCAGCGCGATGACATGCATGTGAGCTTTATGAGAGAACACTTCGGGCTGGAGCCGGGCGGTTACCCCTGCCATACGGTCCACTCGTCAGAGGCTTTCGTCGCCATGGCAGAACAGGGGCTGGCCTATTGTCTCATCCCCGAGTTGCAGATAAGAGGCCAGCTGGCTGGCGGGTCACTGCTCAACCTCAGTCCCGACCACGTCCTGACGGAACGCCTCTACTGGCACCGCTGGGTACTGGAAAAAGGGGTTCACAAGCAGCTCTCCCAACGCCTTATCGACCATGCCAGATCGCAGTTGAAACCACGCTAAGCAGGCCATTCACCTTGGCTTTGCAGGGCTAAAAACGTATAGTGCAGGGCGATCCTTCATCAGGTCTCCACCCAGGTTTTCACTTCAGGTTCCTCACTTATGTTCCAAGACAATCCGCTGCTGGCCCAGCTCAAGCAACAAATCCGCGAAAACATCCCGAAGAAAGAGGGGGTGATCCGCGCCTCGGACCGGGGCTTCGGCTTTCTGGAAGTCGATGAGAAAACCAGCTATTTCGTGCCGCCTCCCTACATGAAGAAGGTGATGCACGGTGACCGGGTGACCGCCCTGATCCGCACCGAAAAAGAGAAGGAAGTGGCCGAGCCGGATACCCTGCTGGAGCAGTCTGTTACCCGCTTCGTGGCACGGGTCAAGATGTTCCGCGACCGCCTCAACGTGGTGGCCGACCACCCGCTGATCAAGGATGCCATCAAGGCCCGTGTCAAGAAGGGTCTGGATGAGAAAGAGTTCAAGGAAGGGGACTGGGTGGTCGCCACCCTCAAGCGCCATGCGCTGGTCGACGGCAACTTCTCTGCCGAGATTATCCAGAAGATCGCCGCCCAGGAAGATCATAATGTGCCCTGGTGGGTGGTGCTGGCGCGCCACAATCTGGCCCAGGTCGAGCCGTCGGATCTGCCGGAGTGGAAAGTGATCGAAGAGGAAGAGCTGCCCCGTCGCGACCTGACCAAGGTGCCTTTCTTCACCATTGACGGCGCCAAGACCAAGGACATGGACGATGCGCTGGCCATCACCAAGCTGGATAACGGCTGGGAGCTGCTGGTTGCCATCGCTGACCCGACCGCCTATGTGGCCGAAGGGAGCGAGCTGGACAAAGAGGCCGCCCAGCGCGCCTTCACCGTCTACATGCCGGGCCGCAACGTACCGATGATCCCGCGCACCCTCTCGGACGAGCTCTGCTCCCTGAAGGAGGGCGAGGAGCGCAACACCCTGTGCGCCCGTCTGCTCATCACCGAAGATGGTCTGCTGCTGGAGGAGACCGAGTTCTTCGCCGCCCGCATCTGCTCCCATGCCCGCCTTAACTATGACGACGTCTCCGACTGGGCGGAGCACGGCAAAGAGCTGGCTATCGACGCCGGCGTGCTGGCCCAGCTGCCGCTGATGAAGGCGATGACCGAAGCGCGCATCGCGTGGCGCACCGAGCATGCGCTGGTATTCCCGGATCGTCCCGACTATGACTTCGAGCTGGGCGAGAATGGCGAAGTGCTGGCCATCCACGTTGAGCCGCGCCGTATCGCCAACCGCATGGTGGAAGAGTCGATGATCGCCGCCAACATCTGCGCCGGTCGCGTGCTGGGCAAGAGCGTCGGTTACGGCATCTTCAACGTTCACACCGGCTTTGACGAAGAGTCCCTCGACGGCGCCATCGACCTGCTGAAAAGCGCCGAAGCCCCGTTCGAGCGTGACGAGATCGCCAGCCTCTCCGGTTTCTGCGCCCTGCGCCGCTGGATCGACAGCCTCGACACCCGCTGGCTGGATGGCAAGATCCGCCGCTTCCAGAGCTATGCGCTGATGTCCTCCGAGCCGGGCGCCCACTACGGCCTGGGTCTGGATGCCTACGCCACCTGGACCTCCCCGATCCGTAAATACGGCGATATGGTTAACCATCGTCTGCTCAAAGCGGTCATCGCCGGCAAGACCCCGGGTGAGCGCCCGAGTCAGGAGCTCACCGAGCACCTGACCGCCTGCCGCCGTCTGCACCGCATGGTGGAGCGCGACATCGGCGACTGGCTCTATGTCCGTTACCTGAAAGCCGCAGCTGGCACCGATCAGGTGTTCAACGCCGAGATCATCGATGTGATGCGTGCCGGCCTCAAGCTGCGTCTGCAGGAGAACGGCGCCGTTGTCTTCATGCCTGCCCGTCATATCCTTGACAACAAGGATCGCCTGGAGTGTAACTGGGACAACGGTCGCGTCTATCTGGACAAGACCGAAGTGGTCTATGAGCTAGGTCAGATCATCGAGGTGAAGCTGACCGAAGCGGTGGAAGAGACCCGCTCCCTTATCGCCAAGCCGGCGGTCGAGCTGGTGCCGGGTCCTGCACCGGAAGCCTCGGTGGCCGAGAGTGCGCCAGCCGATAGCAATGAAATGCCAGCGCAGCCAGCCCCATAGGCTGAGTAAGGCTATGTCCCAATTACGTGTTGCATGGGGCGCCCTAGCGCCTCATGCAAAC
>NZ_JBODRQ010000127.1:0-9427 GCF_050633025.1 Aeromonas sp.
AGCCGGTGGTGGATGTGGTGACCCGCATCGATTTTCGCATCTCGGGCCCGCTCGATGCACCCAAGCTGGTCGAGGCGGGCCGGGATCGCGCGCGCATCAAGCTTAACCAGCAGCAGAAGGAAGCTGTGAACGAGGTTGCTCCCGTTCTGCCAGCCAGCGAGGTCAGCCCCTTCTTGTTGACCCCAAAACCGAGCGGGCCGCCCTCGCGTTGATGGTGTCCCCCAAACTCAAGGAGAGCGACATGTGGTTAGCCGCAATACAGCTGGTATCTGGCCGTCACTGGCAGGATAACCGGAAGCAGATCGCCGCCGAACTGGCGGCCTTGCCCAAAGAGCGGCCGCTGCTGGCGCTGCTGCCGGAGAACTTTGCCCTGTTTGGCGAACGACAGGGCTATCTGGATGGTGCCGAGGCAATCGGCTCCGACCCCAGCGCCGATCCGAGTGGAACAGCGCCCATCCAGCAGCAACTGGCTGAATGGGCCCGCAATTACGGCATCTGGCTGGTGGCCGGAGCCATGCCGACCACCATCGCCGGTTCCGGCCATATTCACACCAGCTCGCTGGTGTTTGACCCCAGCGGTGAGCTCAGGGGCCACTACCACAAGATCCACCTGTTCGATGTGGATGTGGCGGACAATCACGGTCGCTATCGGGAGTCGGAGACCTTCAGCCCGGGGGAGGCGCCTGTGTTGGTGGACTCTCCCTTTGGTCCCCTCGGCCTCTCGATCTGTTATGATCTGCGCTTTCCCGAGCTCTACCGTCAGTTGGCCCGTGCCGGTGCCCGCGTGCTGCTGGTGCCTGCCGCTTTTACCGCCGTGACCGGCGAGGCGCACTGGGAGCCGCTGCTGCGGGCCCGCGCCATCGAAAACCAGTGCTACGTGGTGGCTGCCAATCAGGGCGGCACTCACGAGACGGGGCGCCAGACCTGGGGCCACAGCATGGTGATCGATCCTTGGGGTCGGGTGCTGGCGAGCAAAGAGTCCGGGGGCGGCACCGTGCTGGCGAAGATGGAGCCCGGGCTTATCGACGAATTGAAACGCACCATGCCAGTGCTGCAACACGCCCGTTTGCTCTGATGGTGTGGTGAAAAATTGAAACGCAGCCGTTTGCCCGTGCTGGAGCATGCCCGTTTGTTGTGATGGTGTGGCTTGTTGCCAACCCGTCGGCAAGACGATTTAAAACAGCTCGTTACGAGAGTGGAGAAGAAGATTGAGTCTATTGAGCCAGGTTAGTGCCTCCCTGTTGGCCCCGAACGAACTCGACGAAGGGCGCCTGCAGCAGCTGCTCGGCAGCCTGATGAGCCATCAGGTGGAGTTCGGCGATCTCTATTTCCAGCGCAGCTGGCACGAGTCCTGGATGCTGGAAGATGGCATCGTCAAGGATGGCAGCTATAACATCGATCAGGGGGTCGGAGTGCGCGCCGTCAGCGGCGAGAAGACCGGCTTCGCCTACTCGGACGAGCTGAGCCTGCTGGCCCTGCAACAGTCGGTGACCGCCGCTCGCGGCATCGCCGCCGCAGGTGCGCAGGGCAAGGTGAAGGCGTGGGCGCGCACCGAAGCGAACCTGCTCTATCCGGCCATGGATCCGCTGCAGACCCTCGACAAGCACCAGAAGATTGCCCTGCTGGAGCAGATGGACAAGTTCGCCAGAAGTCTGGACACCGCTATCAATCAGGTGATGGCCTCCATCAGCGGCGTCTACGAAGAGGTGTTGGTGGCTGCGACCGACGGCACCCTGGCCGCGGATGTGCGTCCGCTGGTGCGGCTGTCGGTGACCGTGATCGCCGAGAAGGGTGATCGCCGCGAGCGTGGCAGTGCCGGTGGCGGCGGCCGCTTTGGTTACGACTGGTTCCTCGAACTGGACGGGCTGGAGAGCCGCGCCTTTGGCTATGTGCGTGAAGCGGTGCGTCAGGCGCTGGTCAATCTGGAAGCCATCGACGCGCCAGCCGGTACCATGCCAGTGGTGTTGGGCTCCGGCTGGCCCGGCGTGCTGCTGCACGAGGCGGTGGGTCACGGTCTGGAGGGGGATTTCAACCGCAAGGGATCTTCCGCATTTGCCGGCCGCATTGGCGAGCAGGTGGCTTCAAAGCACTGCACTATCGTCGATGATGGCACTCTGCCGGGTCGACGTGGCTCAGTCTCCATCGATGACGAGGGGACGCCGGGTGGCTACAACGTGCTGATCGAGAACGGCATTCTCAAGGGTTATCTGCAGGACAAGCAGAATGCCCGTCTGATGGGGGTACCGCTCACCGGCAACGGTCGCCGCGAATCCTACGCTGCCATGCCGATGCCGCGCATGACCAACACCTACATGCTGGCGGGCCAGTATGATCCGGCCGAGATCATCGCCTCGGTGAAGAAGGGCATTTATGCCCCCAACTTCGGCGGCGGTCAGGTGGATATCACCTCCGGCAAGTTTGTCTTCTCCGCCTCCGAGGCCTACCTCATCGAAGATGGCAAGATCACCGCCCCCATCAAGGGCGCGACCCTGATCGGCAACGGCCCCGAGGCGATGAGCCAGGTCTCCATGGTGGGCAGCGATCTTGCGCTGGATCGCGGGGTTGGCATCTGCGGCAAGGAGGGGCAGAGCGTACCGGTCGGTGTCGGCCAACCCACCCTCAAACTGGATCAGCTCACCGTGGGTGGCACTTCGTAGGTTTGGGTTAGCCGCGCAGCGGCGTAACCCGACGTATTCAAACCCCGACTCTTGCCGGGGTTTTGCTATTCAGGGAACCACAGGCAACAAAAAGCCCCGGTCGTTGGACCGGGGCTGGCGGGTTATTCGGTATCAGTTGACGGATATGGCGCGGGCGTCGATGAAATAGCGAGCGTTACCCTCTTTATCTATCTGGATTTTGGCAACCAACTGCTCTTGCTCTTTATATTCCCAGTGTTGTTCGATCTTGGCGAGGGATGGGCTCGCAATCCCAACTACGTTCAGGTACTCGTGAAACAGGCTATGGCTCCCTATTTCGGTCAGCATCTTGTCCATCTGCATACTCTCCTGAAGTTGAGTGGGTATTCATCAACAAACCTATCAGCGTCCATCTGAATATAGTCTGCATGAAAAACAAACTAACTCATTCATGTATCAATAACATGATCAGGAACAAGATCTGTGCAGATAGTAAGGGACTTTTTGACACCGTTTTCAATCAGCGCTGGCGGGCTTCTGCGGCAACTGATCAAACGTGCCGGAAGCCTGCGGTAGCGCCGGGGTGGTTTGCACGGCCTGGCCGCCGTGGAAGACCGGATCCTGTGCCACTTCCTTGATGCCGTTGATGCAAAACTGCATACCCATGCAGACCAGCAGGAAGCCCATGATGCGGGTCATGGCGTCGATGCCGGTGGCGCCCAGGATCTTGCAGACCGGATCCGCCAGCTTCAATACTCCCCAGCTGATCAGGCTCATCAGGGCAAACGCCGTTACCACACCGGCGTAGATGGTGAGGCGGTTGTACTCGTCAGGCAGCTCGGCAATCTGGGCTGCCCCGCTTATTACCAGCGCCATGGTGCCCGGCCCGCACATGCTGGGCATGGTGAGTGGTACGAAGGCGATGCTCTGGTTGATATCGACCCCGCTCTGCTGGCTGGGGGCGGGGAACAGCATGCGAAAGCCGATAAAGCCGATGATGAGGCCACCGGCCAGGCGCAAGCCCGGAATGGAGATCCCGAACAGATCCAGGATCGAGGATCCGATAAAGAAGGTGATGCAGAGGGTGCAGAACAGATAGATGGCGGCCAGATTGACCTGACGTCTCACGTGTTCGCGCGACATCCCCTTGCTCAGTCCCAGCAGCAGGGTGGCCGTGGTGGGCGGGTTGACCATGGGCAGCAGCGCCAGCAAGGTGAGTAATACGACCTGAAAGAACATCTTGAGCCTCGGATAAAGATTTGGACGTCATGGGGCGATGCGGGTGGCAGGCCCCAGAGGGAGGCATATCTTATGCTGGCGAAACTGAACATAAGCAGTACAAAAAAGCCCCGGCAGATTCCGGGGCGTGTTGTTGGGGTCAGGCCGTTTGCGGCGCTTGCTGTTGGCGGATGGCTCGTTGCTGGAACCAGAGCCAGAGGCCGATGGCGAAACCCAGCACCGACAGGCTCACCACATAGTGGGAGGGGGCCAGCATGTCGCTCTTCATCCAGAGGGTCACCGCCATCGGGGTGAGGCCACCGAAGATGGCGTAGGCCACGTTGTAGGAGAACGACAGACCGGAGAAGCGCACCACCGGCGGGAAGGCGTTGACCATCACGTAAGGCACGGCACCGACAATCCCGACCGCAAAGCCTGCCAGCATGTAGAGCGGCACCAGCTGGCTCGTACCGGCCGCCAGACCGTGATAGAAGGCGTAGCTGGCGCCAGCCAGCAGCAGGGAACCCAGCATAAAGGTGAGGCCACTGCCGAGGGTGTCGATCAGTCGACCATAGACGATGCAGCCGAGGGTCAGGGCCACGATCGCCAGCGAGTTGGCGGTCAGTGCGTCGGCCGGGCTGATGCCATAGACCTTTTGCAGGTAGGTGGGGGTCATCAGGATCACCACCACGATACCGGCGGAGAGCAGCCAGGTGAGCAGCATGGAGACCACCACGCTGCTCTTGTGGTTGCGCAGCACTGCCTTGAGGGGCAGTTCGCCAGCCAGGGTCTTGTTGGCTTTCATCTCGGCGAAGACCGGGGTTTCGTGCAACCAGCGACGCAGGTACATGGCGACGATGCCGAAGATACCGCCTAGCAGGAAGGGCACACGCCAGCCCCACTCGCTCACTTCGGCCGGGGTCAGGCTCTTGTTGACCGCGGTGGCAATGAGGGAGCCGAGCAGGATGCCTGCCGTCAATCCAGCCGTGAGCGTGCCGCAGGCGACCCCGACCCGACGGGCGGGAACGTGCTCGGCGACAAATACCCAGGCGCCCGGCACTTCACCACCGATGGCAGCGCCTTGCAGGATCCGCAGTCCCAGCAGGGCGATGGGGGCGCCGATGCCGAGCACCGCATAGGTGGGCAGCAGACCGATCAACAGGGTCGGCAGCGCCATCATGATGATGCTGAGGGTGAACATCCGCTTGCGACCGATGAGATCGCCAAAGTGGGCCATGATGATGCCGCCAAGCGGGCGGGCCAGATAACCGGCGGCGAAGATGCCGAAGGTCTGGAACTGGCGCAGCCATTCGGGAATGTCGGCCGGGAAGAAGAGCTCGCCGATGACCACGGCGAAAAAGACGAAGATGATGAAGTCGTAAAACTCCAGCGCACCGCCGAGGGCAGCCAGACTCAAAGTTTTGTAATCCTGTCGATTGAGGAGGCGGGCGTGATCTTGCTGTTGCGTGGTGGTAGTCATATCCGTATGTTTCCCATCGGTTTTTTTAGTTATTGTCACCCCGGACAAGGGGCATTTGCAGGTGATCGAGAGTATGCTGCCTGCCTCTGGTGTGTAAATCGCGCAATTCGCAACACTGTCTTGCATCTTTTTGGGGCAATTTTTTGGGAAAACCGTTCTGCCCCGCTGACGGAGGAATCATGGAAAAGAAACGGGTACTGCTCTCCTGGAGCAGCGGCAAGGATTGCGCATGGGCACTGCATCAGTTGCGGCAAGATCCAGCCATTGAGGTGGTAGGGCTGTTCACCACCCTTAATCAGGAGTTCGAACGGGTGGCGATGCACGGGGTGCGCAAGCAGCTGTTGACCGAGCAGGCCGCCTGTGTCGGGCTGCCCCTCATCACCATCGATCTGCCCTGGCCCTGCAGCAACGAGGATTACGCCCGCATCATGACCGGCTTTATCGCCGATGTGGTGGCACAGGGGATCCGCCATATGGCCTTTGGCGACTTGTTCCTTGAGGATGTGCGCGCCTACCGTGAAACGCAGCTGGCAGGCACCGGCATCGAACCACTGTTTCCGCTGTGGGGCAGCAATACTCGTGAACTGGCGCCGCAGATGGTGGCCGCTGGGTTGAAGGCGCGGATCAGTGCCCTCAACCCGAACAAGCTGGATGCCAGCCTGGGTGGCCACGACTTTGACGAGGCACTGCTGGCGGCGCTGCCGGAGGGGGTCGATCCGTGCGGCGAGAACGGCGAGTTTCACACCCTGGCCTATGATGGCCCCATGTTCTCACGCCCGCTTGGCATTCGGGTCGGTGAGACAGTGCTGCGCGACGGCTTTGTCTTTACTGATCTGCTGCCAATCAAAGATTAATTATCGGGCGTCAAATGCTCCCTTTTGCAGGAGCTTTCACAGATTTGAAGGGCGGGATGGGGGCACTATTGGCCCCCTCTTTTGATTGAAGATGACAACCTGCCTTATGAAACACATCTCTCGTCCGGCGCTGCTTGCCTCCTTGCTGGCTGCCGCCCTCTCTCTGCCTGCCGTGGCGGGTCAAGCCGCTACCGTTCAGCCTATCCCTGCCGGTGTCACCACCGTCACTCTGGCCCAGCAGGCGCCGATCCACTGGGTGTCAGTGGAGCAGATTGCCAAGAGTCTGGATGGCCTGCCCCCGATGGCAGTCGGGTTTGATATCGACGATACCCTGCTCTTCTCCAGCCCGGGTTTTTATCGCGGCAAACAGGAGTTCTCGCCCAACGACGAGAGCTATCTGAAGAACCCCGCCTTCTGGGAGAAGATGAATAACGGCTGGGATGCGTTCAGCATGCCGAAAGAGGTGGGCAAGGCGCTCATCGCCATGCATCTCAAGCGCGGTGACCACATCTATTTCGTCACCGGCCGCTCGGCCACCAAGACCGAAACCGTGAGCCAGACTCTGCAGCAGACCATGAATATTCCGGCCGAGCAGCTCAATCCGGTGATCTTCGCCGGTGATCAGCCGGGCCAGAACACCAAGGTGCAGTGGCTCAAGGATAAGCAGATGAAGCTCTTCTACGGCGACGCCGATGGGGATATCAAGGCGGCGCAGGAGGTCGGCATTCGCGGCATTCGTCTGCTGCGGGCCGCCAACTCCAGCTATCGGCCACTGCCGTTGGCAGGGGCGCTGGGGGAAGAGGTGATCATCAACTCCCAGTTCTGATCCGGAGCGGATCCATGCAACAAGGGCGGGGCCATCGGCACCCGCCCTTTTTGCATCCGTTATCCAGCTCGGGTCAGTCGTCTGCCCACGGCATCTCGGGCAGGCTGTCGAGGAACTCGCCGTAACGGGTCAGATTGAAGGGGCCCTGATCGGCCTCCATCGCCATCAGCTCGGCACCGAGGGCGCAGGCGATATATTGCAGCGCCTCTTCCCGCGGGGTGCCCTTCATTACCAGCCGCATCAGGGTCGCCTTCACATGGGGCGGGTGACCGTCGTTGAGCTGGTTCTCCACCATCTCCAGCAGCGCGTCTTCGTCAAAAAATTCCTGAGTGTCGTCCATCGAATCATCGCATCAGTGAGTGAGGCGAGCAGTATAACCCGAAGCGGAGGCTGCGCTGTTTATCAGCAACCCAAACAATCCGGTGCGGTGCCATTTATTTGCTCATAATTAACGGGAGTTTGCCAAAGCAGACAGTTAGGAACACACATAACATGGATGGACACGCCTATGCCCACGATAGATTCCCTGCTGGCCGAGCCCAAGCTGCTGCCACAGATCCCGGAAGTGATGCGCGACTTGATTCAGACCTTTAACGAAAAGGAGCCAGACTTGCTCAAGGTGAGCAAACTGATCAGCAAGGACCCCGTCATCTCTGCCAAGCTGCTACGGCTGGCCAATTCGGCCAAATTTGGCAGCAGTCGTCAGATCGGTACCGTCAACGAGGCGGCGGTGCGGCTGGGGTTGGCGATGGTGCGCAACATGGTACTGGCCTGCGGTCTCACCGAATCAGTCAAGGCGGTACCAGGGATCGATCTCAAGCACTTCTGGGGTTGTGTATTCAATGTGGCCGAACTGGCCCGTCGCCTGGCGAAGAAGAAGGGGATGAGTGGGGAAGAGGTTTTTACCTGTGCCCTGCTTTACGATCTGGGTCGCCTGGTGATGCATGTGGGGTTGCCAGAAAATACCGTAAACCATATTCACGATTTGGAACGGCATAAAGGGCGGGCCAAGGCAGAAGAGCTGGTAGTCGGTTTTAACTATGCCCAGGTCGGGGCCGCCATGGCGCGTTACTGGAAGTTCCCCGAGACCATTAGCAATGCAGTGGAGCATCACTACAACCCCATGCAGGCCAAGGCATTTTCGAACGAGGCAGGGCTCATTCATCTGGCCATCGTGCTGGCGGCTCAGTCTGATGTGGGGGAAGAGGCGCCGCCCGAGTGGCCTCACAAGGTGGCAGAGACCTTGGGGTTGAGTTGGGCCGATTGCGCTGCCGAGTTCCGCGCATTGCGTGAACAGGGTAATGGCTATGCCGGGTTGCTGGCCGCCTGAGCCCGTTTATCTCATATCATCAGGGGCCAACGCGGCCCCTTTTTCATGGCGGGTGGTGCCACAGGCTTGCCAGCCCGGAGGTGACGGGGCACTCTTTGTCCTTCACTTGCCGTTTGAGAGCCGCAGCCATGATTACCTCCTCCCGCCTGATCCTGCGTGAAATGATCGCCACCGACGCCCCCTTCATTCTTGAACTGCTCAATGACGGCGACTTTTATCGTTACATCGGTGATCGGGGCATTCGTACCCTCGAACAGGCGCAGGAGTATATCCAGCAGGGGCCGGCGGTCAGCTATGCCCGCTATGGTCACGGCCTCTATCTGGTGGAGCGCAAGGAGGATGGCGCCAGCCTCGGTATCTGCGGTCTGATCAAGCGCGATACCTTGGAGCAGGTCGATATCGGGTATGCCTTCCTGCCGCAATATCGCGGCCAGGGCTACGCCATTGAAGCGGCGCAGGCCGCTCTTGCCGATGGCAAAAGCCGGTTGGGGATCGGGCAGGTGATTGCCATCGTTACGCCGGGCAACGAGCGATCCATCGGCCTGTTGGCCAAGCTGGGTCTGGTTCGCAGCCGCTTGGTCAAGTTGAGCGAAGATGCCGATGAGTGTCTGCTGCTGGAGCAGGGATCAAGGTCAGAGTGCTGGCAAGCGCATGGTGAGGTGTCTGGTCAGGCGGAGTGACAAGCAAGAGGCTGGAGCTGGCATCTGGGCTAGCGATTGGCCAAATGTGTCCCAGATAGGGTCTATGCCTGATTTCCAGGCATTTATCCCTCCTTCATTAACAGAACAAGGAAACTGCGGGGTAGACCATACACAGTCAAAAATGATCTCACCTGGTATCACCGCCAATGAGCGAGTTCTCGTGGTGCGCCACCTCAAACAGCAACCAGTCAACAAACGCTCGTACTCTGGGATGCTCGGCCACATCTTTGCGGGTCACCACATAGTAACCCAACCCCTGGTGATGGCTGTGGTCAAATGGAAAGACCAATTGGCCGCTCGCCACCAGTGCCCGCGCCAGTTGGTAACGCCGCATTGCCACGCCAAGGCCGCTGCAGGCGCCAATAATGGCGGCATCGTAATG
>NZ_JBODRQ010000128.1:0-9373 GCF_050633025.1 Aeromonas sp.
CGATGGTAGTGTGGCATTCGCCATGCGAGAGTAGGACACTGCCAGGCACCCAATTTCAAGATTACGCCCAGCGTGGTCTTTACCGGTTAGTGTGCTGATATGGCTCAGTCGGTAGAGCGCATCCTTGGTAAGGATGAGGTCCCCAGTTCGATTCTGGGTATCAGCACCATTTTCAAGTTAGTTTTAAAAGCTTTTGCCTGACGGCAATAGCGCCGTGGAACCACCTGATCCCATGCCGAACTCAGAAGTGAAACGCGGTAGCGCCGATGGTAGTGTGGCATTCGCCATGCGAGAGTAGGACACTGTCAGGCACCTATTTAGAAGAGGCCTCCCATTCGGGAGGCCTTTTTGCATTTCTGCGTTCCAAAAATCTGCCATCCCGCCGGCATTTTAGTAAAAGTGCTGGGCTATCAAGGGATTGCCCGTTACTCTTTAGCCGTTACCGATTAACACGTGATGCTGCCAGCGAGGTATTGATGGCTACGTTGAAGGAAATTGCACAGGAAGCGGGGGTTTCTCTCGCGACGGTATCCCGGGTACTGAACGAGGATCCCAGCCTGAGCGTCAAGGAAGAGACCAAGCAGCGGATCTTCGAAATTGCCGAGCGGCTGGAGTACAAGACCAGCAGCGCCCGCAAGGGGGTACACAAGAGCAAGCTGCACTTTCTGGTGGTCTATGCCTATCCCCAGAGTACCGAGGTCAATGACCCTTACTATCTCGCTATCCGTTATGGCATCGAGACCCAGAGTGCCCGCCTCAATATCGAGCTGACCCATCTCTACAACTGCGGTGAAGGGCGCGAACTGAGCGCCGTGGATGGTATTCTGGTGGTCGGTACCCTCACAGCCGAGCGTCTCGTCCAGCTAAGGGCTTGTTCCAGCCAGCTGGTGTTTGTCGACTGCCGTTCACAGGGAGAGTTCGACTCGGTCGATGTGGATCTCGCCCTGATCAGCCAGCAGGTAGTCGATTACTTCATCGCGCAGGGGCACCAGCGCATCGGCTATATCGGTGGCCAGGACGAGAATCCGGATCTGCGCGAACTGGCCTTCCGGGATTATGGCCAGCGGCTGGGGGTGGTGCAGGAGAGCGATCTCTATCGTGGGGACTTCTCCAGCGCTTCCGGCTACCAGTTGGCGAAGGAGATGCTGACCGGCGACTGGCCCAAGGCGCTGTTTGTCGCCTCCGACTCCATCGCCATTGGTGTGCTGCGTGCCATCCACGAGAAGGGACTGGCTATTCCCCAGCAGATCGAGCTTATCAGCGTCAACGATATTCCGACTGCCAAGTTCACTTTTCCGCCACTCTCTACAGTGCGGATCCACTCCGAGTTGATGGGCTCCCAGGGGGTCAATTTACTGGTTGAACGGCTGCGAGACGAGCGTGATATTCCACTCCGAGTGTTGGTACCGAGCAAGCTGACCCTGCGTGGCACCACTCGCTAATTTTAGTAAAACGCTCTGCTTTTTAGTCGCGCCATCTTGCGGTGGTGCGACACCTCTCCCAAGCAAACCTCTTTCCCATATCATCCAACAACTTCATATCATATTGTTTTATAGTTGATTTTATTGCTAATCAGCCAACTATTATCAACATCCATGCCACTCATCCATATCTTGCCCTCCTTTATCTCCCGCTTCTGATCTCGCTCACAAAACCATCTGTTCATTGTGATCAGGTTAAAACTTTACCAATCCAAAGCTGATATTTAGTAAATGTTTATCTAGGGTTTACCCAGTTAACGTTGCCTTGTTCCGGGAGGACATGTGAATAACTGGGAAAACGTCCAATTCGTTGGTGAAAACAGGCTGGCTCCGCGTGCCTACTTCTTCTCTTATGCCGACCACGCGCTGGCGGCCACCATGCAGCGCGAGCTGAGCCGCCGTTTTCTGGGCCTTGGCGGTCAGTGGCAATTCCACTACTTCGACCACCCCCTGCAGGTGCCGGAGGCCTTCTATCACAGCCCCATGAGCGAGTGGGGCCAGATTACCGTGCCCAACATGTGGCAGATGGAAGGACATGGTCAGCTGCAGTACACCGATGAAGGTTTTCCCTTCCCCATCGACGTGCCTTTTGTTCCGACCAACAACCCCACCGGCGCCTATCAGCGCAGCTTCACGCTGAGCCCGGCCTGGGACGGCGAGCAGGTGATCATCAAGTTTGACGGGGTGGAGACCTACTTCGAGGTCTATGTGAACGGCCACTACGTTGGCTTCAGCAAGGGGAGCCGCCTCACCGCCGAGTTCGATATCAGCGCCTACGCCAAGGTTGGCGAGAACCTGCTGTCGGTGCGGGTGATGCAGTGGGCTGACTCCACCTATATCGAAGATCAGGACATGTGGTGGATGGCGGGGATCTTCCGCGACGTCTATCTGGTGGGCAAACCGGCCGCCCATGTGCAGGACTTCTTCATCCGCACCGCGCTGGCCGATGACAATCAAAGCGCCACCCTGAGCTGCGATATCCAGCTGGAGAATCTGGGGGCAGCTGCCCGTGATCACCGTCTGGTCTGGTCGCTGCTGGATCAGGGCAGCGAGATCGCCAGCGGCTCGCTCGACCATCTCGCCATCGATGGCAAGTGTGATTGCCACTTCACGCTGGATCTGGCCAACCCCCATCTGTGGAGCGCCGAAGACCCTTACCTCTATCAGCTGCAACTCTCCCTCTACAACGGTCAGGGCGAGCTGCTGGAAGTGATCCCGCAGCGGGTCGGGGTGCGTGAGATCAAGGTCAAGGATGGCCTCTTTTACGTCAACGGTCACTACCTCAAGTTGCACGGGGTGAACCGCCACGACAACGACCACCTCAAGAGCCGCGCGGTCGGTATGGACCGTGTTGAGCGCGATATCGTGCTGATGAAGCAGCACAACCTCAACTCGGTGCGCACCGCCCACTACCCGAACGATCCGCGTTTCTACGAGCTGTGTGACCAGTACGGTCTGTTCGTGATGGCGGAGACCGACGTGGAGACCCACGGCTTTGCCAACGTCGGCGATCTCAGTCGTATCACCGATGACCCCTTTTGGGAGCCGGTGTTCGTGGATCGCATCGAGCGCCACGTGCATGCCCAGAAAAACCACCCCTCCATCATCATCTGGTCGCTCGGCAACGAGTCCGGCTACGGCTGCAACATCAGAGCCATGTATCACCGCTGCAAGGCGATCGACCCGACCCGGCTGGTGCACTACGAAGAGGATCGCGATGCCGAGGTGGTGGACGTGGTCAGCACCATGTATTCGCGCGTCTCCCAGATGAACTGCTTCGGCGAGTTCCCGATGGAGAAGCCGCGCATCATCTGCGAATACGCCCACGCCATGGGTAACGGCCCAGGGGGCCTGAGCGAATATCAGCAGGTGTTCGACCGCCATCCCCACATTCAGGGCCACTACATCTGGGAGTGGTGCGATCACGGCATTCTGGATCAGGACGAACAGGGTCGCCCGGTCTACAAGTACGGCGGCGACTACGGTGACTACCCCAACAACTACAACTTCTGCATGGATGGCCTCATCTATCCGGATCAGACCCCGGGGCCGGGCCTGCGTGAATATAAGCAGGTGATCTGCCCGGTCAAGGTGCGGGCGCTGGATCTGGCGAGCGGCAAGCTTGAGCTGGAAAACCGCTACTGGTTCTCCACCCTCGACGACATCCGCCTGCTGGTCGAGGTGAAGGCCGAGGGCGAGCTGCTGGCCAGCCAGCAGATCCGCCTGGAAGGAGTGGCCCCCGGTGCCATCACAGATCTGCAGCTTGAACTGCCCTCCCTCGATGGGCGGGAGACCTTCGTCCAGCTGCGGGTCATCAAGGCCACCGCCACACGTTACAGTGAGGCGGAGCACGAGCTGGGCCAGTACCAGTTCCAGCTGAAAGAGGCGACTCGCCAGCTGCAACCCTTCGCCAATCCCAACGCCACCGCGCTGCAGATTGCCGACGAGCGGCTCGCTCTAACCTTGAGCGGCACTGGTTTCGCCCTGCGCTTCTCGCGTCTCGACGGCAAGCTGGTGAGCTGGCAGCAGGATGGCAATGAGCTGATTGAGCGCTCGCCGCGCCTCACCTTCTTCAAGCCGATGATCGACAACCACAAGCAGGAGTACGAGAGCCTGTGGCACCCGAATCACCTGCAGATCATGCAGGAGCACTTCCGCACCCTGAGCTGGCGTCAGCTGGGCGAGGCGGTCGAGGTAACGGTCGAGAGTCTGGTCGCGCCGCCGGTGTTCGACTTCGGCATGCGCTGCCGCTACGTCTACACCCTGAGCCCGAACGGCCAGCTGCACGTGGCGCTGTCCGGTCAGCCCTACGGCGGCTATGACGACATCATTCCCAAGATCGGTTTCGAGCTGGGTATTCGTCAGGATTTCGACCGGGTGCACTACTACGGCATGGGGCCGGGCGAGAACTATCAGGACAGCCGCCAGAGCAACTGGATCGATAGCTTCAACAGCACAGTCGGCGAGATGTGGGAGCACTACCCCTTCCCGCAGGACAACGGCAACCGCCAGCAGGTGCGCTGGGCGACCCTGACCAACCGTCACGGCGCCGGTCTCTACGTGCGGCCAGATGCCCCCATCAACCTGAGCGTCTGGCCCTACAGCTGGGAGCATATCCACGCGGCGCAGCACATCAATGAGCTGGAGTCCTGTGGCTATCTCACCCTCAATCTGGATCACAAGCTGCTGGGGTTGGGCTCCAACTCCTGGGGCTCCGAGGTGCTGGACTCCTGGCGGGTGCGCTTCGAGCCGTTCAGCTTCGGCCTGACCCTGTTACCCATCGCCCGTGGCAATCTCAATCCGGCTGCGCTGGCCGGGCTCGATCTCACCATCAACGGCGGGAGGAACCTCGCATGATCACCCTGGACAACCTGACCCTGTTCAAAAACATCTACCGGGAGGGCAAGAAGTGGGGCCGCTGCGTGGAGGCCATCAACAACCTGGCCAACCTCAAGCCCGGTATCTGCCACTCCATCGGTGACTCCCTCACCTACCGCTTGCAGGAGGGGGCCAGCCCGGCCACCTCCCTGTTCGAGGGGCAGCGCCGCTACTTCGACGTTCACTACTACCTGGAAGGGGAAGAGACGGTGGAGTGGGCAGCCAAGAGCGAGCTGGCGGTCGAGCAGGCCTATGACGACACCACAGACCGCGAGTGGCTGGCAGGCGAGGTGCGCGAGCGCCAGAAAGTCGGCAATGGTCAGGTGGTGATCTTCGAGAACGACGAAGCTTACCGGTTCGTCGGTGACAGCCCGGTGCGCAAGGTGATCATCAAGGTCACCGTCGAAGGCGGCTACTTCAAAAACAAATAACAAGCCGCTGGTTCTGCACTGACAAAAGCCGGAAGGGCGGGGCTCACCCTACAACCCACGCCCCGCTCTTTCGCGAGATAACTACAGGTCTGGAGATGCACCATGTCTGATTCCAAACGCAATACGATAGGCAAGTTTGGTCTGCTGTCGCTCACCTTCGCGGCGGTATTCAGCTTCAACAACGTCATCAACAACAACATCGAGATCGGTCTGGCCTCGGCCCCGATGTTCTTTCTGGCCACCATTTTCTACTTCATTCCGTTCTGCCTGATCATTGCGGAATTTGTGTCACTGAACAAAAACTCCGAAGCGGGGGTGTATGCCTGGGTGAAGAGCTCCCTCGGCGGTCGCTGGGCCTTTATCTCCGCCTACACCTACTGGTTCGTGAACCTCTTCTTCTTCACCTCCTTGCTGCCGCGGGTTATCGCCTACGCCTCCTATGCCTTCCTCGGTTATGAGTACATTCTCACTCCGCTGGCGACCACGGCCTTGAGCATGGTGCTGTTTGCCTTTGCCACCTATGTCTCCACCAATGGTGCCAAGATGCTGGGCCCCATCACTTCGGTGACCTCGTCCCTGATGCTGCTGCTGACCCTCTCCTACATTCTACTGGCGGGCGCGGCTCTGGTGGGCGGCGTGCAGCCGGCTGACCCCATCACGGTAGAGGCCATGGTCCCCGATTTCAGCTGGGCCTTCCTGGGTATTACGACCTGGATCTTTATGGCGGCCGGTGGCGCAGAGTCCGTCGCCGTCTACGTCAATGACGTGAAAGGGGGCTCCAAGTCCTTCGTGAAGGTGATCATCGTCGCCGGGATCTTTATCGGCGTGCTCTACTCCATCGCGTCGCTGTTGATCAATGTGTTCGTACCGAGCGGCACCCTGAAATATACCGGCGGCTCGGTGCAGGTGTTTGAAGGGATGGCGGCCTATTTCGGCCTGCCGGAGATCCTGATGAACCGCTTCGTCGGGCTGGTCTCCTTCACCGCCATGTTCGGCTCCCTGCTGATGTGGACGGCGACCCCGGTGAAAATCTTCTTCTCCGAAATCCCGGCCGGCATCTTCGGCAAGAAGACGGTCGAGCTGAACGAGAACGGCGTGCCCGCCCGCGCAGCCTGGATCCAGTACCTCATCGTGCTGCCGCTGATGGTGATCCCGACCCTGGGCTCCAACACCGCGCAGGATCTGATGAACACCGTCATCAACATGACCGCTGCCGCTTCCATGCTGCCGCCGCTGTTCATCATGCTGGCCTACCTCAATCTGCGTCTGAAGCTCGACCACCTGCCGCGGGAGTTCAAGATGGGTTCGCGCACCACCGGCATCGCCGTGGTCTCGGTGCTGATCGCCATCTTCTCGGTGGGCTTCCTCGCCTCCACCTTCCCGACCGGCGCCGACATCATGACCATCATCTTCTACAACGTTGGCGGGATCGTGATCTTCCTCGGCTTCGCCTGGTGGAAATACAACCGATACGAGGCCTCCCTCAGCGCCGAAGCGCGCGCCAAAGAGGCTCAGCCGGCGGCGCAGGTTGCCATGCAGACGCCATAGCCACGGCATTGAATACAAATCAAACCGGGTGGCCGTTGGCCACCCGCAAACCGTTGAACCAGAAAAGGAAAAGAGCATGAGCGAGACGATCGAGTTTGCCGAATTCAAGCGGGTCGAGATGAAGGTGGGTAAGGTGCTGGAGGTGGTGCGTCACCCCGGGGCCGACAAACTCTACATCGTCCAGATCGACGTGGGTGACGAGCGGCCGCTGCAGACCGTCACCAGTCTGGTGCCTTACTACAGCGAAGAGGAGTTGATGGGCAGCGAAGTGGTGGTACTGACCAACTTGAAACCCACCAAGATGCGCGGTGAGCGTTCCGAGTGCATGTTGCTCTGCGCCGAGACCCCGGACGAGAGCCAGAGCGTGCTGTTGCAACCGCGGGTGCCGATGGCGCCGGGCACTCCGATCGTCTGAATGGTATTGCGAGCCGGTGCGGGAGACGGTACCGGTTCAGCAACGAGGCCGTCCACGCGGCCCGATCATAACAAGAGAGTAAAGCGCGGGGCCGACAGACCCTTGCCGAACACATCACAGAGTCACAGCGCTCCCCGCCGGGAGCGCAAGTCCACTGGAGGACACCATGTCTGAATCCGTACGCGGCACCATAGGCAAGTTTGCCCTGTTGTCGATGACCTTTGCCGCCGTGTTCAACGTGCGCAATATCGTCAACAACAACATCGAGCTGGGGCTCAGCTCCGCCCCCATCTTCCTGCTGGCGACCCTCGTCTACTTCATCCCGTTCGTCTTCATCATCGCCGAGTTCGTCTCGGCCAACAAAAACTCCGAGTCGGGGATGTACGACTGGCTTAAAAAACCGCTCGGCACCCGGATGGCCTATCTGGGCTCGTTTCTCTACTGGTTCGTGAACCTGTTCTGGTTTGTCTCCCTGCTGCCAAACGTCATCGCTTACGCCTCCTACGCCATGCTGGGCTATGAGTACAGCTTCTCGCCCATGGTCACCTCGATCATCTCCATCGTGCTGTTTGCGGCGGCGACCCACATCTCGACCAAGGGGGCGAGCTGGCTCGGCAAGATTGCCGAGATCGTGGCCTACGGGGTGTTTGCCCTGTTCGCCATCTATGTGCTGGGCGCCCTGATGGCCCTGAGTGGCGATCATGTGCCGGCCCAGCCCATCACGCTGGAGGCGATGACTCCCACCGTCAACTGGGCGACGCTGGGCATCATGTGCTGGATCTTCCAGGCGGCGGGCGGTGCCGAGACGGCGGCGGCCTACCTCAATGACGTGAAGGGGGGCCAGAAGTCCTTCATCAAGGTGATCATCAGTGCCGGTATCGTCATCGGTGCCATGTATGCGGTCGGTTCCCTGCTGGTGAACGTGTTCGTGCCGCGCGAGAGCCTCACCTATGCCGGCGGCATGGTGGAGATCTTCACCGGCATGGCGCAGTATTTCGGGCTCTCCGAGGCACTGGTGGGCCGCTTCGTCGGCGTGGTGCTGTTTATCGCCATGTTCGGCTCCATGATGATGTGGACCTCGGCGCCGGTGAAGATCCATTTCTCCGAGATCCCGCAGGGGGTTTACGGCGAGAAGACCACCCAGCTCAACGAGCACGGCGTGCCGGTGCGCGCCGCCTGGTGGCAGTTTGTCTTCGTGTTCGCCATGCTGGTGGTCAACGGCTTCGGTTCCGAGTCGGTACAGCAGATGATGAACACCGCCATCAATCTCACTGCAGGGACTGCCATGCTGCCGCCGATCTTCATCATGGTGGCCTACTTCGTGTTCCGCTGGAAACATGACGACACCCCCCGCGAGTTCCGTATGGGGTCGCGCAAATTCGGGATGGGCGTGGTGTCAGTGCTGATCGCCATCTTCGTGGTGAGCATGAGCGCTTCCGCCTTCCCGGCCGGGGTAGACCTGGTGCGCGCCTTCTTTATCAACGTCTTTATGACGGCGGTCTTTGCGGCGTTGGCCTACTGGTGGATCTCCCGCTTCGAGAAGCGGCAGGTGGTGAAACTGCAAGCCAGCGGGATGAAGGCAAAAGCCGGAGCAATCCGATAAATTAATGGTGCGGAAGGGGGTCTCTTGGGTCTCCTTCTCGTTTCTGGTTCCGGCAAATCTTCACAATGCAGATACAGGAGAGTGTGTCATTTCGCAACATCCTCCGGATTTGACCGTGAGCTAATAAATCAGGGCCATATCTTATATGATACTGCCGGGGCATCGATATAATTTGCATCATCTGGTCTTATCTACTTCAGGTGTCGTAATCATGTTGGTGTTGGCGGATTATCTGTGTGTACTACTGAGTAAATTGGGTATTCCTTGCCCTGATGAACTACCCCGCGAAGGTATTTTCTCTCGGAAAATAGGGAATTTCACCTATCACTTTAAAATACATGGCGACCAATTTCTGGTGATCTACGCGCTGGTTGAAGCATCTGACACTGTCAGTAATGCCTGTATGCAAGGTATTCTGGCCATGAATCACTTCTCTGATGAAGAGCATGCTCCAGTATTTGCTTATGATTGCAGTGCAAAAAAATACCTCGTACTTCACCGTATTGGAAAACGTCCT
>NZ_JBODRQ010000129.1:0-9345 GCF_050633025.1 Aeromonas sp.
AACTATCAGGGGCCCTTTGCCAAGGGGAGGGCCATTATCAGTGCGGCCAACAACAAGGATGGTCGATCACTGACCAACAGGATGCGTGCCCAGTCGCCATTGCCCTGGCGTCTGGGGGAGGCAGAGGTCAGTGGCAGCAGTGAGTTTGTGCGCCTCGCGGATTCCCAGCCCGATGGCCCCTATGAGGCGATGCGCTTTGGCTTTGCCATCAGGGACCAGGATGGTGAGCGTTCCCTGATCGCCTCCCCTGATTTTAATGAGGCCGTGGTGGGGGATTGTCGCGGCAGTGCCTGCAATGCCCGATTGATGGATCCGGTACCCATGGCGCTCTATTTTGGCCGCTTGCTGGCGGGAACGGTGACGGGGCAAGCCTCTGCGGCGCTGGCGATCTCGCAGCAGTTACAGTACTACGTGGCCGGAAGCTGGCAGCGGAACAGACGAGATGAGTGCTCCCAGCTCTCTTTGGCCAATCAGGGGTTCACTTTCCTCAATCAGAGTCACACCTTTGATGCGGCGACCCGCGAGCTGAATCTGGGGGCGGGTCGCAAGATCAAGCTGGGGTTGGGTAGCTCGGCACCGGGTGGGGATGCTGCACTGGCGAAAGATGGGGAGATCCTGTTCCACTTTGCCAAGCCGGATATCAACGTCAAGATCCCCTACAAGGTCGATTTGGCAAAACAGCCATCATCGCCACTTTGGTTGTCTGACCCGACCAGCTTGCAGGGGGAGGCCATTTTCGGCACTAGCCGGGGTAATGACAAAATTATTTACCGGCGCGAATTGTTACGCTGAACCATCAATGTGGGGGTTGTTAGCTGCTCAACCCTCTTAAATCTTTGTTTATTAGTGTTTGCAAGCGTGTGCGAGTGAGTGATGACTTGCATTTTTGTCGCGCCTGATTGAGTGGCGACAGTTTGAGCGCTTGCCCATTGGGGTGGGCATTGGTAAAGTTAGCCGGTTTTCTGCACCTCCAAATTCTTAGGATTTCCCGTAGCCATGTTCAAAAAGCTCAGAGGCGTCTTTTCCAACGATCTGTCGATCGATTTGGGAACTGCCAACACCCTGATCTATGTAAAAGATCAAGGGATCGTCCTTAACGAACCCTCAGTTGTCGCCATTCGCCAAGAGCGCGGGAACGCCAAATCGGTCGCTGCTGTCGGTCATGCCGCCAAGCAGATGCTGGGCCGTACCCCGGGCAACATTTCCGCAATCCGCCCGATGAAAGACGGCGTGATCGCCGATTTCTACGTGACCGAGAAGATGCTGCAGCACTTCATCAAGCAGGTTCACGACAACAACTATTTCCGCCCCAGCCCGCGTGTGCTGGTGTGTGTACCGTGCGGTTCAACCCAGGTTGAGCGTCGCGCCATCAAGGAGTCCGCACTGGGCGCCGGTGCCCGCGAGGTCTACCTGATCGACGAGCCTATGGCTGCTGCTATCGGTGCCGGCCTGCCGGTATCCGAAGCGACCGGTTCCATGGTGGTTGATATCGGTGGTGGTACCACTGAAGTGGCCATCATCTCCCTGAACGGTGTGGTCTACTCCCAGTCCGTCCGTATCGGTGGCGACAAGTTTGACGAAGCCATCATCAGCTACGTCCGTCGCAACTACGGCAGCCTGATCGGTGAAGCGACTGCCGAGCGCATCAAGCACGAGATCGGCTCCGCCTATCCGGGCGAAGAGGTGCGCGAGATTGAAGTGCGTGGCCGTAACCTGGCTGAAGGTGTACCGCGCAGCTTCACTCTCAACTCCAACGAGATCCTGGAAGCGCTGCAAGAGCCGTTGTCCGGTATCGTGGCTGCCGTGATGGTGGCGCTGGAACAGTCTCCGCCCGAGCTGGCTTCCGACATCTCCGAGCGCGGCATGGTGCTGACCGGTGGTGGCGCACTGCTGAAAGATATCGACCGTCTGCTGATGGAAGAGACCGGCATTCCTGTCGTCGTGGCCGAAGATCCCCTCACCTGTGTGGCCCGTGGCGGCGGCAAGGCGCTGGAGCTGATCGATATGCACGGTGGCGATCTGTTCCACTACGAATAAGACCCAAAGCCGGCCAGCGTGCCGGCTCTTTTTTGACGACCCATGAAACCCATTTTTGGTAGAGGCCCTTCGCTTCAGTTACGGTTGTTTCTCGCCGTCATCATCTCCATCGCTGCCATCGTCGCGGATTCCCGCTTCGGTGTGTTTACCCATGTCCGCGTCTACCTCAGTTCGTTAGTCAGTCCCCTGCAATACATGGCCAATGCGCCCGGTACCCTGCTCGACACCATGTCGACCCAGGTGCAGACCCGCGCCGATCTCATCGAGCAGACCAAGCAGCAGGAGCAACAGCTGTTTACCCTGCGTGCCCGTCTGCTCAAAATGGATCAGCTGGAGCACGAGAACCAGCGGCTGCGTGAGCTGCTCGGTTCGCCGGTGCACAAGGAGTCTCGCAAGATGGTAGCCGAGCTGCTGTCGGTGGATTCCGATCCCTTCAGCCATCAGGTGCTGATCAACAAGGGGGCGCTGGATGGGGTCTACAACGGTCAGGCGGTGATCAACGATCAGGGGGTGATTGGTCAGGTGCTCCACGTGGGCTCCACCACCAGTCGCGTGCTGCTGATCACCGACTCCAGCCACGGCATTCCGGTGCGGGTGCTGCGCAACGACTTGCGTGCTATTGCCTCCGGCAGTGGTGAGCTCGACAAGCTTGAGCTGCGCAACCTGCCGCGCAACACCGATATTCAGGTGGGTGATCTGCTGGTCACCTCGGGTCTGGGTGGCCGCTTCCCGGAAGGTTATCCGGTGGCGACTGTGACCCGCTCCGAGTATGTGGAGGGCAAGCCCTTCGCTCAGGTCGAGGCCAAGCCGCTGGTGGAGCTGGACAGGCTGCGTTATCTGCTGCTGCTGTGGACCGACAAGAAGCCTGAAGTACATGATGAGGATGGCGAACGGGCGGCTCCCGCTGCGTCCGCCGCAGGAGCTACCCACTGATGCTAGAACCCGCCAGCGGCAGGGTCTGGATCTGGATCTCGATCCTGCTGGCCTTGAGCTTGTCGATCCTGCCGCTTCCTTTTGAATTTGCCCCTTTCCGTCCGGACTGGCTGGCCATGGTGCTCATCTACTGGGCACTGGCCTTGCCGCACCGGACCAACGTAGGCACCGCCTGGGTAGCCGGCCTGCTGCTGGATGTGCTGCTTGGCAGCACCCTCGGTGTGCGGGCGATGGCAATGGCCATCACCACCTATCTGGCGGCCTTCCAGTTCCAGAAGATCCGCAACTTCTCCCTCTGGCAGCAGGCCCTGATCATCGGTGGCCTCTCGCTGGTGGGAAAAATGACGGTATTCTGGGCCGAGCACCTGTTTAGCCAAGCCAGCCTAAACTTCGCCTATTTTTGGTCGACATTGACGACAATGTTAATATGGCCCTGGGTGTTTCTGGTGCTGCGCAAGGTGCGGCGCCGTTTCAATATCAGGTGAATATGAACAAGAACAACGAACCACAACTCTATCTCGCCTCGGCTTCTCCCCGTCGCCGTGAACTGCTGACCCAGCTTGGCTACCGCTTCGAGGTGCTGAAACTGGATGTGCCCGAGCAGCGGGAAGAGGGTGAAAAGGCGCAGGATTATGTCTGTCGCCTCGCCCGAATCAAGGCGATGGCGGGCGTGGCGTGTGCGCCGACGGCGTTGCCGGTGCTGGGTGCCGACACCATAGTGGTGCTGGGGGATCGGGTGCTGGAGAAACCGTCCGATCTGCTGGATGCCAAAGATATGCTGGAGTCCCTCTCCGGCAAGGTGCATCAGGTGATGACGGCGGTCGCGCTGGCCAGCAAGGATCGTTGTGACGTGCGTCTGGTCACCACCAACGTGGCGTTTCGCAAGCTGGACGAGGCCGAGATCGAGGCCTACTGGCAGACTGGCGAGCCCTGTGACAAGGCCGGGGCGTATGGTATTCAGGGTATTGCGGGCAAGTTTGTCAGCCGTATTGAGGGGAGCTATAGCGCCGTGGTCGGCCTGCCCCTGTTGGAGACAGACCTGCTGATCAAGCATCATCTGGAACAGCTCAGGTAATTTCCCGTCAGCTGTGCTGCTGCGTTCGTCCTTGTGCGCGTTGTACCGGATTGGCTGTATAAGAATTCAAAACTGGAACAGGCAAGGTTACTTATGTCGGTAGAACTGCTGGTTAACGTTACCCCTTCCGAAACCCGGGTCGCCCTGGTCGAAAACGGTCTGCTGCAGGAAGTGCATGTCGAGCGTCAGGCCAAGCGCGGCATCGTGGGCAATATCTACAAAGGCAAGATCAGCCGGGTACTCCCCGGCATGCAGGCGGCATTCGTCGATATCGGCATGGACAAGGCTGCGTTTCTCCATGCCTCCGACATAGTGCCACACACCGAATGTGTGGCGGTGAAGGAGAAGGAGCAGTTCCAGGTCGGCAACATCGCCGAGCTGGTGCGTCAGGGGCAGGACATCATGGTGCAGGTGGTGAAAGATCCGCTGGGTACCAAGGGAGCCCGTCTCACTACCGATATCACCCTGCCCTCTCGCTATCTGGTCTTTATGCCGGGCAGTGCCCATGTCGGCGTCTCCCAGCGCATCGAGTCCGAGGCCGAGCGCGAGCGCCTCAAGCGTACCGTGGCCGGTTATGTGGATGAACTGGGTGGCTACATCATCCGTACCGCCGCCGAAGGGGTGGGGGAGCAGGAGCTGGAGCAGGATGCTGCCTTCCTGAAGCGTCTGTGGCGCAAGATCCTCGAGCGCAAGCAGAAGTATCCGCCTTGCAAGATCCTCTACGAGGATCCCAGTCTGGCGTTTCGGGTGGTACGCGATTTTGTCGGCTCCGAGCTCGACAAGATCCGGGTCGATTCACGCCAGAGTTTCGATCTGCTCAAGCACTTTACTACCGAGTATGTGCCCGAGCTCGCCAGCAAGCTGGAGTACTACTCCGGCGAGTCGCCCATCTTCGACCTCTACGACGTGGAGAACGAGATCCAGCGGGCGTTGGAGCGCAAGGTGGAGCTGAAATCCGGCGGCTACCTCATCATCGACCAGACCGAAGCCATGACCACAGTGGATATCAACACCGGCGCCTTTGTCGGCCATCGCAATCTGGAAGAGACCATCTTCAACACCAATATCGAGGCGACGGCGGCCATCGCCCGCCATCTGCGCCTGCGCAACCTTGGCGGCATCATCATCATCGACTTCATCGACATGCAGTCGGAGGATCACCGCCGCCGGGTACTGCACAGTCTGGAGCAGGCGCTCTCAAAGGATCGCGCCAAGACCAACGTCAATGGCTTCTCCCAGCTCGGTCTGGTGGAGATGACCCGCAAGCGCACCCGTGAGAGTCTGGAGCATGTGCTCTGCTCCGAGTGCCCCGAGTGCAAGGGGCGTGGTCGGGTCAAGACGGTGGAGTCGGTCTGCTTCGAGATCCTGCGGGAGATCATTCGGGTCAATCGTGCCTACGATGCGGATCAGTTCACCGTCTACGCGGCCCCGGCCGTGGCCGACTACCTCCATGGCGAGGAGTCCCACAGTCTGGCGGAGCTGGAAGTGTTCATTGGCAAGCAGGTGCGGGTGGTGAGCGAGCCCCTCTGTGGTCAGGAGCAGTTCGACGTGGTGATGATGTAATTGGTCTATCGCTGGCTGAGTCGGGGCTGGTTGGCCCTGGGGGTCCTGTTCGTACTGCTGGCCATGCTGGTCACGCTGGTACGGGTCGGGGGCCCTTTGCTGAATCAATACCGGGAGAATCTGATCCACGCTCTGCTGGGGGATTCACAACTCAAGATCAGCGTGGAGCAAGTGGGGCTGGACTGGACACAGTCCGGGCCCGCCCTCGAATTGCAGCAACTTGCCATCGCCCCGGATTCGGGGCGTTTTACGGTACAGCTCGGCAAAGCCTGGGTGCATCTCGACTTCTGGCGCACCATTAACGAGCTCAAACTGGTCTTTGGCGAGCTGATCCTGAGCGATGGCGATATCACCATCGACTTGCGCCAACCGGCTGACGACAGCCCCTCCGGCGATCCCCAGCAGGGTGCCTTGCTGCGCTTTCTGCTGACCCAGCTCTCCACCTTCGATGTGCACAATACCCGCCTCAGCGTCACCACCTCCCTCGGTGATCTGCGTGCCCTCGACATCGCCCAGCTGCGCTGGCAGAACCGTGGCAAGCGCCATCAGGGGGTCGGCAAGGCTTACCTCATCAACGGGGTGGGCGAGAGCACCCTCGATCTGATTCTGGATGTGGACGCCCCGACGGCCCGGCTCGATCGCCTCAAGGGGCAACTCTATCTGGGGGCCCGCCAGCTCGATATCACTCCGACCCTGGCCAAGATCCATGCGGGCGAACCCAAGGTTGCCGGTCAGCTCGACTTCCAGCTCTGGAGCGAGTTTGACAGCGGCAAGCTGGGCAATACCCTGCTGGCGTTTGGCAACAATTACCTGATCTGGAAGGATCCCAAGAAAGGGGAGATGCATCGCTTCGGCCTCGATGGTGGCAAGATCCAGCTGCGCCGTGATGGCACCGACTGGCAACTGGCCAGCCATAACGTCACCTTCAAGCTGGACGGCAAACCCTGGTTGCAGAGCCGCTTGCAACTGGAGCGGATCGGGGATCGGGTGCAGGGCTATCTGCCCAGCATAGAGTTCGACAAGATCACCCAGATCAGTCAGCTGGTCTCGGCGCTCTACCCCACACTCTGCGAGACCCTGCGCCAGACCAATCCGCAGGGTTCGGTGCAGGAGCTGACGCTGCTGGCCAATGCCGACTGGCAGGATCTCTCCCTCAGTGGCCGCTTCAGCAAGGTGCGCCTCAAGGCCTGGCAAGATATACCCGGGATGCAGGATCTCAACGGCGAGTTCTGGCTTACTCCGACCGGCGGTAGCGCCAGATTGGCGCTGGCGAACGACAAGGTGGATCCCGCCCGTCACTTCAAGATGCCGATCCCGGTCGACAGCTTCTCGGCCCGCCTCGACTGGTGGCGCGAGGAACAGGGCTGGGTGCTCTACGGGCAGGATATCGCGCTGGATAACCCGGATCTTACCCTGGCCAGCCGCTTCCGCCTCGATCTGTTCGTGCACCCCTTCCTGGCCTTGACTGGTCGCATCGATGTGAAGAATGCGGGCCATGCGGATCGCTACTTCCCGCTGCAGGCGATGGACAAGGGGCTGGTGGATTACCTGAGCGGTGCCATCAAGGGAGGCAAGGCCAAGGGGGCCGACCTGCTCTGGTATGGAGAGTTTCGGGATTTCCCCTACGACAACGGCAAGGGCATCTTCCAGGTGGCGGTGCCGCTGGAGCAGGCCACCTACGAGTTCTTCCCCGGTTGGCAACCGCTTACCGACCTGCAGATCGATCTCTTGTTCCAGAATGCCGGTCTCGATATGCGCAGCCGATCCACCAAACTCGGCAAGGCGAGCTCCGACTCGGTGCATGCCTGGATCCCGGATCTCTCCCCCGGCGCCCACCTCTATGTGGATGCCAAGGTACAGGGGGAAGGCAAGGCCATCAGCGACTACCTGCAGGACTCCCCGCTGGGCAGTTCGGTAGGTCAGGCGCTGCGGGAGATCGAGATCCGCGGCCCGATGGCCGGTTCGGTCAAGCTCGATATTCCTCTCGATGGCGAGAGCGAGGTCAAGGCGAGCGGCGATGCCACCTTCAGCAACAACAAGGTGCGGGTCGCCAGTCTGGATCTGCCGCTGGAGAAGGTGCAGGGGCGCCTCGAATATGACAACGAACAGACCCGCTTCAGCAACCTCAAGGCGAGCCTGTGGAACCAGCCGCTGACCCTCGATTATCAGGGGCGCCAGCATCCGGATCACTATCAGGTTGACCTCGATTTCAAGGGGCTGTGGGATAGCCGCCGCCAACCCGCCACCATCTCTTCATATGGCATCCTCAACGGCCGCAGCAACTGGGGCGGCAAGCTCGGGTTGACCTTGCCCGAGAGCAAGCCGCTGCGCTTCCAGCTGGCGCTCGACTCCAACTTGCAGGGGATGGGGCTGGATCTGCCGCTGCCGCTGGCCAAGAGCAGCGCCAGCCGGCTGCCGCTCAAGGTGATCGCCCGTGGCCGGGATGGCAGCGCTGACATTCGCGCCGTATTGGGGGCTGATGTGGATATGCAGACCCGACTGGTCTACGGCGAAGGGGTGCCTTATCTCAGCCGGGTGCGGGTTGATGTGGGTCAGCCGGGGGCCCGGGTGCTGCGCGATGCCCCCATGCTGCTTGCCATCAACCAGCAGGAGGCTGACGTGGGCGGCTGGCTGGCACGACTCAAGCAGTGGCTGCCAGCGCAGAACCAGACCGGCAATGCGGTGGTTGGACCGGCCTTCTTGCCGCAGGAGTGGTGGGTGGATGGGCAGCTGGCTCGCGCCTATATCGGCAGTGCCACCCTCAAGGCGGCGCGTTTCACCGTGGGGCCGACCAGTCAGGCGACCGAGGTGATGATCGACAGCCCAGACGTGATGGGGGTGATCCGTCTGCCTGCAGTAGCCAATCGCCCGGTGGATGCCAAGTTTGCCCGCATCTACTGGTCCGGCAAGAGTTCGGATCTCAGCCCGGATCCCGATGCCAGGCAGGACAACGCCATCATGGCATCCATCCCTTGGCTGACTTTCAGCTGCGTCGATTGCCGCTTTGGCGCATTGCCGCTCGGCGAAGTGAAAGGGGAGCTGGTGCCCGGCGCCAACAAGGTGACCCTCAAGGGGCTGGATATGCGGCTGGCGGGGAGTCAGTTCACCGGCAGTGTCGACTGGCTGGCCGATGGCAACCGGATGGAAACCCGCGCCCGTGGCAAGCTGACCAGCAACAACAGCGAGCTACTGCTCAAGCGGCTCGGCTACACCTCGCCCATCGGCGATGCCCCCGGCTCCCTCGCTTTTGATCTGAACTGGCAGGATGTGCCCTATCGCCCGAGCCTGCCGACTCTGGGGGGAAGTGCCAACTATCAGCTGGAGGGCGGCACCCTGCGGGAGGTCAACGACAAGGGGGCGCGACTGCTCTCCTTGCTCAGTCTCGACTCCCTGCTGCGCAAGTTGCGGCTCGATTTTCGCGATGTGTTCGACAAGGGCTTCTACTTCGAATCCATGTCCGCCTCTGCCACCATCAAGCAGGGGCAGGTCAGCAACGATGATTTCTATATGAAGGGGGCGGCAGGCAACCTGCGCGGCGAGGGGAGCGCCGATCTGGTGCGCTGGCGGCTCGACTTTGATCTGAGCTTCTCCCCCAATCTGGGGGGCACCCTGCCGGTGGTGGCGGCCTTTTCCATCACGCCGGTCACGGGTCTCTATGTGCTGGCCCTCTCCAAACTGCTGGAGCCGGTGGTGGATGTGGTGACCCGCATCGATTTTCGCATCTCGGGCCCGCTCGA
>NZ_JBODRQ010000130.1:0-9306 GCF_050633025.1 Aeromonas sp.
GTTGGCTCTTTGCCCGCGTGTGCTGTTTTGCTCATGTTGCTCGAGATGAGGTATCCGATGACGGTAGCGCCTGGCGCTAGGGTGGGCGGTGCCAGGCACCACAATTGCCTGCATGGTAAACCATAGCGCAGGCAGAACGAAGGGCGAGCCGTGCAGGTGGTGGTTTATTGGGCGGTAAGTACGCAGTGGTGGTGGTCTGGTAATTGAGTGGTTCGATCCGATATCAGGGCGAGAACGTGAACAACTTGTTAGATTTGTACCAGCTTCGACAACCCTGCCGTTAACACCTTTTCGAGATAGTCGCTGCTCATGCCTGCAAATTGCTGTTTCTTCCGCAAGCTGGCCTTGCGCGTGGTCTCGGCACGCAGCATGTTCAGCGCCATAACACCGTCTGGCCAACTCTTTTTGTCCAAACATGCCGGGTTTCGTACTGATAATCTTTGTTTTTTGGCGTGTTGGCCTTCTAAATAAGGGCTACGCCATAAAAAATTCAAAAAACTTCTTTACCAGTGACCAATGCGTGAGTAAACTTCGTCGGCAATATTTTACACCCCCACTTCCTCAACGGTGAGATATTGCCATGCTCAGGATTGCCAAAGAAGCGTTAACCTTCGACGATGTACTGTTGGTTCCCGCCCACTCCGAAGTTCTTCCCAATACTGCCGATCTGCGTACCAAGCTGACCTCCGCCATCAGCTTGAACATCCCGATGATCTCCGCTGCCATGGACACAGTGACCGAAGCCCGTCTGGCTATCGCACTGGCCCAGGAAGGCGGTATCGGCTTTATCCACAAGAACATGTCCATCGAGCAGCAGGCTGCCGAAGTGCGCAAGGTCAAGAAATACGAGAGCGGCGTGGTGACTGACCCCGTCACCGTGCGCCCTGACATGACCATCGCCCAAATCAAGGAGCTGAGCCACAAGAACGGCTTCGCCGGTTACCCCGTGGTGACTGACGGCAATCAGCTGGTTGGTATCATCACCGGCCGTGACGTGCGCTTCGTGATTGACCTCTCCCAGACCGTTGAACAGATCATGACCCAGAAAGATCGTCTGGTCACCGTGCGTGAAGGTGCCCCTCGCGAAGAGGTGGTTGCCCTGATGCAAAAGCACCGTATAGAAAAAGTGCTGGTGGTGAACGCCGACTTCAAACTCAAGGGCATGATCACCGTTAAAGATTTCCAGAAAGCCGAGCGCAAGCCGCACGCCTGTAAAGATGACAAGGGTCGTCTGCGGGTCGGTGCAGCGGTTGGTGCCGGTGCCGGTAACGAAGAGCGCGTCGCCGCGCTGGTGGAAGCCGGTGTTGACGTGCTGCTGATCGACTCCTCCCACGGCCACTCCCAGGGCGTGCTGGATCGCATCAAGGCCACTCGCGACGCCTATCCGGATCTTCAGATCATCGGTGGCAACGTGGCGACCGCCGCGGGCGCCAAGGCGCTGGCTGCTGCCGGTGTCAACGCCGTCAAGGTCGGTATCGGCCCGGGCTCCATCTGTACTACCCGTATCGTCACCGGTGTGGGTGTGCCCCAGATCACTGCCATCTCCGACGCCGTTGACGCGCTGGAAGGCACCGGTATTCCGGTGATTGCCGACGGCGGTATCCGTTTCTCCGGCGACATCGCCAAGGCCATTGCTGCGGGCGCCAGCTGCGTCATGGTGGGCTCCATGTTCGCCGGTACTGAAGAAGCGCCGGGTGAGATTGAGCTCTATCAGGGTCGCTCCTTCAAATCCTACCGTGGTATGGGTTCCCTGGGCGCCATGTCCAAAGGCTCCAGCGACCGCTACTTCCAGACCGACAACGCCGCCGACAAGCTGGTGCCGGAAGGCATCGAAGGTCGCGTGCCGTACAAGGGCCGCCTCAAAGAGATCATCCACCAGCAGATGGGCGGCCTGCGCTCCTCCATGGGCCTGACCGGCAGCGCCACCATCGACGACATGCGCACCAAGGCTGAGTTCGTGCGCATCTCCGGCGCCGGGATGAAAGAGTCCCACGTCCACGATGTGACCATTACCAAAGAAGCCCCCAACTATCGGATGGGCTGATAAAACGGGGCCCTGCGCCCCGTTTTTCCACCCTTTTTTTATCCCGTGCCCTTTGTGACAACATCAGCCTGATGCAGGAATAAAATGACTAAAGACATTCACCAGCACCGTATCCTTATCCTCGACTTCGGTTCCCAGTACACCCAGCTGATCGCCCGCCGTGTGCGCGAAATCGGCGTTTACTGCGAACTGTGGGCCTGGGACGTGACCGAAGAGCAGATCCGCGAATTCAATCC
Source organism: Aeromonas sp. (assembly GCF_050633025.1). Classification (GTDB taxonomy): domain Bacteria; phylum Pseudomonadota; class Gammaproteobacteria; order Enterobacterales; family Aeromonadaceae; genus Aeromonas. The sequence continues at coordinate 2,281 of NZ_JBODRQ010000130.1, forward strand.
GAGCGGCATCATCCTCTCCGGCGGCCCCGAGTCCGTCACCGAAGCAGGCAGCCCGCGCGCCCCCGAGTATGTGTTCAACGCCGGTGTCCCTGTGTTCGGTATCTGCTACGGCATGCAGACCATGGCCGAGCAGCTGGGTGGCAAGGTGCAATCCTCCACCGAGCGTGAATTCGGTTACGCCAAGGTGGAAGTGCTGGGCGAGGCTGGCAAGAGCAGCGCCCTCTTGCGCAATATCGAAGATGCCATCGCCGACAACGGCAATGCCCTGCTGGATGTCTGGATGAGCCACGGTGACAAGGTCACCACCATTCCGGCCGACTTCACCACCATCGCCCAGACCCCGACCTGCCCCCACGCGGCCATGGCCAACGAAGCCAAGCGCTTCTACGGCGTGCAGTTCCACCCGGAAGTGACCCACACCCGTCAGGGTGCCCGCATGCTGGAGCACTTCGTCAAAGACATCTGCGGCTGCGAATGCCTGTGGACCCCGGCCACCATCATCGACGACGCCGTTGCCCGTATCCGCGAGCAGGTGGGTGACGATGAAGTGATCCTCGGCCTCTCCGGCGGTGTCGACTCCTCTGTGGTCGCCATGCTGGTGCACCGCGCCATCGGCGATCGCCTGACCTGCGTCTTCGTGGACAACGGTCTGCTGCGTCTGAACGAAGGCGAGCAGGTGATGGAGATGTTTGGTGACCACTTTGGTCTCAACATCATCAAGGTTGCAGCGGAAGAGCGCTTCCTCTCTGCCCTGGCCGGTGTTGACGAGCCGGAAGCCAAGCGCAAGATCATCGGCCGCGTCTTCGTCGAAGTGTTCGACGATGAAGCCAAGAAGCTGAAAAACGCCAAGTGGCTAGCACAAGGCACCATCTATCCGGACGTTATCGAATCCGCTGCCAGCAAGACCGGCAAAGCCCACGTCATCAAGTCTCACCACAACGTCGGCGGCCTGCCGGAAGAGATGAAGATGGGTCTGGTCGAGCCGCTGCGCGAGCTGTTCAAAGACGAAGTGCGCCGCGTTGGTCTGGAGCTGGGTCTGCCCTACGACATGCTCTACCGTCACCCGTTCCCGGGCCCGGGTCTGGGCGTGCGCGTCCTTGGCGAAGTGAAGAAAGAGTACTGCGATATTCTGCGCCGCGCCGATGCGGTCTTTATCGAAGAGCTGCGCAAAGCCGACCTCTACAACCAGGTCAGCCAGGCGTTCGCCGTCTTCCTGCCGGTGCGCTCCGTTGGCGTGATGGGCGACGGTCGCAAATATGACTGGGTCATTGCCCTGCGCGCCGTCGAAACCATCGACTTTATGACCGCCCACTGGGCTCACCTGCCGTACGACTTCCTCGGTCACGTATCGAATCGCATCATCAACGAGATCAACGGTATCTCCCGCGTGGTGTACGACGTTTCCGGCAAGCCGCCTGCAACCATCGAATGGGAATAAGCGGCTCGAGCCCTTCTACCCTTCGAGCATAAAAATGCAAAAAGACGCCCTTGAGGCGTCTTTTCTTTTTTCAATCGTTTGCGTCGCAATTTTCTGCCCGCTAGCTGGTCTGGCCGGACTTGTCCCTGTCACAGCTAACGGGAGGTAGTTTCTGGTATCGGCTCCAGGCTCAGCGCCTCCAACCCTTCAGTAGCATATCGTTTCTGTTGTTTATGGGTACTGATTCTCGTGACTGACAGACATCGCGCGACCTTGGGAGCTGGCAGCCTCGGTAGCAAGAGTCATGTGCAGAGTCGGTGGATATGCCAGCCATGCGGTGAGCCGGCTTGTCATCATGCTGTCACATATAACCCTGAGACTTTGGGCAAAAGAGGTGTACTCTCTACCACTTATCCATTGAAAGGAATGCCCATTGAATTATCGCAAACGTCAAATCCGTACCCGTCATCTCTGGTTCAGCCACTGGAATGCCCCGCAAGATCGCACCGCTGTCGTTATCCCTCCCGAACCTGCAGTGCCTCACAGTTCACGTTGAAAAGCCCGGCTGCCGATAGGATTTTCCCGGTAACTTTGCCACTATTGCCCCATCACAATGATGTGGACATGGCTGGATGTTTCTGGAACGTATTGAAGTCAAAGGTTTTCGCGGTATAAATCGCCTGTCGCTCGGGCTGGATCAGACCACCGTTCTGATCGGCGAGAATACTTGGGGCAAGTCGAGCCTGCTGCGTGCCCTCTGGTGTCTGCTGGGGCAGAATGCCGAGCCCTATCAGTTCACCGCCGAGGATTTTCACCAACCGGAAGATCCCGAATTGGCCCCGGCGCGCCACCTGCAGCTGGTGCTCACCTTCAGTGAGCACAGGCCACAAATGTGCCAGCATTCTCGCCGTCTGGCTCGTCTTGGCGCCTCCTGGGTGCTGCACAAGGACAAATTCCACCGCATTCACTATCGCGCCAGCGCCGAGCTGCAGGCGGATGGCTCTGTGCTCACTATTCACGACTTTCTCGACGGGGTAGGCAAGAGCTTGCCCATCGCCAACACCCACGAGCTGGTCTGCCTGCTCATTACCATGAACCCGGTGTTCCGGCTGCGGGACGCTCGTACCGCTCGCAACGGGGTGGAGACATTGCAGTGGGGAGATCTCTCCGAGCATCGCCTGAGCGAGCTGGCGGACAAGCTGATCGACGAACCCCAGCGGATCGGCGAGCCGGAGCTCAAAGAGGCGCTGCAGGCGGTGCGTCAGCTGATGGATCACTACTTCAACGCATTGGCCCCCATCAAGAACAAGCCGCGCAGTCAGCGCGACATCATCAATCGCCCCATGACGTTGCGCAATCCGGGCAACCTGCATACCCTGCTGCGCCGCGCCGATAACCGCGCCCTGCAGCTGGCGATGGCGGGGATGGCGGCTACCTTGTTGCAGGCGCGTGGCAACCGCGAGCTGGAGGAGGGGGCCCGCCCCATCATGATCCTCGAGGATCCTGAGAGCCGGCTGCACCCGACCATGCTGGCGCTGGCGTGGGGGCTGCTGGAACAACTGCCGGGCCAGAAGCTGCTCACCACCAACTCGGGGGATCTGCTCTCTTCCCTGCCGCTCAATCAGGTGCGGCGGCTGGTGCGCCGTCAGCAGGATATCCTCTGTCACCAGCTTGGTGGCGAGCGCTACAGCAGCGACGATCTGCGCAAGATCGCCTTCCATGTGCGGATCAACCGCCCCATGTCGCTGTTTGCCCGTTGCTGGCTGCTGGTGGAGGGGGAGACCGAGATCTGGCTGCTCTCCGAGCTGGCCCAGATCTGCGGTTACAGTCTGCGGGCCGAAGGGGTGCGGATCATCGAGTTTGCCCAGTGCGGCCAGTCGCCGCTCATCAAGGTGGCGCGGGACTTTGGCATCGAGTGGCACCTGCTGACCGATGGCGATGAGGCGGGGCTCAAGTATGCCGCCTCGGCTCGGGGCCAGCTCAAGGGCGAGCGGGAGCGGGACCGACTGACCCAGCTCCCTGCCGCAGACATTGAGCACTACCTCTATCACAACGGCTTTGAAGCGGTGTTTCGCCGCGAGGCCGGGGTCGGTGGGCGCGCCATGTGGAGCGCCAGTCACATCATCAACAAGGCTATTCATCATCGCAGCAAGCCGGGAATGGCGCTGGCGGTGGTGGAAGAGGCGGAGCGGCTCGGCGCCGAGCATATTCCGCCGGTGATCCGCCAGATGTTTGCTCGGGTGGTGGCGCTGGCCCGCGGTCAGGGCTAAAGCCAGCGCAGCATCCCGTCATTATGGACATGGCTGCCAGCAGGGCGCCCTTTCAAGGTGTGCCCTGCTGGCGCCAAATTGCCCCGGATTGTTTGCCCACGATCGTTTGTCGCGATTGGGGATAGCCGCCGGTTTGGGTATACTCGCCCCCTCTCTGGCGCCTCAGTGGCGCCCCCGAATTCTTGCTGCTGGAGGCGTCATGTTCGTCCAACTCCCACTTTGGCTCTTTCCCCTCACCGGATTGATGGCGCTTGGTGCCCTCATTGCCCTCGGTATCGTGCTATGGCGCGGTGATATCTGTCCGGGCCAGCGCTCACGCATCACTCAACAGCTCTTCTCCATCTGGGTTATTACCGCGCTTTCCCTGATGCTGGCGGTAGAGGCCAAGGCGGCCAGCTGGCTCATCTGGAGTGGTGGGGGCGCACTGGTGCTCGGGGTTGGCTTGTCGCTGGCCCAGTCACGGCTGGAGGGCAAGCGTTCAGTCCCCTCGACACTGCTCTGGCTACCGGCGTTGCCGCTCGCTGTCTATGGCATCGGGCTGCTGCAACTGCAGGGCTGGGTGAGCGGTCTGCTGCAGATGGCGATGCTGGGGGCGGCCTTTGCCCACCTGATGCTGCTGCGGGCCCGTCATCGTCTCAAGGCATTCAACACCCTGTTGCCGCTGGCCGGTCTGGTGGGGGCGATGGCCAGCCTTGTCTGGCTGGCCGTGCTGGTGGGCTGGCAAGGGGGTGAGGCCAATCTCGATGCCCTGATCCCGGCGGTGGTGACCCAGGCAGCGCTGCTGGTGGCTTCCCTGCTGCTCTGGTTCAGCCCGCTCTACTTGCAGCGTGATACCGCGCCTGTGGTGGTCTCCACCTCCCTGTGTGGCCTGCTGATCGCCCAGATTGCCGCTACCAGTGTGTTGCACCAGCTGATCTGACACTGGCGCTGAAATAGAGAAAGCCCCGAGCCAACACTCGGGGCTTTTGCTTATCTGGTTTGCTGGAATCGCAGCAATCCATTAGCAGCAATCAAGCAGCAGCTCTCGATCAATAGAAATCGTCGGCCCCGCAGATAAAGAGGCAACTGCTGCGCGGCTGGGCCAGATATTCGCGGGTCAATCCTTCCAGCGGCATGCCGAAGGTGCAGATATCTTGCGGCGAGGGGAGGGCGGTATCGAGGATCCGCCGCCAGTAGCCGCCGACCCCCTTGGGCGGGCTCGGCAAGTTAAAGGTGAGGGGCTCCCAGTAGGCGTTGAACAGCACATAGAGCGCCAGCCTGGTTTCGCTCGACAGCGCCGACATGGCGATGGCATGGGAGTGGGGGCTGAAGTCTGGCTGCATGGCGTTGACACCGTGCCAGCAGATCTCGCTGTGGCGCAGGATCTCGGTGAGCGACAGGGGCATGCTCTCTTGCTCGGATCGATGGAACAGATGTTTGCGATACTGGATCAGCTCCTTCATAAACCGGAACATGTCCTGACTGCGACTGGTGGGCCGCCAATCCATCCAGCAGGTGGCATTGTCCTGACAATAACCATTATTGTTGCCATGCTGGGTACGCAGTAGCTCATCCCCCATGAGCAGCATGGGGGAGCCAACCGAGAGCAGAGTTGCCACCATCATGTTCTTGGCCTGTCGCATACGCAGGGCATTGATCTCGGGGTCGTCTGTCTCCCCCTCATGGCCGTGATTCCAACTGAAGTTGTGATCGCAGCCATCGCGGTTCTGCTCGCCGTTGGCCTCGTTATGTTTGTTGTTGTAGCTGGCCCAGTCCCACAGTGTAAAGCCATCGTGACAGGTGACGAAATTGATACTCTTCTCGGGATCCGCATGGTGGTAGTGATAGATATCGGGGCTACCGCACAACCTCTCGACAAACGCCGTAACGCTGTTGTCATCTCCGCGCAGGAAGCGGCGCACGTCGTCGCGAAACTGGCCGTTCCACTCACGCCAGCGGGCACCGGCGAGTGAGCCAACCTGATACAGTCCCCCCGCATCCCACGCTTCGGCAATCAGCTTGATGTCGGCGATCTTGGGATCGGTGTCTATGGTGCGCAGGGTGGGAGCATTGGCCTGGGGCTGGCCGGATTCATCTCGTGACAGGATGGCGGCCAGATCAAACCGAAAGCCATCGACATGCATCTCCTGACGCCAGAAGTGCAAGCTGTCCATGATCATGCGCAGCACCACCGGGTGGGCACCGTTGAAGGTATTGCCACAACCCGAGTAGTTGGTGTCTTTCTGGTTGTTGTCGAGGATGTAGTACGCCTCGTTGTCGATACCCCGAAATGAAAAGGTCGGCCCGTCTTCCCCACCCTCGGCGGTATGGTTGTAGACCACATCGAGGATCACCTCGATATTGGCCCGGTGCAGAGCTTTGACCATGTCACGAAACTCGGTTAATGGATCATCGCCACAGGCATACTCGGCATGGGGGGCGAAGAAGGAGATGGGACTGTACCCCCAGTAGTTGGAGAGCCCCTTAGCGGCATCCTGGGGATCGAACTGGAACACGGGCAATAATTCGACAGCGGTGACACCAAGAGATTGCAGGTAAGGGATCTTCTCAATCAACCCCAGATAGGTGCCTCGCAGCGCCGGATCGACCCCTGAGTCAGGTGAGTTGGTAAATCCGCCCAAATGGAGCTCGTAGATCACCGAGCGAGAGAGGGAGTGTGCCGGGAGTTTGTCATCTTCCCAGTCATAGTGACGGATATCGACCACCCGGTTTTTGGCACAATTTGCAAGATTGCTGCCGGGTCGAGCCGCCGCCTGACGATCAAAGTTGGGTCCAAGCTCAATCTGGCGGCCGTAGGGGTCGAGCAGCACTTTTTCACCATCAAAGCGAGTGCCGCAATAGGGGCGCCAAGGACCATGAACGCGGTAGGCGTAGCGCTGCCCGACGGGCAGACCCTCAATATGGATATGCCAGTAGTAGGCGGTGCGGTTGAGACGAGGGGAGAGCGGGATCACTTCCGGGGTCGCATCTTCTGCGCTTGCAAAGAGCAGCAGTTCAACCCGGCTGGCGAGACGAGCCCAGATCGCGAAGTTGACGCCGTTACTGTCGGGTGTGGCCCCCAACTGACGGCAGTGACCGGCGGATATGCGCATATTTTACCTACCCAGATAAAGAGTGTTCACGTCATTGAGTGTAGTGGCGGATGCTCAGTACGGACTGATTGCCTGAAAAAACAGCACGATGCTGCTAATGACCGCACTATTTGTCCGATTAATCTACGAATAAACTTTTTTTGAGATATTTACTTGCAATCTGTGCGCTGGCGCCTATTATTGGCGACCTCAGACGCGGGGTGGAGCAGCTCGGTAGCTCGTCGGGCTCATAACCCGAAGGTCGTCG
>NZ_JBODRQ010000131.1:0-9155 GCF_050633025.1 Aeromonas sp.
GCAGGAAGGTTATCGCTCATAAGGACTCCTTGTCTCGTTACCGATTTGGCCCCCAGCCGGAGCTGGGGCTCGATTCAGCGCGGTTCTTTACAATTCGATTGCCAGCGGGCTGCGCGTTACTCCGAGGGTTTGCTGCGGGCCGGTCGGCGTGCGGTGCCACGGCCGCCGCTGCGATTGGCCGGGCGCGGGCTCGTGTCACGGCTATCGCGCCCCTGTCCCTGACCATGCGGGCTTCGGGTCGGTTGGGCGGTGCGCGGATTGCTGCTGCCCGTGCCCTGACTGCGCGGGGCGGGCGCCAGCTCGGGAGCTTGCAGGGCGCGGCTCTCGCCGGGGGCCAGACCATCTAACGTCCAGTCACCGATGGCGTAGCGAATAAGGCGCAGGGTGGGGTGGCCGATATGAGCGGTCATTCGCCGTACCTGCCGGTTGCGCCCCTCTATGATCTTGATCTCCAGCCAGCTGGTGGGGATCTCCTTACGCTCGCGGATGGGGGGATTGCGCGGCCACACCGCAGGTTCATCCATGATGCGCGCCCCGGCGGGCAGGGTCATGCCGTCATTGAGCTCGACTCCGGCGCGCAGGGCGGCCAGTTGTTCCTCGCTGGGGATCCCTTCCACCTGCACCCAGTAGGTTTTGGGGGTCTTCTCCCCCGGCTGGGTGAGGCGCGCCTGCAGCTTGCCATCGTTGGTGAGCAGCAACAGCCCCTCGCTGTCGCGATCGAGCCGCCCTGCGGCATAGATGCCGGGCTCTTTGATGTAATCCTTGAGGGTCTCGCGGCCCGCCTCGTCGGTGAACTGGCAGAGCACCATGTAGGGCTTGTTCAAGAGCAGCAGCTTGCGATCCTCGGGCACCAGCTCCGGTTTGCGGGGGGAAGCATGGCGGGGAGCGGCTGGTTTGGCTGCCGAGCGCGGGGCGTTATCGCGCGGCGTGCGGCTGACAGAGAGACGGGAGCGGGGAGATTTCATCGGATACACACTTCAGACAGACGATGGCAGCGAGTGTACCACAGGGGCCTGACGGCAGGATGAATAGGAGGAGTAGCTAAAGAGATCCCGGGAAAATTGGCGGCTTCCGGCCGGGAGTCAACCGAGCAGGTTTTCAATCACGATGGCTTGTCTGGCTGGGGCCGAGCTTGCTTGCAGCAGTGCGCCGCTTATCACTTCGTCCATCAGGGCGCGGGCCAGCCGGGTGAGGGGGGACAGGGTGTCGCGTCCGCAGCCGGTCGGCACCGCCAGCAGGATGATGATCTGCACCGGCCCGAGCTGCGAGCCCCACTCGATGGGGGCCGGGCTGCTGAGCAGGCTTAGGGCGGGCTGGCTTATCCCCTCGCAAAGCACATGGGGCATGGCGAGGCCGGGGCAGATGATAGTGGCCGAGACCTGCTCGCGCCGACTGATCGCCTCCTCCAGCGCGGCTCTGTTGCTGACCAGCTCAGCGGGCAGCAGGTCGATCAGGTGTTCGAGCGCCTCGCTCTTGGTCAGCTGTGCAGGACTGTGAGCCAGCTGGCGCAGGGCAAAATGGTAGTCGGGCAGGGCGTTGGCGAGTCGCAACTCCGCCAGCGCGGCGCTGGCGGGACGCACCAGGGGTTGACCCAGTTCTCCGCACCAGCAGGTAAATGCCATATGGGCCAGCTCGGCATCGCGCCCTTCAATCTGCAACTGGCAGAGATCGCCCGGCTGGGTGGCGAGGGTGAGCAGGGCGAGCTGGTTGTCGGCCGCAACGCTCTGACGCCGGGTGAGGTTGGCGCAGCGGATGGTGGATCTGAACATCCCTGTCAGCCGATTCAACTGCTTGGCCCGGGTGATGCTCAACCCTTGCTGGCAGTAGAAAGTGATCTCACGGCTTGGCATCAGCCGGGTCTTGGCACGGTTCTTAACACTGCCTGCGCATCCAGCAACACGGTCTCGAGGCGCACCCGATGGATATGGCAGCCGAGGAAGCGCTCCTTCTGCTCGATCTCGATGTCGGAGGCGATCAGCACCAGATCGGCGCTGGCGATGTCGCGGGCAGTGAGGGAGTTCTCCACCCCCATGGCACCCTGGGTCTCGACCTTGATCTTGAGCCCCAGCGCAGTAGCGGCCTTTTGCAGGGCATCGGCAGCCATATAGGTGTGGGCGATACCGGTCGGGCAAGCGGTGACGGCGACGATCTTCATCTGCTCTCTGTGATGCTGACAAGGGGGAGCAACAAGATAGCGCCAGCGGGGAGTTTTTACCAAAAGTGCATATGAAAAGTGGGATCTTGATGGGGATATGTCTCCCCCTTGAGCGGCTGGCTGGGCTGATGTCTGGTCAGTGGGACGTGTGTTTTCTCCAAACAACAAGGGCCACCTCTGTGGGTGGCCCTGAACAATCAGCGACAATCTAGAGGGGGATCAGGCGGTCTGGGCGGCCAGCTCGGCGGCTTTCAGTTCGCGCTTGATGCGGCGGATCTTGCGCTCTTCAGCGACCGCGACGCAGGCCATCAGCACCAGACAGGCGGCGGCGGCCATGTCCAGCGCCGCGAAGGTGCCGGTCCAGCCGGTCAGGCCGAAGATGGGGGTGCCGTCGGCAATCATGCCCAGACCCAGTTTGGCGAAGCTGTCACCGATGAGGTAGGCGAAAGTGCCCTTGACGCCATCGGCCACGCTGATGCCCTGCTTGGGCACGAAGCCCACGGCGGCCACGCCGATCAGCAGCTGCGGACCAAATACCAGGAAGCCCAGCAGGAACAGGGAGCCCAGGAACATGAACTGGGTGGTGGCGTGCTGGTAGAGCCCCAGAGTCGCGATGATCAGTGCCAGCGCCACGCAGGCCACCAGACCACGGCGACCGTTGGCCAGATCCGAGAGGTAGCCCCACATCAGGGTACCGACCAGGGCGCCCACTTCAAAGAAGGTAAAGCCCTGAATAGCCACGTCTTTGGAGAAGCCGAGCTCCTGGTGGGCATAGACGGTGGACCACTGGTCGATACCAATGCGCACCACGTAGAGGAAGATGTTGGCAAAGCAGAGCAGCCAGATCACCTTGTTCAGCAGCACGTACTTGACGAAGATCTGCCACTTGGTCAATTGCTGCTCTTCGGTGGCGACGTCTTCTTCGCTCGCCACTTCGTCAAACAGCTCCTCCACCTTGCCAAGGCCATAGGCTTCCGGCGAATCGCTACCAAAACGCAGGCCGATAAAGCCGACCACCAGCGCGATCATGGAGGGGAAGATAAACATGCCGAGCACGTTGCCATCGAACAGGTAGTTGGCACCGAACAGCGCCACACCGGCCGCACCGGCACCGCCCACGTTGTGGGAGAGGTTCCACATGCCGAGGTAGGTGCCGCGCTTGTTGCGGGGCGTCCACTTGGTGATGGTGGAGTAGCTGCAGGAGCCGCCGCAGCTCTGGAAGAAACCGCTAGCCGCGTAGAAGAAGATCATCAGGTAGAGGCTGAAACCGGTGCCGCCCATGCTGGCACTGAAGCCCAGCATGCAGAGCGCGGAGAGGATCAGCATCAGCGGCAGGAACTGCTTGGTGTTCTTGCCATCGGCGTAGTAGGAGACGATGGTCTTGCCCACCCCGTAGGTGATGGAGAAGCCAAGGCCGATCATGCCGAGCTCGGTCATGGATAGACCGTACTCCTGGATCATGTCGTTCTGCGCAATGTTGAAGTTCTTGCGGATCAGATACATGGTCAGGTAACCGATGAACACAACCAGATAGGATTGCATAAACGGTTTGAACCAGAGCTTGCGCCGGGCTTCGACCGGCAGGTTCAGGGTGGGGACCCGGACCTGTTCGAGCAGTTTAAACATCTTCGTTCATCCTCTGCGAGATAGACGGTATTGCCGCCGCGCCCCTCATTGGTAGATAGGTTGTTCGAGGTCACGCCACGGAAGGGGGAACGGAACGTCGGGGTTGTCAGCGGTTGCTGCGCTCGACGCTCCATCCATATAAACCCGGGCCCGCTGCCGAAGGACGGGGAATTTCGCCCGTCGTGGTGCGGGTCACGACATCAGGTAGGGTGACTCTAATCAGGGGCGGAAAAAATGGCTTGAGAGCCATCCCTAGTGGGGGTAGGAAATTATCCTAGTTTTTGCGCTTTCGCGGATAAAGCGTGAGAAACATCACACCGCTGACGCCGGATTGCTGCCATTTCAGCCAGTTGGTGAGGGGGAAGGGCATCTTGCAAGCGATGGCGCGAGGGGGGCGCGGAGAGAAAAAGGGCCAGCCCGCGGGATTGACGGACTGGTCAAAGAGGGGGGCAGGAGTGCCCAGTGCACTCCTGCGTATTGTCTAGACCCTCAAGGTGGAGAGATTGTCGCTGTGTGGGGAGGATTCCCCTTCACAACTCAGCGCGACCGCCTGGGCGACCAGTTGCTGCAGGGCAAGCTGGATCTGCGCGGCCTCGCTGTTTGCCAGCGGCAGCTGGCACCAGAGGATCAGATGATCGTCCTGACCCAGCGCCACCCGGATGGTCGAGGGCTCGGCGCTAAAGAGGTTGCAGCGCAGCAGCTCGCGCGCCTGCGCGTCGCTGCCAAGGGCGCCGGCACGCAGGAACATGACCATGCTCTCTGTGCCTAGCGGGGCCAGATGAATGGCCCAGAGCTTGTCCAGCGTCAGGCAGGCATGGCCCGTTTCATCCTGCTCTATGGCCCCGATGTCGAGGAGTGCCGCAAGCTCGCCAAGTAGAGTGGTATAAAGGTTCATGGCGTGACTCATCCCAGATAGTTGTTGCTGACTTCGAAGAGACCCTTGTTCTCATCCTGCGGACGGCAGAAGTGGCAGACCAGCTGGTCGGGCAGCCACCCTACTGTGTCTTGGAACGCCTGCAGCAGATCTGCGAAGTGAACCCCCTTGGCCTCACGGTTGAGCAGCACAAAATCAAAAGGCTTTTCGGCCCCGTCGCGGTTCATCCGCCCGATCAGCTCGGCAGCCTGCTCCGGTTTGGTGCGAATGCCACCATTGAGCAGGTAGTTGGTTGCCTCCCGGCTATGGGTGTCGTAAATCTGGCTCTCTTCCTTGAACGCTACCAGCCCGTCCTTGAGCTTCTCGGCGAAGGCCATGGTGTTGGAGCGCAGCACATTGTTGCGGGTCGAGGCAAAGTCAAATTCGATCCCCTCCGGCTTGGTAAAGGTGCCCTCATTGATGCCACTGCCGTGGGAGGAGAACAGCACATTCCGGTTGAGCTGCTGTTGACCGCTGAACAGATAGGCGATCTCCTTGCCATTGATGGTGATGGGGGTGATGGCAATCTGATGTTGTCGCTCCAGCGAAACACGCGCGGCTTCAGGCAGATTGGTGCCATTGACCTTGATGTGCTGGCCATCGCTCAGGCGAGCGGCAATACCATTTTTGGCAAACAGGCTGTCGGCCTTGGCCAGATCTTCGGCCCGCATGGCGCTCTTGCCGGGAATATGGATGCCGTAACTGCCCGGTTTGCTGGCGCTTGGCCAGATGGCCGGACGATCAAAATCGGCAGCTGGCTTTTCTGCCAGCACACTGACGGAGCCGCCCCAGCGGGCTTCCAGCTGTCTGGTCTGCTGGCCAGCGCTGTAGGCATCCAGCTGGCGCTTGGCATCGGCCAGGGTCGGGGCGTGTTTCATCCCTTCGCCCGGAATAAAGACGCCGAACTGTCCTGGCTTGCTGGCACTTGGCCAAATGGCTGCACTATTGCTGCCGGGGGCCGGTTTGCTGGCCAATACCTGCACATCTTTCCCGGCGAAGTGGTGGCAGAGATCAACCGTGTTGTTCTGCTGGCGGGGCGGGAGGGCCGGTGCTGGTTTGGCCGGACGCTCCGGCAACGCGGGTGGCAGCTGACGAGCGGCGGCATCAAGCAGCAGCTTGGCATCGGCGAGGGAGAGCTGGTTGGATCGCAATTCGGCGAGAATGGCGTTGCCCCCCTTGTCCTGACGCAGGTCGAAGCTGGCGATATGCGGCAGCAGCTGGGCGATCTCCTGATGATTGAGGGATATGTTGCGAACCTGCTCGAAGACCGTCTGGGCAAATCTCTGTTCTTGGGAGGAGATGTCCGTCCCTGTATTGGTATGGCCTTGGTTGTCGAGGCGGCCTGCCTGATCGGCATGGCCGAGCTGATTGATCTGCTGATTGACGAGTGATTGTAGAGCGTGGATCTGCATTGGGCTTCCTAACGAGTGAGTTTAGTGTATGGAGGGGATTCTATGAAGATGGCGGCAGGTGCTCCGTCACTAAACGGTGCTCAATTTGTAGAAAATGGTTGTTGTGTATGGCCAAGTGATTGCAGGAAAAGAAAAAAAGGAGCCACTGGGCCCCTCTTTGATTGCTGGTTGATTGCAGGTTTCAGCGGGAGGGCGGAACTCAGACCGCCTTGGCGAGCGTCACCTCATTACTCTTTTTGGCCCGCAGCTTTTTCAGGGCAACCGCGACCACGCCGGTGACGATGGCACCGCAGATCATGCAGAGCAGGGCCAGCAGCGGCTTGTTGACGGCTCCCAGCAGGGCCACGATGGGGCCACCGTGGGCAACGCTGTTGGTGATACCGAACAGGAAGGCCATCACGGCGGCGGTCATGCTGCCCAGCACGTTGGCCGGAATGACGGCCAGCGGGTCACGGGCGGCGAACGGAATCGCCCCTTCGGAGATACCCACCAGACCCATGGCACCGGCAGCTTTGCCTGCTTCGATCTCGGACTCGTCAAAGATGCCGAGCTTGCGACCGAGCACGGTAGCCAGCGACATGCCAAGGGGCGCAGCCGGGATGGCGCAGGCCATGGCACCCATAAACTGGGTCTGACCGGAGGCGATCATGCCGACGGAGAAGAGGAAGGCCACCTTGTTGACCGGGCCACCCATATCAAAGCCGGCCATACCACCCAGCACGATGCCCAGCAGCACCAGACTGCCACCACTCATGGAGAGCAGCATGGCGTTCAGGCCAGTCATCATGTCGGCAATGGGGGCACCGATGATGAAGATAAAGACCGCAGCGATAAAGAGCGACCCGACGATGGGGGCGATCAGGATCGGCACCAGCGGTTGCACCATCTTGTGGTACTGACGGGTGGCAATCCAGCGCACCAGATAGCCGACCAACAGGCCCGCGATGATAGCACCGATAAAGCCGGTACCGGCATCAGCGCCGTAGAAGCTGCCGTTGTTGGCGATCCAGCCGCCGATAAAGCCCGGTGCCAGTGCCGGACGATCACCGATGGCGTAGGCGATATAACCCGCCAGAATGGGGATCATCAGGGTAAAGGCGGCCACACCCACGTTGAGGATCTGGTTCCACATGCTCCCTTCCGGGATCTGCATACCGCTCGGGGTCGGGTTGCCGCCGATGGCCAGTGACAGGGCGATCAGCAGACCACCGGTCACCACGAACGGGATCATGTGCGATACGCCGTTCATCAGGTAGCGATAGAGATCGGAACTGCCGCCCGAGCTCTTCTCTTCACCCTTTTTATCTTCTTTGCCAGCCACATAGGCCGGGGCTTTCAGGGCCTGCTCAATCAGACCCTTGCCATCCTTGATAGGGGCTTTCACGCCGGTCTTGATGAGCGGCTTGCCAGCAAAGCGGGCCATGTCCACCTGCTTGTCGCAGGCCACTACGATGGCGGCAGCGCGGGCGATCTCGTCCGCGGTCGGGCTGTTCTTGACGCCGATGGAGCCGTTGGTCTCCACCTTCACCTCATAACCCAACTCCTTGGCGGCACGCTCCAGCGACTCGGCCGCCAGATAGGTGTGGGCGATACCGGCCGGGCAGCCGGTGACACCGATGATCAGCCCCTTGTTGGCCGCAGGTGCGGCAGACGCTTCCTCTTTCTTGGCCAGCAGCAGTGCCAGCGCATCGGCAGGGGTGTTGGCCGCCAGCAGTTTGGCGATAAAGCCCTCTTCAATCAGCTTGGCGGAGAGCTCGGCCAGCACCTCGATATGGTGGTTGGCACCACCGGCCGGGGAGGCAATCATGAAGAACAGTTTGGACGGCTTGCCATCTTCGGCGCCGTAGTCGATGCCGTTGCGGCTGATGCCGATGGCGACCGCCGGGGTGCTGACCGCCGCACTCTTGGCGTGGGGCAGGGCCACGCCCTCTTCAAAGCCGGTGTTGTCCAGCTCTTCGCGTGCCCACAGATCCTTGATAAAGGCCTGCTCGTCGCTGACCTTGCCTTGCGACGCCAGCAGGCGGGCCATCTCGGTGAAGACCTCTTCCTTACGTGTCGCTTTCAAATCGAGATTGATCAGATGTTCATTGATCAAGGTGGTGATCATGGCGCTCTCCCCGCTCCGTTGCCGGAGCCTGTTGGCATGCCGCCCTTGCAGGCCGGCATGTAGACAAAATTGACCCGACTATTATCGCGCCGAGGGAGAGGTCACCCTATCGGACAAATGTGCGAATAACTGGATTTTTGTGCGCTATTACCTTGAGTGTGACCCTGATCGCAAAGCTGAACAACTGCTGGAATGGGGGCGGATTGAATCGCTCATATTTTTATTGATGATTAAAATCAATTGGTTGTGTTTGTGAGTGGTTCAGCGCCTTGGCCATGCGATGAGTTTTTACTCAGTGAATGGGGGCGCTCTGTCTGTAAATTTGTGAGGTAAAAAACGGCAGTGGGATGTGAGCCAACGCACAGAAATAACCCCGCCGGCGGGAAGAGAGGGGCAGGCGCAGGGGAGGCGCGAGCAGCACAAGCTGGAGAAATGGGTTGCACCATTGATGCCAGAGAGTTCACAACAGCGAGCAAATGAAACCACATTCATAGACGCACCGTAGGGTGCAATGAACAAAGTGAATTGCACCGCTTGTTTGGGTGTTGAGTGTGGTGGCAAGAGAGGGGATGGCCGAAAAGATAGAGGTGATCACGCGAACGTCCGAATACGCTCCGCTATTCGAACCTACGGGCTACCAGACCACCAACTGGGAGGGATACCGGCTGTATGCCAGCGACCCGGACAAGTGCCGGGAATGCCCGCTACGGGCGCAATGCACGCGCAGTAAAATGGGTATCAAGCAATTAAGCCGACATGTCTGGCAGAAAGACCGGGAGCGGATAGCCGAAAACCGGCTGAGTGAAGTGGGCAAACAGATTTACAAGGGGCGGCAAGAGACAGTGGAACGCAGTTTTGCAGATGCGAAACAGCATCACGGGCACCGATATGCGCGTTATCGGGGTCTGGGCAAAGTGCAGATGCAAGGACTGCTGGCCGCCG
>NZ_JBODRQ010000132.1:0-9026 GCF_050633025.1 Aeromonas sp.
CACGGCATGCGGGTGAGCGATGACGTGGAGCGCAATGGTCACCGCTATCGCCAGATCGCTCGCGAAGCCTTCTGCCGCGCCTGGCAAAATGACAAGCTCTGGGCCCTCGATCCCGACTGCATCTGTCTGCGTGATCTACCGAGCCAGCAGGCCAGAAAGGCGGATTACAGCTTCCATCTGGCAGCGCTGGTGGCGAGCGGCGGCATGATGCTGGCCGGTGATCGACTGCAAGATCTCGATGAGGAGCAGGCGGCGCAAATGCGCAAGCTGCTTGAGCTTTGTGCGGCCCGTGCATCCTCTGCCCGTTTCGAGTCGATGGACTTTGCCTGCGGCGAAGTAAGCCTGCCCGAGGGCGGTACTCTGCTCTGCCTCTTCAACTGGGAGGGGCAACCACAGGAATTTCTGCTGCCGGAAGGGGGAAGCGATTTTTTGCAAGGGCAGGCCGTTGGTACTGCCGTGACCCTGCAAGGGGGCGAGGGACGGGTGATCCGTTACGCCTGATCGTTGCGTCACCAAAAACAATTCAGGCTCCATCACGGAGCCTGAATTGTTTCAATCAGCGGTTATCAGTCACGTTTTTCAGTAACGCCACTCAAAACCAACGGCGTATTTGGCTGAGCCATAGCCCGGGATGTCGCTGCCAGAGGCGATCGCCTTGAGGGTCAACAACGGGGTAATGGGCACCCCCAGACCAAAACCGATGGCCAGTTGATCATTGGGGTTCCCCATCAGATCGACCCGCATCACCCGATAGAGGGACATATCCTCGCTCAGGTGCGTATACGCCTGTGACGCACGGTTATAGGCCTGACCAAATACCTCCAGCTGAAAACCGGACTGGGCACTGATGGCCAGCGGCACCCCGACAAACTTGTAGAGATGGGAACCGTTGAAGTAGCTGTTGGTGATCTGGGGGGTGAAGTCAGTCTGCTGGTAGAGCGTGCTGAAGTTGTGTTCGACGATGCGATAGGTCTGCTCCGGCAGGCGAGCAAGATAGTCCGGCACATCGAACCGGTATGCGGCGTTGGCTACCAGCGGCAGCAGGGCCAGTAATCCGAGCAGTGCGTGGTGACGAGGCATCAGCAAATGGCTTCCGTTCGGCCAAAGAGAACTCTTGCTTGGGAAACATCCGTTCAGGATGTTGCAAGATATTGGTTTTTGGGGAAATCCCCTTCGTCATTATGACCTGAAGAAGGGGACGGGCGGGAAGGATTTATTGTGAAACTACTCACAACTCATAAATCTTCCAGATAGTGATAGAGACTCTTTAGAATCGCAAAGTTCCGTTCGTTACTCTGGTTCTGCTCGGCCAGCGCCTCGAGACGGGGCACATAGTCCGGCAGACGGCGGCTGAAGTAGTCGCTGCAGTGCAGGCGCCAGCGTTTCTGCTCTGTTTCGCTCAAGGTGTGTGGCCAGTTGCGGGCGCGGTAGCGGAACAGCATCTCCGGCAGCCGGGCATCGGTAAAGGCGAACTCCCGCTCACCTAGCAGATCTGCGGGGGTGGCACGCACCAGATCCATGGTGGACTTGTCGCCATGGCCAAAGAATCCTGCGTAGAGCTGGGTATCGGGGTCGCTCTCATTGCTGCCGGCGAACTCCTGATTGAACACCTCCACCAGTTTTTCCCGCACCTCGGGGTGGGCGCGCAGCAGATCCAGGCTCTTGCGGCACTGCTCCCGATTGATGCCGAGCTCGTCGGCCCGTTCCGCGGTCAGGGTGGCGGCCGGCGCCAGCACCGGGCACTTGTTGATGTGCACCAGTTTCACCGGAATGCCCGCCAGATCCCCCAGCTCCTCTTTCTTGGTGTAGAGGCGCTCGCGGATCTCCTCGCTGGAGAGTTCAATGAGCGGGGTGGGGTCACGGGTCAGATCCACCATGATCACCGCGTTCTGGTTGGTGGGGTGCCAGGCAAGTGGCGAGACCCAGCTTGCACAACCCTGCCAGGGGGAGAACATGCCGGAGACGTGCACCAGCGGCTTCATGGTCACCACGTCAATCAGCGCCTTCACCTTGTTTTTGTTCCGCAGATCAAAGAGATAACCAAACAGCTTGGGTTGGGCTTTTTTCACCAGCTTGGCCATCTCGATGGTGGCCAGCACGTCCGAGAGTGCATCGTGAGCATTGGCGTGAGTCACGCCGTTGGCGACCGTCAGTTTTTCAAGTTTGAAACTCGGCTTGCCCTCATCGTCAAACGCCCACTCGATCCCCTCCGGGCGCAGGGCATAGCAGGCCCGCAGCATGTCGAGAATGTCCCAGCGGGAGTTGCCGTTCTGCCAGGCGTAGGCATAGGGGTCATAGAAGTTGCGATAGAGGGTGTAGCGGGTCACCTCGTCATCGAAGCGGATACTGTTGTAGCCAAGCACACAGGTATTCGGGGTGGCGAACTGCTCGTGGATCTGGCGAATGAAATCCGCCTCGCACAGCCCGTCCTTCATCGCCTTTTGTGGCGTGATGCCGGTGATAAGGCACGCCTCCGGATCCGGCAGATAATCAGCCGGCGGCTTGCAATAAATCACCAGCGGCTCGCCAATGAGGTTGAAATCCGCATCGGTACGAATACCGGCAAACTGCGACGGCCTGTCCTTGGCGGGGCTGATGCCGAAGGTCTCGTAGTCGTGGAAATAGAAGGTAGGATTTGTCTGCTGGTTCATTTCGTGGTTCTGAATTGTGTCTATATGCTTGAAAAACAAGTCGTTATACGGAGTGTTATCTCAGATTGTCTCACTTTGTCCGATCTTGATTCAGTCCGTTTCAGACCAGTTTGGTACATATCTGTGTACACGTTAGGACGCGTTAATGTGTCAGTGAAAAATCAGATGACCAGTCACAGGAGAGTCATATGCCACTTACTGATACGAAGCTACGGGCCCTCTATGGTAAGCCCTACTTTGGCAAGACGGAATTGTCAGACCGTGATGGATTGTCAGCTCGGGTCACCGAGCGAGGCACCATCTCGTGGCAATATCGCTATCGCTGGCAAGGAAAAGCGGCGAGACTCAAAATTGGACGCTATCCCGACCTTAAACTCGCTGATGCCAGGGCGTTGATCCCTGCAATCCGTGGTGCACTTGAGCGTAATGAACATCCCAGAGTTTTCTGGGATAAGCTCCACCAGAAGCATGATGTCACACTTAAACAGTGCTGCGAGCATTTTCGTGAACACCATCTGCCCAAGCTGCGGCCTCGTACGGTGATGCTCTATGAGCATACCATGCAGCGCTATTTCGAACCTCTGTTTATTGGTATTCCGGTTGAACAGATCCCGTTTTCGAGCTGGCTGGAGTGGTTTGATAAGATTGGCAAGAAAAAGCCGAAAAACGCAGGGCATTTATTGCGCAGGTTAAAATCCATTCTTAGTTTTTGTATTCGGCGTAATCTCATTGGCGGCTCCCCGGTGCTGCAATTACGCACCGAAGATGTGGGCTCTCAACCTGAGAGAGGCACTCGTGTGTTGACCATGCGTGAACTCGCTCAGATTTGGATTGCATTTGAACAGAGCAGGGCCAGCCGCGGATTAAAATTGGCAGCCAAATTGGTGATCCTGCTTGGCTGTCGTAGCGGCGAGGCATTGGGTGCGCAGTGGAGTGAGTTCAATATGGAGGAGCAAATTTGGACGGTTCCCGCTGCTCGAGCCAAATGTGGTGCGCCAATACGTCGGCCTATTCCTACGAGAGTGATGATGTTGTTGCAAGAAACGGCAGCGAGATCTCGGCTAAAGGGCGGCTCTGTATGTCGCTCGCCAGTGAATCCGAAAAGGTCATTGAGCAGTGCATCTCTCATCCAGTTAGCAGAGCGTGTGCGAGATAAACTGGATCTGCCGTATTGGCGTATGCATGACATGCGTCGAACGTTGAGTACGCGACTATCGGAAGAGCGTGTTATGCCACAGGTAACCGAAAAAATGCTTGGCCACCGAATGGCTGGAGTGATGGCCATCTACAATCTGCATGACTGGATTGATGAGCAACGTGAGGCATATGAGTTATGGGATACAAAATTAATGGAAGCAGTAAAATCCTTGCAGGATATTTAAATATAATTGAACCATAAGATGGTGTGATTCATCATCTAAGATGAGTGCTTTTCCCTTGATATCCAGCTATTTATCGCTGCGACAGAATAAAAGCCCTTATTGATAGGCGGTGGGAATTTGTCTTCTTTAATCCATCTGTACAGCGTCGATCTGGATATGCCAAGTTTTTTTAATAGTGTTTTTGTTCTTATTAGTGCTGGTTCATTGTTGTTCATATAGCCTCCTATTTTTTAGGAGGTTAAACATGATTGGTATATGTGTCAATTTACCATATTTTTAGACAACTTGCTTTTATGATATAGAAAAACAAGTCGTCATTTTCATACTGCTAAAATCAATTTAATAATTGTTTTTGTATATTATAAAAGCAATGAAAATGGCTATGGAACAATATGGCTTATGGTCATGACATGTAAATTTCAATAACAATTATGGCTCGTTTTAGCTCTCGATAGTTGGGTAGAGAGTGTGTTCGTGTTGTTAAGTCAACGGGTGGCTCTATTCATTATTGGTAAAGTTGTAAAAGTGATTGGATAGGTTAGCCCCGAGGGGGTAATAAAGTGGGGGTTAAGCAGAGAGTTAATAAAGTCTTTGTGCTTCATGGGATTGTGAATCCGTTCACAAATCATGACGTTTTTTTAAAACATCATGTCACGCATTGCAAATTGGATTCGTTGGAGTATTGTTTTCGGTTTCATATGGTTATACTAGTTCCGGAGAAACTATTGATGTCAAAGCTACTCCTTATGGCTGCAACCTTGGTTGCAAGCAATGCGGTGATGGCCACTACGGTTATTGATGTAAACGTAATGGTTCCTAAATCCATCGTTGATCAAGATGGTGCCGAAAAAGTGTTTAACACTATTCACCAGCGCGTAGCGGCTATGGACGAGTATTACACTAGTCAACGCACCGGCATCGTCAAAAATGGCAATCCTGAGAACCTGCATTTCGAGGTGAAGCAGATCCTCGTTATGAGCGATACCGTCCTGAACCCGACGTGTAAAACAGGCTACTCAGCCGCGGTTGTTCTGCTCAACGAAAAGGTTATCGGTGTTCGTAGCTCTTATGGCCCGAACTTCGGCATCATGGCGCCTCCGCTGTGGGACGGTGTATGCACCAACGAGCAGGACATTCAAGACCTGACCTTCGCTGCGCACAGCTCTGGTGCCGATATGTGGATCACCACCAAGGGCGGCCCAGATGGCAAGTTTGATGGGATGGCTACTTCCGGCGCTGATTTAATGGTGAGTCGTTATGACACCACCCCTGATACCTACGCACATGAAGCATTCCACCTGTTCGGCGCAGAAGATCTTTACAACCGTAAAGGTGCAGAAGGATTCTGCGACCAAGGGGGCATCTGGGCTGGTCGTCTGATGTGTGGTTACGGTAACCTGACCAAGAACAACATGTTCGGTGGCAGTCCTTCCGCCATTGACAAAGGGGATATTTACTCGTACGGCCCAAGCGAGAGATATTTGCTCCAAAACTTCTACAACAACCCTGACAGCCCTGATGCCGCTCGCCTGTTGACGATGCCTGATGGCAACCTCCGTGCTTACTACGGATGGACAAAAGGCACAGGTGCAGGCGTCATGCCGAGTGCAGACGTTGCTGACCGCACTTTCACCATGAAAGTAGACGGCACTGCCCTGACCAATGCGAAGCCGTACATCGATGTTACCATCACTGCCTCTGGCACTGATGCTGCCGGTAAGCGTCTCTCTGTAGAGCTGTATAGCGAGTCTGGCAGCGCGGTTGTGGGCCAGCACTACAACGATGGTATCTCGCAACTGGTGCGCTTTGACCCGACTACAGGCCAAACAGCACTCGATGCGGCAGGCAATCCGACTTACACAGTGCGTGTGACCGCCCGTGATCTGGCGTTCGTTGGTGCCAAGAGCTTCACCCTCGGTCTGCGTAGCGGTACTGGCGGTAAGGTGATTACCAAGCCGATGGCCATCACAGTGCAAGGTACCAACACTGATAATGGTGGCAAAGGTGGTGAAAATGGCGGTGGCGGTGGCGGTGGTTCGACAGGACCGATTTCATTGCTGACTTTGGTTATCTGCGGGTTGGTTCGCCGGCTTAAAATTTGTTGATAAGCCTTGTACCAATACCCTTTTTCATCATTATGGCAAGGTGGCCAAGCTGCGTTGGCATGGTGAGTCGCCAAAGCACCCAGATGTTATGAGTGTTGCCGGGAAAAATTACGGGCGTCCCCAAAATACGAATTCCGATTAAACGATTTATTACAGTCAAGGCCCCCGCCATGTCGGGAGCCTTTCTTATTTCTATCTCTCTTTGCCGGATGTGCGGAGAAGCCGGACATCATGGCGCCAGGGTTAACTTGGTCGCATTTGTAGGTCTGCACTCTTGAGCTTGAAGGTACAGCCTTGCTGGATGAGCTCCTCCCGGTTGGCCAGCACCAGCGGGTAGAGCAGGGGATGTTGTTGGTGTTCGCCGTTATAGCTCACTTGCATCCGTTCCAGTGCATAGTGCATCAAAGGCATGCGCTGGCTGATCAATAGCTGGTTCCCCGTCATGGCATAGTCTCTGGCAATGATGGCCTGTTGTCCTTCACTGAGCCCGGGATTGGGAACGACTACCGCAGTCACCTGGGTGTTCCACTCCAGATCCTGCTCCCGGCCGTGAGGAGAGGCATCCAGCAGATCCGGTTCGCCCCTAAATCGACTCATCACAAAGTCCAGATATTCCCCCTTCTTCTCGCAGTAGGCGCGTACGTGCCAGCGGATCCCGTCATAGACCAGAGTGTGGGGCACGATATTGCGGCCACTCTGCTCCTCTGAACTGAGGGATACGTAATCGACATCGACCCGCAGCTGGCCACGGGCCGCCTGCACCAAACCGCGCACAATCCTAGGGTCGATATGGCGGTTTGGCACATCCAGGATCTCGATATGGCCGTAGCGTAGATCCATCAGTGGCAGTGTCAACAGGCCCGCTTCATGTTGTCGCTGGTGCTGCTTTTCACGATGTAGCAGCATCAGATACTCATCCACTTTTCCCTCACTAAAGCGCGGGACAAAGTGCTCTGTGGGTTTGTATCCCTTCAGGCTTCTGTCATAGACCAACCCTTCCGGTGAGTAGTGGGTCAGGTAGTGGTTGATATCCCGTGACGCCTGTTGGCGACCGATATTGAAGGCTGTCATCAAATGATTGGTGGTCAGCCGTCCTTCCCACTGCAAGACGATCTCCAGCAGACGAAAACGCAGGGTTTGATCCCAGGTGAGCTCTTTGGGTGCCATACGTGCTCCAAAATGCGACATGTTTATGTAACCAGTATCGGCATGAGTATACAGGCTACATATAATGAGTCCATCTAAATGAGCGCCAAAGGAACATGTCATGAACGGGAAGCTGGATAGTGCGTACAGCCATCACGCCGCGTGCCGGATGCAGCAGCGCGGTATTGCTCCCGAGCTGGTAGAGCTGCTGCTGAGCATTGGGCGTTCTTCTTATCACCAGGGGCGCGAACTGGTTTATCTCGATCGCAAAGGCGTGACGATGCTGCAAGCCGAGTACGGAGTGCCTGCGGAATGCTGCCAGCGGCTGCGCGGTCACTATCTGGTACTGCAAGACGGTGAGATTGTCACCGTTGGTCATAAAACCACCCACTTCAAACGCGATCGTCACTGAGGCGCTATGAACTCAAGACTGTTATCGGATCAGGCGGCAATGCCCCTGATCAGGGGGATATATTGCCTACTGCCAGCCGAGCGAGCTAGGGAGCTGACCGTTCTGCTTGCCAAAGGCACGTGTCACCAAGAGGGTGAGACTTCACCACTGGCGGTGGTGACGGCATTGGCTATCCATGTCGAACAACATCGGCTGGATTACACGTCACAGCCGATCTATCTGGGGCGTGAACAACTGATGACCGGTGCTGCCGATTTGCTGGGGGAGGATGCCAGCTTTGAAGATCAGGACGCGTTTCGTCTGTTGGCGCTGCTACTCGACAAATTGCTGCGAGGAGGGCGTGGCAGCCGTCAGGCCAAGCTGGATGGACTCACGCCAAGCGTGATGGAGCAGCGGGCGCTGGCGACTATTTCCCCGAATAGCGTGGCTGTGGTGCGTGGCAGCTGGCGGCGCAACTCACGCAATCAGCTGGGCCATGCCAGCTGGCTGGATGTAGTGGAGGCAGCCCTCTGGTGCTTCTGGCATGGTGACGATTTAGCAAGCGGCGAAGTGCTACTCGGTGTGCTGCTAGGCAGGGATGAGCGAGTGCGGCTTGTTTATGGTCTGCTGGTTGGTGCTTTCTACATGAGGGAGCATTTCAGGCTCGAGTGAGGTTGTTTGAATTATTCAGTAAGTGATTTAAATATAACAATAAAATGAACTTCTGCAGTTTATGTATACGAACTTCTGCATGTGGTGTTTCAAATATGAAACAGCTGGACAGGTCTGGCTTGGCGCTATTACGGCAAAAACGGATGAAGTCCTGTCGGTTAAATTGCTCAGACTGTATGGAGATGGTATTCACCTGACAGTTGCCCACAAAAGGGTGTGGTTATACTGCTTCAGGCCAGATAACACAGAATCAAACTAACTGTCGTTATTTTGGGGGCGCCGATGGATATAAAACTATTTTTGATAATGCTTTACATATGTTTAGATGATACCTTAAATAAGTTGAGTGCATATCAATCATTGGACTTTATATAAGGAAATATAGAGAGGGTTATATGTCGTCTTGGAAAAATCATATTGTATTAAGTTTGGTTGGATGACGAGCTGAGTATGATAGATTATCTATAATTTTTTGACTTGTTTTTCATTAATTTTCGGCTGTTATGCTGTTATCATTGTGGGTTATGGATATTTTTGTGTATACCTTATGAAATGCATTTTATCAACAGATTAATAATATATCACGCAACAGGAAAACAATGCCAAATAAAATAAGCCGAACCCCCATGGTAAATAAGTTGGAATAACTTCCAACATGATTAGAGTAGAACGTAAGTTA
>NZ_JBODRQ010000133.1:0-9019 GCF_050633025.1 Aeromonas sp.
TCAAGGAAGATCTCTTCCCCGAGTATGCCGAGCTGTGGCCGGAAAAAATGTGCAATGTGACCAACGGGGTAACCCCGCGTCGCTGGCTGCTAGCCTGTAACCCGGAACTGGCTGCACTCTATAACGAGGTGGTGGGCAAGGAGTGGCCGCTGCAACTGGACAAGCTGCGTGGTGTAGAGAAATTTGCCGATGACAAAGCGTTCCAGCAGCAGTTCATGACCATCAAGCGTCACAACAAGGAGAAGCTGGTCAAGGTCATCAAGGACGAAACGGGTATCGATGTCAGTGCCGAGGCGATTTTCGATGTCCAGATCAAACGTCTTCACGAGTACAAGCGTCAGCAGCTGAACCTTATCCACATCATGGCGCTCTATCGCCGTCTGCTGGCTAACCCGGACTATGACATGCATCCGCGCGTATTCATCTTCGGCTCCAAAGCGGCACCCGGTTACAAGCTGGCCAAAGATATCATCTATGCCATCAACAAGTTGGCGGATCGAGTCAACAATGACACCCGCATCCAGGGCAAGCTTAAAGTGGTGTTCATGCCGAACTACCGCGTGAGCCTGGCCGAGAAGCTGATCCCGGCGGCAGATGTCTCCGAGCAGATCTCTACTGCTGGTTATGAAGCGTCCGGTACCGGCAACATGAAGATGGCACTCAACGGTGCGATCACTGTCGGGACGCTGGATGGAGCCAACATTGAGATCGCTGAAGAGGCGGGAGCCGAAAATTGCGCCATCTTCGGTCTGAACGTGGATGAGGTGAAGTCGCTGAAGGCACGCGGTTACAACCCGTACGACTTCTACTATGCGAACTCCGAGCTTAAAGCCGTACTGGACTGGTTTGATACCGACTACTTCACGCCGGGTCGTCCGGGTGAGCTGGCCGCCATCAAGCGTTCCTTGCTGGAAGGGGGTGACCCTTACCTGACCTTGGCGGACTTTCAGTCCTACTCGGATGCACACAAGCTGATCGATACCTGGTATCGGGATCCGGCTTTGTGGGCGAAGAAGGTGATCATCAACTCGGCTACCATGGGTAAGTTCAATTCAGACCGCTCCATTCAGGACTATGTGGATCGGATCTGGAAATTGAAGCCCTGCAATATCGGTTAATAAACCCGAGATCAAGCCCCCGTGATACGGGGGCTTCAGAGCGCTGAAGAACCCCCTCTTTTTCAAAGCGGGGGTTCTTTTTTGGGCTCGTGGGGATAACGCGAATACCGGTCCCGTGATGCTGTGCCAAACAGCGCTCCGTCCTCTAGAGGTATCCTGATTTTCACAGACAGTCCCGATTGTTACGATGAGACAATCGGGGGTATTGAATGAAATCGAGAGAACACTATTCACCAGAGTTTCGGGCAGAGGCGGTTCGACTGGTGTTGGAGCAAGGCCTTGGCCAAGCTGAAGCCGCCAGAAGGTTGGGTATTGCCAAAGGCACACTGAGCAACTGGGTGGTCGCAGCCAAGGGAGGAAAGAATACATCGGCCATTCCCGGAGCGCGTTCTGTCGCCGAGCTGGAGGCTGAAGTGGCCCGGCTACGCAAAGCTTTCGCACAAGCCAACATGGAGCGCGACATCATAAAAGGCCGCCACGTACTTTGCTCAGAAGTAGACCTACTTGTCAGCCAATGACGGGTCGCTTGGTGCCGAGCTAAAAAAGAACCCCCTCATTGAATAAGAGGGGGTTTTTCAGCAGTCTGAAGGCCCCATCGGGGGCCTTGGCAGTAACTCAATGGAGTATGTCGCCCATAAAATAGGCAAGCAGGGTTAAAATGACGGTGAATACCAAGTTCAGCACCAGGCCGGCCCGCATCATTTCCCGCTGCTTGATATGGCCGCTCGCGAAGACGATGGCATTGGGCGGGGTGGCCACTGGCAGCATGAAAGCGCAGGAGGCGCCGACAGCGATCAGCACTGAGACAACGATGGGAGAGACGCCCAGAGCCTCTGCGACTCCGGCAAATAGCGGTACCAGCAGCGCAGCGGTAGCGGTGTTGGAGACCAGCTCGGTCAGAAACACCACAAAGGTGGCCAGACAGAGCAGGATGACGAATATCGGCATGGTAGCCAGAGCGCTGGAGAGGTGCTCCGCCAGGAAGGCGTTGGCCCCGGTCTGCTTCAGGATGCTACTCAGGGTCAAGCCGCCACCAAACAGCATCAGTACGCCCCAGTCGGTGTTCTGATTGATATCATCCCAGCTGGCCACCCGGCTGACGGCGATGGCGATGATGGCCCCCATGGCGATCAGTGTATCAAATTGAGGTATTCCTCCCAGAGCCTGGGCAATAGGTTGGGAGCCAACCCACAACAGCACTGTGGTCAGAAAGATCAGCATGGTCACCTTGCGTTGGCCAGTCCACTCTATGGTCACTCGCTCGGTGCTGACCTGATGGGAGAGGTTGGGGCGGGTTACCAGATAGAGCAGGCCGATGCCTACTGGCATGAAGATGAGGACAACAGGAATGCCAAATTTCAGCCAGTCAGTGAACCCCAGCCCCATCTGGGCTGCAGCAATGGCATTGGGCGGGCTACCTACCAGGGTGCCGATGCCGCCAATACTGGCGCTGTAGGCGATACCCAGCAGTACGAAGACGAAGGTAGCGCGATCTTTTTTACTATCGAGGTGAGTCAGCATACCTATCGCAAGTGGCATCATCATGGCGGCGGTGGCGGTATTGCTGATCCACATGGAGAGTGCAGCAGTAATAGTGAAGAGTACTATGGCAGCCCAGCCAAGGTGTCCCTTGGCGATCTGCATTACTTTACCGGCAATCTGGGTGTCCAGCCCCTGCTTGGAGAGTGCTGCCGCCAGGGCAAAACCGCCAAAAAAGAGGAACAGCACCGGGTTGGCGAAGTCGGTCAACGACTTGCTCATTTCAAACACCCCGAGCAGGGTGGCAAGTACCGGAATGGAGATAGCGGTAATAGTGATGTTCACCGCTTCGGTCAGCCAGAGGATAGCGATAAAGACCAGAATGCCCAGCCCCTTATTGACCATGGGGTCAAACGGGAGCCAAGCCAGCATGGCACAAAGTAGCAGGACATCCAGGATGACGATCCCTGATTTGATGTCCAGCCAGCGAGCAGGAACAGAGGGTACAGCGGGTGTGTGCATAACGTTCTCTCGGTTAACTTGAGGTTGTTTTTGTGTTGCCAACATTACATGTGTTTACTTGTTTGAAACAGGAGCACATGTTGAAAATCAGCCTCGATTCACACACGCATTGATAAAAATGAGAAAATAAGCACATAAATAAAATATTGATGAAGCATAAATCAAACATCCAGAAACGTTTCCAGCCACTGTTTGAACATGCTCTTGGGCAAAGAGCCATTTATCTGGTTCACCAGTTTGCCCTGTTTGAAGACCATCAGGGTGGGGATGCTGCGAATGGCGTAACGGGCAGCAATGGTGCTCTGCTGCTCGGTATCGACTTTGACAAAGCGCATCCGTGGTTCGAGTTCATGGGCAACCTCATGAAATACCGGAGCAAACTGTTGGCAGGGGCCGCACCAGCTGGCCCAGAAATCGATTACGACCGGGATATCGGAGTTGATCAGGGTATCAAAATTATCCACCTTCCCGAGGCAAGGGGTCTGGCCGAACAGGAGGGCTTTGCAGTGCCCGCATTTGGCGGATGTATTGATATGGGTAGCGGGCAGGCGGTTCCTGGTAAAGCAGTGGCTACAATAGGTAGTGATAAACAACATAATAGGTTCCTTCTATATCTGCGCTGGCTGAGAATATGATGAGGGGCCAGAATGAAGCAATCGCGAAACAATCGCGACATATCAGAACAATAACGGTAACACGTTG
The DNA here is from genome assembly GCF_050633025.1 of Aeromonas sp. Classification (GTDB taxonomy): domain Bacteria; phylum Pseudomonadota; class Gammaproteobacteria; order Enterobacterales; family Aeromonadaceae; genus Aeromonas. The sequence goes on from NZ_JBODRQ010000133.1 coordinate 3,822, forward strand.
GCCGGCGGAGTGAATAACGCCCCCCCCCAGGGTTCATGGCCTAACCGGATAATTCAGCGACCACCAGATGAGAGCCGAGACGGGATGAATAAAGGATCACGGAAAAACCGTGCTGTGCCAGGGCTGATCGTTGCCCTGCTGCTCGCCTTTTCGGGCTACTGCTGGCAGTCGCTCAGTCAGCAGCAGCAGGCCCACAACCTGAACGAAGCGGCCGAGGTGGTGCTGAACCGGATCAACGTTGATACCGTCTATCTGCTTGGGCGGGAGCAGGCCAATGACAGCAATGTCCAGCAGCGCCTGAACCAGTTATCCATCACCCTTGACAGTTTTGTTCGGGAAGTCAGAAGCGATCCCGAGCTGGTGCAAGAGGAGCTCTCCCTGGCTCTGCTTGATGACATAGACACCTATCTGATGGCGCTGGCCAAGCTTCATGCCATTGAGATGGCTATCGAGTATCTCAATGCGCCCCTGCAGGCCCAGATTAAAAAGGTGCGGGGGATAAGCCCGTCAGACAGTGCGCTTCATCGCGATCTCGAGGAGCTTGCGCAACTGAGTAGCTATTTACAGCGCAGTTGGGACAAACGTGAACAGACTGCGCTGAACCAGTTGCAGCAGCAGTTGCAATCCCGTTATGGCGATTTGCCGGATATCGCCACCCTGATCCGCCTGAGCAAGGAGGTGAGCCAGCAGGTGATTGCCTATCACACCTTGCGTTACCAGCTCATCGACATGCATGTGAGCGAGAGTCTGGTGCGCTGGAAACTCGACAAGCTGGAGCGCGCCTCCTCTTTGATGAACCGCTTCTATTTGATGGTGTTGTGCGGGGCCTTGATCTGCTTTGTGCTGGTGGCTTTCACTCTGTGGCGCCGCAACCAGAAGCTGAGCGAGTTGTCGCGCCAGACCGGCTTGCTGGCCCAGGCCAAGAGCGATTTTCTGGCCAACATGAGCCACGAGATCCGCACCCCGATGAACGCTATTATTGGCTTTAGCTCGCTGGCACTGCAGACCGAACTTGATCAGCAGCAACGGGACTATCTGGGCAAAATCAAGTCTTCATCCGATACCTTGCTGTTACTTATTAACGATATTCTCGATCTGACCAAGGTGGAATCGGGCAAGCTGACGTTGGAGGAGATCGATTTCGATCTTGGCGAGCAGATCGACTCGCTGGCGGGTATGTTTGCCGATCTGGCAGAACGCAAGCATATCGAGGTGATCATTCGCAAATCGCCCGAGATACCGCTTTTCTTGCGTGGGGATCCCCTACGATTGGGGCAAGTGCTGGTCAATCTGGTGAACAACGCCATCAAGTTTACCGAACGCGGTGAAGTCGAAGTATGCATCGAGCTGGCCAACCAGCATCCGATGCGGATCCGCTTCAGTGTGCGTGATACCGGCATCGGTATTGCCGAAGAGAAGCAGACCCAACTGTTTCAGGCGTTTACCCAGCTGGAGGCGGGCAATACCCGCAAATATGGCGGCTCGGGGCTGGGTCTGAATATCTCCCAGCGGCTGGTCGAGCTGATGGGGGGGCGGATCACAGTAGAGAGCAAAGCTGGAGTTGGCTCTCTGTTCAAGTTCGATATCCCGATGGCGCAGGCGGTCTACGGGGTGGCCGGACGGAAAGTCTTCTTCGAGCACCAGCCGCTGGTGATGGTGATGGATGACAACGAGCTGGTGCTAGAACTGGCCAGGGATATTCTGACTCGCGCGGGTGTGCGGGTGCTGCCGGTTAACTCCCTTTCCCGCGCCCGTCAGCTGCTCCGTGAAGAGGGACCGAATCTTCGGTTGGCGATCCTCGACTGGCGAATGGGTCAGGAGGATGGGCTCGATCTGGCGTTGGAGATGTATCAACACAGCCAGTGGCGGCGGATCCCCATCCTGATGATCAGTGCCTGGGCCAGAGAAGGGCTACACGCCCGGATGGATAGCATGGGGCTGACCCATTTTCTGCCCAAACCGATGACCGAAAATGCCCTGCTGGCCAAGGTGGACGAGTTGCTCAACGGCAGCTCCTACGAACTTAACCTGCGCAAGGTCGAAGCGCAGGGGGATCAGCTGCATTTCAAATCCTTGCTACAGGGTACAAGAGTGCTGCTGGCGGAGGACAACCGGGTCAACCAGCAGCTTATCATCGAATACCTGCGTCGGGTCGATGCGGTGGTGTGCGTGGTCAGCAATGGCCGCGAGGCGGTGGAACGGGTCGGTGAGCAGCCTTTTGATGTGATCCTGATGGATCTGCAGATGCCGGTGCTGGACGGGCTCGATGCCACCCGCCAGATACGCAAGATGGTCGACAAGCACGATGTGCCCATCATAGCGTTGACCGCCAGTGCTATGCCCGGTGACAAGGATCGTTGTCTGGGTGTCGGGATGAATGGCTATGTCACCAAGCCGGTGAGCAAGCTGGATCTCTACAACAACCTGCTGCAGTGGGTAAAGCCGCAAGGGGTGGAGCAGGCGGGGATCATGGAGGTGAAACCGCCGGATATGATGGGGATCCTCGATCTGCAGGATGCCCTCAAGCGGCTGGAGCAGGACAAGGAGGCATTGCAGATCCTGTTCAAGCTGTTCATGTCGGAGCACAAGGACGATCTGTGGGAGATCCGTTCCGCATTGCGCCGCCAGGAACCCGAAATGGCCAGCAAGCTGCTGCACACTCTCAAGGGGGTGTCGGCCAATATCTCGGCGGCCCGTCTGCAATTGGTGGCTGGCGAGCTGGAGTGGCGCCTGCGGCAAAACGAGGTGCTAAGCGAGTCAGATCTGGAGCAGTTGCAACAGGTGTTCAGCCAGACCCGGGAAGAGGTGTCACACTTCCTGTTGACCGGTGAGCAGCATGAAAATGCGTATAATCCCTATTCATCAGGTGATGATCGCATGTCACAGTGAATTAAATAGTAATTATTCTCAACCATCCCGGTTCGGGATATGATGAGCTTTCGTTCGAATCGCCTCCAGCCGGAGGCGATTGTTTTCATTCTTCTATTTCTGCGTGGCTTCTCTGATGGCCGCTCCTTGGAGCGGTCACGGGCAGAGAGCGCTAAAGGTTGGTGGTGTGAGCGTATTTCTACGATTGAGCTGGTTTTTCAAGGAGCAGTGGTCCCGTTATCTGGCCGCCATCTCCTTGCTGCTGATGGTGGCCCTGTTGACCGTTATTCCGCCCAAAGTGGTGGGCTGGGTGGTGGATGGTATCACCAAAGGGGATCTCGATAATGGCACCCTGATGCGCTATCTGGCGGGGCTGTTTGGTCTGGGTGTGCTGATTTATCTGCTGCGCTACGTCTGGCGGGTGATGCTGTTCGGTGCCTCTTACCGTCTGGCCTATGTGTTGCGCAATCGCCTTTTCAGCCATTTCACCCGGATGAGCCCAGATTTTTATCAGCGCCACCGTACTGGCGATCTGATGGCCCATGCCACCAATGACATTCAGGCGGTGGAGATGACCGCTGGCGAAGGGGTGCTGACTCTGGTGGACTCCATCATGGTCGGGGTATTGGTGCTCTCCATCATGTGCAGCCAGTACTCCTGGCAGTTGACGCTGGTCTCCTTGTTGCCGCTGCCGGTGATGGCCTATTTCATGAACCGCTTCGGCACCCAGATCTACACCCAGTTCAAGGCGGCGCAAGGTGCCTTCTCCAGGCTCAACAACAAGACCCAAGAGGCCCTTTCCGGCGTGCGGGTGCTGAAATCCTATGCGGTTGAATCGCTGGAAGATGAAGGCTTTGCCGAGCTGACCAAACAGGCGGGGGAGCGCAATATGGCGGTGGCCCGCATCGATGCCAAGTTCGATCCGGTCATCTATCTCTGTATCGGTTGCTCCTACTTCCTCGCGGTGGCGGGGGGCAGTGTGCTGGTACTGCAGGGTGAGTTGACCCTGGGTGAGCTCACCAGCTTCACCATGTACCTCGGCCAGCTGATCTGGCCGATGTTTGCCATCGCCTGGCTGTTCAACATCATCGAGCGGGGCAGTGCCGCCTACTCCCGTATCGAAAGCCTGCTGGGGGAGCGCAGCGATATCGAAGAGCCCGCCCAGCCGGCCGCGTTTACCTCTGCCTTTCCTTTGCAGATCAAAGGGGTGAGCTATCGACTCGAGCAGCGCACCCTGCTTGCGGATATCGACGTTACCCTCAAGCAAGGGGGGATGCTCGGGGTGGTGGGGCGCACCGGGGCTGGCAAGAGCTCCCTGCTCAAGCTGTTGATGCGCCTTGCCAATCCGACTCACGGTTCGATAGCTATGGGGGGCGTACCGATTGACCAGTTGCCGCTCGCCACACTGCGCAGCCAGTTTGCCTATGTGCCGCAGGAGCCATTCCTGTTTTCCACCACCATCGCTGCCAATATTGCCCTCGGCAAACCCGATGCGAGCCGCGAGGAGGTCGAACGGGTGGCGCGCATTGCCTGTGTCCACGATGATATCGTGCGTTTCCCCAAGGGCTATGAGACCGAGGTGGGGGAGAAAGGGGTGACCCTCTCCGGCGGCCAGAAACAGCGGCTGGCCATTGCCCGCGCCCTGCTGCTGGAGGCGCCCATTCTGGTGCTCGATGATGCGCTATCGGCGGTGGATGCCCACACCGAGCAGCAAATTCTGCACGCTCTCAAGGCCCATCGTCGCACCCTGATCCTGGTCAGCCATCGCATGACGGCGGTGGAGCAGGCTGACGAGATCCTGGTGCTGGAGCAGGGGACCATCAGCGAGCGGGGTCATCACGGTACCCTGATGGCGCACAATGGCTGGTATGCAGATATGGTGCGTTACCAGCGACTCGAAGAAGCGGTGGAGGAGAGCCTGTGAATCCGACCATTAAACGACTGCTCGCCTACTGCGCCCAGTATCCTCGCTGGCTGATCCAGGCTGGGATCTGTTTGCTGCTTGCTACCGGCGCCGAAGTGGCCGGGCCGCTGCTGATCAAGCTCTTTATCGATGACTATCTGGCGCCTCGCAATATCGTGCTGCCCACCATAGCCCTGATTGCAGCGGGCTATCTGGGCTTGCAGGTGCTGTCGGCGGCGGGTTTCTATTTGCAATCCCTGCGCTTTAACCGCATTGCTCAGGCGGTGGTGCAAACCCTGCGCGAGCAGGTATTTGCTACCGCCATCCGTTTGCCGGCCCGCTACTTTGACAAGCATCGATCCGGCTCGCTGATTTCCCGCATCACCAACGACACCGAGGCGATCATGAACCTCTATGTGCAGGTGAT
>NZ_JBODRQ010000134.1:0-8961 GCF_050633025.1 Aeromonas sp.
GCCCATCACCACGATGCCGGTGGGCTTGGCGGCTACCGCCTGCTTGAAGTTTTCGATCATCTTCTGGGGTTGCCAGTCGGAGTAGACCAGTCGCAGATCCACTCCCAGATCCTCTGCCGCCTGCTTGGCGCCATTCTGTACCACGGTGACGTAGGATTCGCCGACCGGGCCGCCGAGATCAAACCAGATGGTCATATCCTTGCCGGAGGGGGCGGCGCCCGCCTGGGCTGCCAGCAGGCAGCCCGACATCAGCAGGCCGGTCAGCCAGCGTTTGGCCATGTGAGTGTGGCCAGTGTGCGTGTTGTGCATGGTATTGCTCCTTGTTGTAAATAGGGGGTCGGTGGCTCCCGTGTTGTGAAACACTGGTCATCCGTGGCGCCGGTTAAAAGCGGTGAGTGCCGCGATCGGGTATTGGACGGTTAATCGGTGTTTTCCTGCCTGCTCAGGCGGCCGGATAGCGGGCGAGTTCCTGATAGTCTCCATCCGCTTTGCAGTTTCGAAACGACTGGTCGTGTTGCTTTAGCAACGCCTTGCAGCGGACTATTTCACTACGCCACAGGGGGCGGGGGCCTCGTCATCGGCGTGGTTGGGCAGTGGCATTACGTGCACCGGTTTGAACTCGGCCATGCACTCGTACATCTTCGTCTTGCCGTCGCAGGTGGAGCAGAGCGACACCCCACGGCGCTTGCGGCTATCACCACCTCCTGCGACATAAAAGTGCAATAGGTGCCGACCCGAGGGATCTGTCGCTCCTTGAGTACCATCACGGCCAGACAGTCCTGACAACGGGCATCTGAAAAGTTATCGAAAATGGCTGGCAGCTCGGTGACCAGTGACATAGGCGATCCTGCCCTGACGTGAAAATGAAGAGACGGTGGTGCTATCCATGACGGCCCGTCAAACTGCGGGAATTATACCTTTGGGGGGGATTGGAAAATTGCGGTGGATCATGAGGAGTCATGCAAGGCCTTAATAACAGACAGGTTATTGATAAGGGGGTGATTTAGCGTAAGTGGCAACAGAGGGAGATAAAAACGGACACCAGGGGTGTCCGTTTGGGTGTCAGTGGCGTAGACCGGTGCCGCGGGAGATGAGCCACCAGGCGATACCGTAGAGGGCCACGATAAAGCCGATGATGATGAGGTAGGCGGTGCCGAGCGGCACGTCGGAGATACCGAGGAAACCGTAACGGAACGCGTTCACCATGTAGATGATGGGGTTCACCTGGGAGACACCCTGCCAGAAGGGGGGCAGCAGGCTGATGGAGTAGAACACCCCGCCCAGATAGGTGAGCGGCGTCAGCACGAAGGTGGGGATGATGCTGATGTCGTCGAAGGTTTTGGCAAACACCGCATTGATAAGGCCCCCCAGCGAGAAGAGGATCGAGGTGAGCAGCACGGTGAAGCAGACGCTGAACAGATGGTGGATCTGCAGCGGCACGAAGAAGAGCGACACCAGGGTGACGATGAGGCCGACGCAGAGGCCGCGTGCCACGCCCCCGCCCACGTAACCGGCGATGATGACGTAGTTGGGCACCGGCGCCACCAGCATCTCCTCGATATTGCGCTGGAACTTGGCGCTGAAGAAGGAGGAGGCGACGTTGGAGTAGGAGTTGGTGATCACCGACATCATGATGAGGCCGGGTACGATGAACTCCATGTAGGTGAAACCACCCATGTCACCGATGCGCGAACCGATCAGGTTGCCGAAGATGACAAAGTAGAGGCTCATGGTGATGGCGGGCGGCACCAGGGTCTGGATCCAGATCCGGGTAAAGCGGCTCACCTCCTTGGCCAGAATGCTCTTGAAGGCGATGTAGTACGTGGTCAGGTTCATGCTTTTCTCCCCTCTTCGACCAGGGTGACGAACAGCTCTTCCAGCCGGTTGGCTTTGTTGCGCATGCTCACGACCTGCACCTGCTGGTTTGACAGCTGCTCGAACAGGTTGTTGAGGGACTGGCTCTTGTCGAGATCCACCTCCAGGGTGCGCTCATCCTGCATGCGGCCGTTGAACTCTGGCACATCAGGTACGGCAGAACCTGGCGCAAGGTCGAGCAGGAAGGTTTCGCGGCTCAGCTTGCCCAGCAGGTTTTTCATGCTGGTGTTTTCGATCAGGCGCCCTTTGTCGATGATGCCGATGTTGCGGCACAGCATCTCCGCTTCTTCCAGATAGTGGGTGGTGAGTATGATGGTGACGCCCTGCTCGTTGAGATCCTTGAGGAAACTCCACATGGAGCGGCGGATCTCGATATCGACCCCGGCGGTCGGTTCATCGAGGATCAGTAGCTTGGGTTCGTGCATCAGGGCGCGGGCGATCATCAGGCGACGCTTCATGCCGCCGGAGAGGGTGCGGGCAGGCATGTCGCGCTTCTCCCACAGATCGAGCTGGCGCAGGTACTTCTCGGCGCGGATCTTGGCTTCCGCCTTGGGCACACCGTAGAAACCTGCCTGATGGGTGACAATCTGGATCACCTTCTCGAACTGGCTGAAGTTGAACTCCTGCGGCACCAGCCCGAGCTGGGCCTTGGCCTGTTCCAGATGGGTGTCGATGTCATAGCCGAATACCTTTACCTTGCCGCCACTCTTGTTCACCAGCGAGCTGATGACGCCGATAGTGGTGGATTTACCAGCCCCGTTGGGGCCGAGCAGGGCGAAAAAATCCCCCTGCTTGACGGTAAGATCGATGCCTTTCAGGGCTTCGACGCCCCCCTGATAGGTCTTTTTCAGGCCGCTGATTTCCAGAGCGTTCATTGCAACCTCTAATTGGCTGAACCCGTCTTGATAGAGAAAAGGCGGCCGAGGCCGCCTGCACAGAGTAAAGGGCGCAAGACCGCTTCACCCGTGATATTCCTGACCCTGGTTTACTCCTGGGGTACCACTTTGCCGATGAAAGGCAGGTTGCGGTATTTTTGGGCGTAGTCGATGCCGCAGCCGACCACGAATTCATCCGGAATGGCAAAGCCGACCCAGTCAACCGGCACCTGTACTTCGCGGCGGGAGGGTTTATCCAGCAGGGTGCAGATGGAGAGGGATTTCGGCTCGCGCAGGGAGAGGATCTCGCGCACCTTGTTGAGGGTGTAGCCGGTGTCGATGATGTCTTCAACGATCACCACATCCTTGCCCTTGATGTCGTCATCCAGGTCTTTGAGGATGCGCACGTCACGACTGCTGTGCATGCCGGAGCCATAGCTGGAGGCGGTCATGAAGTCCAGGGTGATGGGCAGTTGGCACTGACGGCAGAGGTCAGCCAGGAAGACGCAGGAACCGCGCAACAGACCGATCATTACGACTTCGTTGGAACCCTGATAGCGGGCGGTGATCTCTTCACCCAATTTGGCGATCCGGGCGGTTATGTCAGCCTCGGAGATCATCACCTCAACGGTGTGTTTCATCACTTACTCCCATATGGCCAAAGGGAAACTGGCCTTTCATGAATATCAAAACCGATGATTCTACCACTCATGTCGAAGGGTGCTAGCGATACGTGGTGCTTTTATCGGCTTATTTTAATTGATAGAGTGAGCAGGCACTCAGGCATGATTAGTTACAATACTATAAACACCATAATCAATAACTATTAGATGATAAAAACTATGGAACCACGCGCAGAAATAAGACGTCGTACCCGGCTGTCGCCGGAGGCTCGTCGCAACCAACTGATGGAATGTGCCATCGAAGTGTTCTCCCGCCGCGGTATCGGTCGTGCTGGTCACGCCGAGATCGCCGAACAGGCCAAGGTCTCTGTGGCTACCGTCTTCAACTATTTCAACACCCGCGAGGAGTTGGTAGATGAGGTATTGGCCGAGATCGAGCGCTTTGTGAACCAGATGCTGTCGCAGGCATACGGTGACCAGGGCTCCATTTTCGACAAGATCCAGCGTCATGTACGCCTCTCTGTCGATGCGGCCTACGACCAGCCCGATTATGCAGGTATCTGGCTGGAGTGGAGTTCATCGGTTCGGGAAGAGGTATGGCCTCGCTATACCCGGCTGCTCGATCAGTGTCTTGAGCTGATCGCCAGCGAGCTGCAAACCGCCATGGATGCAGGGGAGATCGCCAGCGTGCTGTCGGCGCAGGATCTGGCCCGATCTTTGAGCGGTTTTGGCTATGTGATGATGCAGATGATCAATCAACCCCAGCGCCCGGCGCGCGAAGAGGTGACTGATTTCCTGTTCAAGTACGTGACGGCGCCAATTCAGGCTCGCTAACACGGCTTAACGAAAAAACGGCGTCACTCATTGAGTTGCGCCGTTTTTTTATGGTCGGATGTGGCGGTCAGCTCAGTGGTGGTCATAGCCCCAGCGGCGGGTTAGCTCATGCTCGACACCGAGATGATCGAGGATGCGGGCGACCATAAAGTCCACCAGATCCGCGATGTTTTTTGGCTCATGATAGAAACCGGGGGCGGCAGGCATGATGGTCACCCCGAGCCGCGCCAGTTTCAGCATGTTCTCCAGATGGATCGCCGAGAAGGGGGTTTCGCGGGGCACCAGGATCAGCTGGCCGCGCTCCTTGATCACCACGTCCGCAGCCCGTTCCAGCAGGTTGTCGGAGGCGCCGTTGGCAATGGCCGAGACTGTGCCCATGGAGCAGGGACAGACCACCATCTGTTTGGGGGCCGCCGAACCGGAGGCCACCGGTGAGAACCACTCCTCCTTGCCACAGGCGACTATCTGCCCCTCTTTGGCGCCATATTGGCGACAGAGATAAGCCGATAGCTCTTTCGGCGAGCCGGGCCAATCCTGCTGCTGCTCGGTCTTGAGTACCACTCGTGCCGCCGATGAGGCGAGCAGGTAGACCCGATAGTCCGCCTGCACCAGACACTCCAGCAGGCGCAGGGCGTAGGGGGCGCCGGAGGCACCGGTCAGCGCCAGGGTGATCGCTTTGTTCATAGTTCGCCGTGATAATCCTTGAGGCGGGCGATCAGTTTGTCATGAATGCCGCCGAAGCCGCCGTTACTCATGATCAGAATATGGTCGCCATCGCGGCTCTCGGCCACCAGCCGGTTGATCAGGGTCTCCAGATCGTTGAACACCTTGGCGGGTTGAGTCATATGGGCTGTCACCTCGCCGAGATCCCAGCCGATGTTGGGGGGCTGGAAGAAGAACACCTCGTTGGCACCATCGAAGCAGCCAGCCAGCTCCTCCTTGTGAACTCCCAGCTTCATGGTGTTGGAGCGCGGCTCCAGCACTGCCAGAATACGTGAGCCGCCTACCTTGGCGCGCAGGCCGCCGAGGGTGGTCTCGATGGCGGTGGGGTGGTGGGCAAAGTCGTCATAGACACTGATGCCTGCCACCTCGCCCTTGAGCTCCATCCGCCGCTTGGGGGATTTGAATTGGCAGAGCGCCGCGATGCCGTGCTCCACCATCACGCCAGCATGACGGGCGGCAGCGATGGCCATCAGGCCATTGTTGACGTTGTGTTCGCCGATGCACTCCCAGTGCACCTCGCCCTGCTTTTCGCCATCCAGCCACACCTCGAAGGCGGAGCCGTCATCGGCCAGCTTGACCGCTTTCCACTTGGCGTCGTCCTGACCCACCAACTCAACCTCGCTCCAGCAGCCCATCTTGCGCACGGCCGTGAGGTTGTCATCGGCTTGCGGGAACAGCACCCGGCCGTTGCTCGGCACGGTGCGCATCAGGTGGTGGAACTGGCGCTGGATGGCGGCGAGATCCGGAAAGATGTCCGCGTGGTCGAACTCCAGGTTGTTCATCACCAGGGTGCGCGGGTGGTAGTGAACGAACTTGGAGCGTTTGTCGAAGAAGGCGCAGTCATACTCGTCCGCTTCGATGACGAAGAAGGGGGCGGAGCCGAGACGGGCCGAGACCGGGAAGTTGCCCGGCACGCCGCCAATAAGGAAACCGGGCTCCAGCTTGGCGTACTCCAGCACCCAGGCCAGCATGCTGGCGGTGGTGGTCTTGCCGTGGGTACCAGCGACGGCCAGTACCCAGCGATCCTGCAGCACGTGCTCCAGCAACCACTGGGGGCCGGAGATATAGGGCAGATTGCGGTCCAGCACATATTCAACACAGGGGTTGCCGCGGCTCATGGCGTTGCCGATCACCACCAGGTCCGGCGCCGGATCGAGTTGGGAGGGGTCATAGCCTTCGGTCAGTTCGATGCCCTGTTGCTCGAGCTGGGTGCTCATGGGGGGATAGACGTTGGCATCCGAACCGGTCACCCGGTAACCAAGCTGTTTTGCCAACACCGCCAGACCACCCATAAAGGTGCCGCAGATCCCGAGAATGTGAATATGCATACCGCTTCCTTTCGCAGTAAAGGGAAGTGGGCATTCTAGGGGGTGTTGCGGTGGTGGCACAAGCTGCACTCTGGGTGAGTGGTCCACAGAAGCTGCACGGGAGGTAGAAATCCTGTCGCCCTTGGGGCGTACGAGGTTGGAATGATTGGGGCTTATTTGAGGCTTGATTTCGTGTCGTACTCCCTTACAATTCTTCGGTTTTGTGACGCACTCTACAGTTTTACGATATCGCCCTTTTCCAAAGGAGAGTCCCCATGGGCAAGTTCCTGCTTTGCTATCTGGTCGGTGGTCTGGTGGCCATCAGTTGGGCTGCGCTGCCCGCCCATGGTCCCTGGGATCAGTGGGACCTCGCGATTTTTCATACCGTTAACGGCTGGCTCTGGCAGTCGGCTCGGTGGGCCGATCTGGTGGCCATCACCAATAACCGGCTGTTCGATTTGGCGGTGTTGGCCTGCATGGGGCTGATCCTGGCCCGCTGCTTCTTCGCCCGGGATCTGGCGGGTCGTCGCCAACTGGTGGCAATGGGCATAGTGATGCTGCTGAGCGCACTGGTGATCAACCAGCTTGGTCACCGATTGCCGGTGGAGCGACCCAGCCCGACCTTGATGGTGGCCGATGCGCTGCGGGTGACCCAGATCAGCGCTATTCCGACCAAGGACTCTTCCGGTGACAGCTTCCCCGGCGATCACGCCCTGTTCCTGATGATCTTCACCGGCTACGCCTTGCGATATCTGCCGCGCTGGGCGGGAGTCACCGCATTGCTGATGGTGCCGCTCTTTTCCTCGCCGCGCATTCTGGCCGGCGCCCACTGGTTTACTGATGTCTACGTCGGCGCGCTGGGGCTGGCGACCCTCTGCCTGCCCTGGCTGCTGTTGACCTCGCTGGCGGATCGGCTGATAGAGCGCATCGCCCCCCGATTGGCCCGTGTGCCGCTGCTGCGCAGTCAGACCCACTGATTGAACGTCGCAAAATAAAACGCCCCGACATGAAAATGCCGGGGCGTTTTGTTATTCACCCGCGAGAGTTCAGCCTTGATAGCCGTTCGGGTTGTTGCTTTGCCAGCGCCAGGTATCGACCATCATCTGCTCCAGACCGCGCTCTGCCTGCCAGCCCAGCTCGGCACGGGCCAGCGTCGGCTCTGCCCAGCACTCGGCGATGTCGCCCGGGCGACGGGGTTTGATCTGGTAGGGAATGGGGCGGCCGCTGGCCGCTTCAAACGCCTTGACCATCTCCAGTACCGAGTAGCCCTGACCTGTGCCCAGGTTGTAGGTGAAGACGCCGGTGTCGCTCTTGATGCGCGCCAGTGCTTTCAGGTGGCCGATGGCGAGATCCACCACATGGATGTAGTCACGTACGCCGGTGCCATCCGGGGTCGGGTAGTCGTTGCCAAATACCCCCAGCTCCTTGAGCTTGCCGACACCCACCTGGCTGATATAGGGCAACAGGTTGTTGGGGATGCCGTTGGGATCTTCACCAATCAGGCCGCTCTCGTGGGCGCCGACCGGGTTGAAGTAACGCAGCAGTACGATAGCCCAGCGGGGATCGGATTTGGCGAGATCACGGAGGATCTCCTCCACCATCAGCTTGGAGCGACCATAGGGGTTGGTGGCGCTGGTGGGGAAATCTTCCCGCAGCGGTACCGAGGCGGGATCGCCATAGACGGTGGCCGAGGAGCTGAATACCAGCCGGAAAACCCCGGCATTGGCCATCTCTTCGCACAGCACCAGAGTGCCGCTGATGTTGTTCTGGTAGTAGGTGAGCGGGATCTGGCTCGACTCTCCGACCGCCTTGAGGCCAGCGAAGTGGATGACCGATTCGATCTGGTGGTTGGCAAACAGCTGCTGCAGGCAAGCTCTGTCCAGCACATCCCCTTCGACGAAGGTGACCGGTTTGCCGGTGATCTGCTCGACCCGCTTGAGTGACTCCGGTGAGGAGTTGGAGAGGTTGTCGAGTACCACGACCTGCTGCCCCGCGCCGAGCAGCTCAACCAGGGTGTGGGAGCCGATATAGCCGGCGCCCCCTGTGACCAGTATTGTCATTTTTTATCCCGTGTTCTGGTGAAACTGGGGCAGAGTCTACCCGTCCTGCCCGCTCGGGAAAAGGTTGAGATACCAATGAAGCCCTTTATGTATCTCAATAATCGAGACTGATATCCCCTTTCGCGGTGCAGGAGCAGGCCAGAGCAACGCCGCTCTCCAGATCCTGCGCACTCAGGGTCATCACGCTCTGGCGCTCGATGTCACCTGTGGTGGTGCAACGACAGCTGCCACATACCCCGGCGCGGCAAGCGGCCATTATGGTTTCGCCCGCCGCTTCCAGCGCCGCCAGCAGGGTCTGACCCGGCAGGATCTTCACCTTCTTGCCGCTCTTTTTCAGGGTCAGCCAGAAGTGGTCGCTGTTGGTCGTGGCTGGCTCTGCGGGAGGAAGACCGAAGGACTCCTGATGCAGTTGCTCCGGCGGCAATCCCAGCTCCGCCAGCATGGTGCTGATAGCCGCCATATAGGGGGTTGGGCCGCACAGATAGACGTGACGACTCAAAAGATCCGGTACCAATTCTCTCAACATATCCGCAGTGAGTCGGCCCACCCAGGGATGAGCCGTTGGCGCCTCTTCCAAGATCAGGGCATGGCGCACACCGGCATGGGCCGCGGCCAGCGCAGCCAGTTCGTCTGCGAAGATCACATCCTCCGGCGAGCGGGCGCT
>NZ_JBODRQ010000135.1:0-8845 GCF_050633025.1 Aeromonas sp.
CGGTGGGGTTGCCAACTTTCTCGATACCCTGGGGGTGGGCAGCTTTGCCGTAAAGACCGCCTGTTACAAGCAGTTCAAGCTGATCGATGATCGGGTGCTGCCGGGTACCCTAAATGGGCAGTGCGTGCTGCCGACCGTGACTCAGTCGCTGATCTTCGTCGGCGCAGTCGCAGTGGAGCCGCTGACGCTGATCAGCATGATGATGGCCGCCGCAGCTGGCGCAGCCTGGGGCGCTCGTCATGTGGCCTCGTTTGATCGGCAGACCATCCGGCTGGTGATGGCCATCTCCTTGCTGGTCGTCGCAGGGCTTATCTTTGCCGGTCTGCTGGGCCTTTTCCCTGTAGGCGGCGATGCGATGGGGCTCTGTGGCTACAAGTTGGCTATCGCCCTGCTCGGCAACTTCATCTTCGGAGTGTTGATGAATGTCGGTATCGGCCTGTTTGCTCCCTGCATGACGCTGGTCTATCTGCTGGGGATGAATCCGCTGGCGGCGTTTCCCATCATGATGGGCTCCACCGCCGTGCTCAGCGTCTTCTCCGCAGGCACCTTTATCCGCAAAGGGGCGTTTGATGCCAAAGCCGTGCTGGCGGTGGCCATCTTCGGCCCCATCGGTGTGGTGCTGGCCGCCATGCTGGTCAAATCCATGGATATGGAGATGCTGAAGTGGTTGGTTGCCTTTATCGTCATCTATACCTCCTGGACCATGTACGCCTCCTGGCGGGCAGTGAGTCGCTCCCCTGTGCAACTGGCGGTGGAGAGCGCAGGCTAGCCTGTACCAGTGCCGCTTCGGCCTTGGCCCCCAGAAAAACATAGAGGCCAAGCGCCAGCAGCAAACCCACCGCACACCCCATCACTCCGACCGCTGGCCAGAGCAGCTCGCTCTGGCCGAGCGAGCCTTTGAACAGCAGCAACAGCCCCTCGATGGAGACCGCGATCAGAATGGCGGCGATAAAGCGGGTGATGGTGCGACGAATGGCGCTGTGGCGGAAGATATCCTTATGCAGCAGTACCTCCTCTTCCAGAATGGTCTTGCCCAGATCGAACACCGCCAGTGCCAGCGTCAGGAAGATGATGGCGCTAAAGGCGCCGAGCTGGTTCTGCTGCTCGCCGCACAATAGCTGGTAGAGCTGCTCCAGCCCGTGCCAGATCAGGGTGGCGACGATCATAAACAGCGCCATGCTGAGCACCACATAGACCGCCTTGAACCAGGGCATGGCGCGGCGGCGCTCCCTGTCTCCCATCAACCAGCCAATCAGCTGATTCAGACAGACGGTGATCTCCCGTCCTTGCCCCTGCACGATAAGGTGCAACCGGTTATGGGCGGCCGGTGCCGCAGGCTGGATGCACATCGGCCCCTGATAGTGGTCAATGCTGACGACAAAGGGATACCCCTTGAGCGAGACAAGGGGGGCGCTGAGCAGCCCCTGCAGTAGCGGGGTCAACTCCTCCTGATACTCCTGATAGCGCCGCAGCACATCGATGGGGCTCATCTCTGCCATATGGACCTCGGTGAAGTGGGCTCTTGCGCTGAATGTGCAAATAGTGGGCCTGCTTTATGACAGGGATGGCGGGGCAAGTTGCACCAGAGGATGACAAATTGGTGAGTGACGAAGAGGGGATGCACCAGAACTGGGCGTATCGATGCCCTGTCTGGTGATGAAGGCACAGCAATAGAAAAGGGCCCATGACGGGCCCTTTGCGACAACCTGCGGCGATTTAGCCAGCCAGCTTGGCGAAGCTGCGCTCGGCGGCAGCCAGAGTGTGTTCAATCTCCTTGTCGCCGTGAGCCAATGACAGGAAGCCCGCCTCGTAGGCGCTCGGCGCCAGATAGACGCCCTCTTCCAGCATGAGATGGTAGAAGCGCTTGAAGCGTTCCATATCGCAGCGAGTGACCTGCTCGTAGCGGGTGATTTCGGGCTCGTCGGTGAAGAAGAAACCGAACATGCCGCCCACATAGTTGATGGCGAGCGGAATGCCATGCTTGGCCGCGGCCGCTTTCAGCCCTTCTGCAACCCGCGCTGTCTTGGCGCTCAGCTGCTCATAGAGACCCGGCTCCAGTAGCAGATCCAGCATGGTCAGACCGGCCGCCATGGCCACCGGGTTACCGGAGAGAGTACCTGCCTGATAGACAGGGCCGGTCGGGGCTATGTGCTGCATCACCTTCTTCTTGCCGCCGAAGGCGCCAACAGGCATGCCGGCACCGATGATCTTGCCAAGGGTGGTGAGATCCGGGTCGATGTTGTAGTGACCCTGGGCACCGCGCAAGGAGACGCGGAAGCCGGTCATCACCTCGTCCAGGATCAGCAGGGCGCCGAACTCGTCACAGATGGCGCGCAGCCCTTCCAGGAAGCCGGGGACCGGCGGGATGCAGTTCATGTTGCCTGCGACCGGCTCGACGATGATACAGGCGATCTCGCTGCCGTACTGGGTGAAGGCTTCACGTACCGAATCCAGATCGTTGAACACACAGGTCAGGGTGTGCTTGGCGAAATCGGCAGGAACGCCCGGGCTGTTGGGTTGACCAAGGGTCAGGGCGCCGGAACCTGCCTTGACCAGCAGAGAGTCGGCGTGGCCGTGGTAGCAGCCTTCGAATTTGACGATCTTGTCGCGGCCGGTGTAGCCACGGGCCAGACGGATGGCGCTCATGGTGGCTTCGGTGCCGGAGTTGACCATCCGCACCTGCTCCATGGAGGGGACGATCTGGCGGACTTTCTCGGCCATCAGCACTTCGATCTCTGTCGGCGCACCGTAGCTCAGCCCTTTTTCCACCGCCTTGATGACGGCGGTCTTGATGGCCGGGTGGTTGTGACCCAGCAGCATGGGGCCCCAGGAACCGATGTAATCCACATAGGCCTGACCATCCACATCATAGAGATAGGCGCTATCGGCGTGATCGATGAAGCGGGGCGTGCCGCCGACCCCATTGAAGGCGCGGACCGGTGAGTTGACGCCACCCGGAATGGTCTGGCGGGCCTGTTCAAACAGCTGATCTGATTTTGACATGGATCATCCTTAATGGGATTTGGGTTGTCACGCGGCAGTAAAGCAGTCGATCGAGACTCGGCAGGTAGGGGTATCAGGAGTATGCTTTGCGCTCTCGCCACCCGGACTCTCGGTCTGCTCCCGTGACAAAAATTTAACGGGCCGACTATAGCAGAAAGCCCCAGCCCTGGGCAGCCGAGCAACGCGCCGGGTGATCCTGGTCTCAGCTAGCTGACGATATGGTTTTTCCAAGTTGGTGTAACAAGATGGCGCAACAAGCTCTCTCCTCTGAAGCCGAAACCTCTTCGCGGGGGCCGCTTTCCCGCATTATCCGGCAAGACAAGATGCCCTTGCTGGTTCTGCTGCTGGCTGCGCTGGTCGGCACCCTGGCCGGGCTGGTGTGCGGCATGTTCGAATCGGGTGTCCATTGGCTGGCAGAGCAACGCATCGCCTTGCTGGCCGACCGTCCCTGGTGGCAACTAGGTCTGCTTGGCTTTGGCTTCAGCGCCTTGCTGGGATTTGTCGGCTACTTCCTCACTCATACTTTTGCTCCCGAGGCCGGTGGCTCGGGTATTCCCGAGATCGAGGGGGCGATGGACGATCTGCGCCCGGTGCGGTGGTGGCGAGTGTTGCCGGTCAAGTTCTTCGGCGGCATCTGCACCCTGAGCTCCGGTATGGTGCTGGGGCGGGAGGGGCCTTCGGTACAGATCGGCGGCAACCTCGGCAAGATGGTGGCGGATATCTTCCGGTTGCCCAAGGAGCATGGCCACGCCCTGCTGGCCGCCGGTGCGGCGGGCGGTCTGGCGGCAGCCTTCAATGCGCCGCTGGCGGGCATCCTGTTCGTGATGGAGGAGATGCGACCGCAATTCCGCTACTCCTTTCTGGCCATCAAGGCGGTGGGGATCTCCGCCATCATGGCGACCCTGATGCTGCAGAACATGAAAGGGCAGGGGGCGGTGATCACCTTGCCCCACTACGATGCGCCAGCCCTCAAGGCGCTCTGGCTGTTCCTCTTTATGGGGGCCACCTTCGGGGTGCTGGGTTTTGTCTTCAACAAGCTGGTGCTGGCCTGTCAGGATGGCTATCTGGCGTTGCATCAGAACAAGCGCCACCGTTTTGTGGCCATCGGCATGCTGGTCGCCGGAACGTTTGGTGTGCTGTCGCTGTTTGCCCCCGCGGTGACGGGGGGCGGCACCGAGCTTATTCCCCATCTGATGGGGGATGAGTATGCGATGGCGACCCTGTTCCTTATCTTCTCGGTGCGGCTGGTTGCGACCCTCATCTGCTTCTGCTCCGGTGCACCGGGCGGGGTGTTTGCGCCAACCCTGGCATTGGGCACCCTGTTTGGCGTGGTGTTCGGCCATCTGTTTCATGCGGCGTTTCCGGAGCTGGGCATCGAGCCCGGCGCCTTTGCCATCGCCGGGATGGGGGCGCTGTTTGCTGCCACCGTGCGCGCTCCCATCACCGGTATCGTCTTGGTCACCGAGATGACCGACAACTATCAGCTGATCCTGCCTATGATGATTACCACAGTGGGAGCCACCCTTGTGGCGCAAGCGCTGGGCGGTCGTCCCATCTATTCCCAGATCCTTGAGCGAACTTTACGGCTTGCCGCGCGTCAAAAGCGGGGTGATGGCAGCGCCACGGCCAGTTAATTTTTCCCTTTATCGCCTTTGGCCTCGGTCAGGGCGGTATAGTGAAGGGAGAGGCGCTGCCGTAAATGGCGTGATAACGGGATGAGGGGCTATGTCCAATCTATTGAAGTTATTGGTCGTGTTAGCCGTTGGCGGGCTCATCGGTTACTTTGTCGGTAACCGCCAGGAGCTGGCCCAGAGCAGTCTGTTGGTGGTACAGCAGGAGACGCTGGATCGTCAGAGCAAGGCCATCGGCCAGCTCAAGACCGAATTGGGGGTGAAAGATACCCGGCTGGCGACCCAGAAAGCGGCCTTCGAGCAGTTGCAGACCACCCTGAAGAGTCAGGAGGCGCAGGTGCAGGAGCTCAAGCGCCAGCTGGCCTTTTTCGAGCGGATCATGCGCCCCACCGGCGAACAGGTGGGGGTGGTGATCGACAACTTGACCCTGCAGGAGACCAGCATTCCCGGTCGTTACCACTACCGTCTCGCCCTGACCCAGCCCGCCAAGAAACGGGAGCTGTTTCGCGGGCAGGTGCAGATCCGGGTCGAGGGAAGTCTGGCTGACAAGCCGAAGACGCTGACCGGTCGCGATCTCGGAATGAAGGTGAGCGAGTGGCGCTATGCCCTGCGTTATTTCCAGCTGCTGGAAGGGAACTGGCAGTTGCCGGAAGGCTTTGTGCCGGATCGGATCCGTGTCACCATCAACAAGGATGGCAGGCAACCGGCGCAAGAGTTGCTGGTTGAGTGGGGCGAAGTGATCAAGCCGCTGGTCGCCGCACCGCCAGCTCCGGTTCCCGCTGCCGGTTAAACGTGGTGAATACTTGAACTGAATGGTCGGGTATTGGATAATTTCGCGGTTTCCATGTTTGTGGATCTAATGGTTGTGAGGTCAGTAATGAGTGCAGTAGCAGAAGCCCCGCTGCCCATCCAGATGACGGATGCGGCGGCCAACAAGGTGAAGAACCTGATCACCGAGGAAGAGAATCCCGAGCTGAAGCTGCGGGTATACATCACGGGTGGGGGCTGCTCCGGTTTCCAGTATGGCTTTACCTTTGATGAGAAGATCAACGACGGGGACACCGTAGTCGAGAAGAATGGCGTCACCATGGTGATCGATCCCATGAGCCTGCAATATCTGGTAGGTGGCAGTGTGGATTATACCGAGGGTCTGGAAGGCTCACGCTTCACCGTGACCAACCCCAACGCCACCACGACCTGTGGTTGTGGCTCCAGCTTCTCCATCTGATCGGCATTATCGGTCTGATGAAACGGCTCTCGGTAACGAGGGCTGTTTTTGTTTGGGGGATCAGCGATGCTGGTCAAACAGCATTCCCCTGAAACAACAAGGCGCCAAAGGGGCCTCTTTGCGTAGGCGAGTCGTTTACAGGCTCATGATCTTCTTGAACTCCTCCTCCGAGTGTTTCTTCTCGCTGCGCTTGGTGAGATCCGTCATCAGCTTGTAGTGCAGCGCTTTGGTCATCTGGTAGGTCTGAGCCCGCTGGCCTTGTCGCAGGCGCCAGCGGATGCGAACTGTGCCCAAACAGCATGAGCCTGCAGCAGATGAGTCATGATTCTGACGCCTGCTTGCGAGGGATGCGTGGTGAGATCCGCCATATCTCTGGATCTCGCACTATCTGACAAGTTGGCCTGTAACTTGCTGGTTTAATTGATAATGGTGGGGCATGACGCCCCATGTGACCGGATCAGCCTGTGCTCATTGCCGCAGATGCGCACCGAATTGGAGCCCCCATGGATATCAAACCCTACAGCCAACAGCTTGCCCAGAGCGCATCCAACAACCGCGCCCTCGCTACCCTCAACAGTGCCAGTAGCGGTGGTCAGGGTGGTGGCTGGGAGGAGATGGTCAGCCTCTCCACCCAGCGCATGACCGGTCAGGCCCAGCAGGTGCTGACCTACGAACATCTGGCCAAGAACAACAAGCTGCCGCCGGCGCTCGATATGAGCTCCGACAAGGGGGGCGTGGTGCAGCAGCTGGTGGACAAGGCGCTCGGGTTTGATCGCAAAAAATTCAACGAGATAGAAGACAAACTCAAGGCTATCGCCGACAACAAGAAGCTGACCCCGGAAGAGCGGGCTGAGCAGAGCAAGCCGCTCAACGAGCAGAAAGATGCGATGCTGAAAGAGGCAATGGATCGCCTGACCGGCAAGAAGAGCTCATCCAAAGATGAGGCTAAAACCGCCTGATCCCGTCACTGTTGTATGAGATACCCGGTCGGCACCGATGGGCCAGTGTCGACCGCCGATGGGCAAGCTTCTGCCACCTCTTTTGACCTCACCTCCCCACAGGCGCACAATGTCCGCGCATTGAGCCAGTCGAGGAGTCCGCCGTGTACAACTTCCAATATGCCAATCCGACCCGTATCTGTTTCGGCGAGGGGCAGATCGCCAGCCTGCCCGAACTGATCCCGCCCGGCAGCCGGCTGCTGGTGCTCTACGGCGGAGGCAGCATCAAGCAAAACGGCGTCTATGAGCAGTTGACCCGGGCGCTGGAGGGGGTGACGTGGCAGGAGTTTTCCGGCATCGGCGCCAACCCCAGATTCGAGCTGTTGATGGAGGCGGTGGCGCAGGTGAAGCGCGAGCGCATCGACTTCCTGCTGGCGGTCGGTGGCGGCTCGGTAGTCGATGGCACCAAGTTTGTTGCGGCCGCCGCCTGCTACGAGGGGGATGATCCCTGGGATATCTGCGGCAAACAGGCGAGCGTGCACAAGGCGCTGCCGATGGGCTGTGTGCTGACCCTGCCGGCGACCGGCTCCGAGAGCAATCCCACCTCGGTGGTGAGCCGGGGGGATGTGAAGATCTCCTTCAGAAGCTCGCTGGTGCAGCCGCAATTTGCGGTGCTCGATCCGGCGACCACCTACAGTCTGCCGCCTCGCCAGACCGGCAATGGAGTGGTGGATGCCTTCGTCCATATTGCCGAGCAGTACCTCACCTTTCCGGTGGGAGGCGAGGTACAGGATCGGCTGGCGGAAGGTTTGCTGCAGGTGCTGGTGGAGAACGGCCCCAAGGCGCTGGCGGAGCCGACCAACTATCAGGTGCGGGCCAATCTGATGTGGGCGGCCAGTCTGGCGCTCAACGGCCTTATCGGTTGCGGAGTGCCGCAGGATTGGGCCTCTCACGCCATCGGCCATCAGCTGACGGCACTCTACGGGCTGGATCACGGCCAGAGCTTGGCTGTGGTGCTCCCCTCACTGCTGCGTGAGCGGGCAGCGCAGAAGCAGGAGAAGCTGGCCCAGTTTGCCGAGCGGGTGTGGCATTCGACCCGCGAGGACAAGGGCCTGTGCATCGAGGAGGCGATCATCCGCACCGAGCAATTCTTCCAGAAGATGGGACTGGGGACCCGGCTGGTTGACTATGGCCTCAGCGAAAGTTGCATTCCGGCGGTCTGCTCCAACCTCAAGCGGGTGGGGCGCACCGCGCTCGGTGAGCAGCAGGATATCGACCCGGATCGGGTGGCACGCATTCTCGCCCGCGCGCTATAAGCCGGCGCCGGTTTGTGTCCCTGGCTGATTCATTTTCCCAATTAAAGAGGGCCGCTTGTTGCGGCCCTCTTGCATGACGGGTTTGCCGATCACTCGGTGCGCGCCTTCAGATAACCGGCGTAATCCGGGATCTGCACGCTGAACGCCTGCCGCATATGGGGGCTATCCATGATGAAGTCGGCGGTCGCTTCGTTGGTGGCAACCGGGATGTTCCACACCGCAGCCAGCCGCAGCAACGCCTTCACGTCCGGATCGTGCGGCACCGCATTGAGGGGGTCCCAGAAGAAGATCAGCACGTCGATCTTCCCTTCGGCGATCAGGGCGCCGAGCTGCTGGTCGCCACCCATGGGGCCGGAGAATAGGCAGGTGATGGGCAGCTGCGCCTGCTTGCCGAGCATGGTGCCGGTGGTGCCGGTCGCATAGAGGTGATGGAGCTTGAGCTCCTCCTTGCGACGCATCACCCAGTTCAGCAGAGGGGTCTTCATGTTGTCGTGAGCCACCAGTGCCACCCGTTTGTGGGGCGCCATCTCGCGTGCAATCTGTTCCATGGAAATCGTCCGTAGCATTGTTATTGGAAGAGAGCCGTATCCTAATCGAAAGCCATGACAGATGCTGTGTCGGGCGTATTAACTGTGATCCTGTCGAAAAGTTTTCGGGTTATGGCTGCTCAAATGAAGAGACCCGCGCTGGCGGGTCTCTTTGCTTGCTGGCTTGCTGGCTCAGGAGCCG
>NZ_JBODRQ010000136.1:0-8713 GCF_050633025.1 Aeromonas sp.
ACTCCCTCTTCAGCTCCATGACCGAGCGTTGCACTTATTATCTGAATTCGCGAAAACACAGATTTTAAAGAGGTAAGAACATATTCTTTAAGTTCCGCACAGTGCTCTACATGTGCTTTACCACCAGCTCAAATTAAAAAGCCGATAAAGAACTACTTATATGTACCCAAAATCAGCTATGTCTGGGATTATATGGGAAATGGTGATTTCACTACCACTTTTAACTTTTTTATGACAGACTCATCACCTGAAAGAAAAGTAGTTCCATTTTATCAGCAGGAAATAAAAATTGAAGATATAAATCCAGATTCAGGACGAGTCGGTAGAATTATGGAGTATGCAAACAATGTCTATAATCTATACCATGAGCCAAAACCAGTACCCATGTATGAATATATATTGAAGGATGAAGGACACGCCAACAGTATTGTAGATGAATACCTGTTTGGTCTCTCTATGATGGGAATCGGAGTACCACAAGAAGAACATAGGGATATTAACTTCGCCAGTATTATCAGTGCATCTCCTGACTCAGGAGTTGACGGTGGCGACAATTTGATCACAAATGCTTTGGTAAAATATCTTGATAAACGCTTTAATGGCCTAGGGTCATTAATATCACAAGTTGGCTCATTTTCTCCATCTGCAAAATAATTTAGATTATGAATGGGTATCTTAATAGATACCCATTTTTTTATTAATAAAGCAGACCATCGGCGTTTTTCAAGATAGTTGTCGCGTAAACCTTAACCATCCCCCATGTACAGGATCTGAAGAAAATACGTCAATTAAGTTCTGCGAGCGTATTTTGAAAGAAAAACCACAGCCCTCGCCAACGTCTCCCTTATTTCACTTATGGGGGCGTGGAGAATAGTCATGGCTTCGGGTGTGGCAGTTTTGTTTGACGATAAAATCAGATCACAGACGAAGCCTTTTTCATATTTACTTCAATCTGTTGCCGCTAAAGAACCTGTTCATGAACCGCCGCAACTCACCACACAAACCAATCTGTGTTACAAGGTATGGCTGCCCAGCTGCTCTTTGAGATAATCGAGCCAGACCCGCAACCGGATATCCCGCTGGGCATCGGAGTAGAAAACCGCATTGATGGGGCGCGAGGCGCCACTGTTGCTACGAACCAGCACCTCCACCAGCGCGCCGCTCTCCCGATCCGGCCCTGTCATAAAGTCCGACAGACAGACGATCCCCTGCCCCGCCAGCGCCAGCTGGCGCAAGGTTTCACCACTGCTGGCACGCAGGCCCGGAGTGATGGCGAAGCGATCCCCCTGTTCGGCACTCAACAGCGGCCAGTGGTTGAGGTGATCGGGATGCAAAAAGCCGAGCAACTCGTGGCCACTCAGCAGATCTGCCGGTTGGCGCGGAGTGCCGCGCTCGCGCAAATAGGCGGGAGAGGCCAGCAACCGCAGCCGCGAACGGCCCAGCAGCAGCGCACGCAGGGAGGAGTCGGTCAGCTCGCCGATGCGAATGGCCATGTCCACCCGCCGCTCCATCAGGTTGATAAAGCCCTCCGAGCTGTGCAACTGCAGCTCGATGGCAGGGTAGCGGCGGCGAAACTCGCCGATAATCGGCACCAGCCGGTGCAGGATAAAAGGAGTGGCCGCATCGACTCTCAACACCCCTTCGGGTTGTTCCCGGCGCATCAGCAGATGTCCCTCTGCCTCGCTCATCTCGGCCAGGATCTTCACTGCCCGTTGATAGAACCAGCTCCCCTCCTCGGTCAGGCTGACCCGGCGGGTGGTGCGATTGAGCAACACGGTAGAGAGCTTCTCCTCCAGCCGCTTGATGCCACGGCTCACCACCGAGTTGTCCATACCGAGGTTCTCCGCCGCCTGGCGAAAACTGCCCGCCTCCACCACCGCTACAAACAGAGTCAGTTCATCGGAATGGGTCTTCATTGCTGCTCTCCGGACAAGAGTAATTGACTTTTATAGGCGAAACTGCGGTGGATTGGCAAGAGAGCGGTAAGGCCAGTTCTTTTTTTTTACAGAGAAATAACGTGACCACGAGCCCACATCGTGCCCGCAATTTGTCAGTACAATGCAGCCAACAAAGCCCCCATGGCTCACTTATTTCAGAAGGATCAATACCATGACATTTGAAGAACGGCTGGCCGCCGCCCATCTGGAGCTGGCTGACAAAGGGGTGAAGGCGCTCAACTACAACCCGCCACTGTTCAGATTGCTGCGTAAATGTGGTCTCAAAGTGAAGCCGCCGCACTATATGAGCTGGCTCGGCAACGCGCTCTGGTTTGGCCTCACCGCCGGGGGGATTTGGAGCCTGTTTATGTGGTTGGTCAGCTGGCACGGCACCGCGATTGATGTAACGTCATTGCTGAGCCAAATCGGACTATTTGTCAGTTTCTTTGGATTGACCATGGCAACCATGCTCTGGTTTCGTCGCAAACAGCTTAAACTGACCCCCTGGGAGCAGTTGCCGGCCACCACAACAAACCGGGACACGGGAGCGGCACAACATGAAAACCCATGAAAAACTGAACTATGTGGAGTTTGCAGCACGGGATCTCGCCGCGACTAAAGCCTTCTTTCAGGCCGTATTTGGCTGGCAATTTGTCGATTACGGCCCCGACTACTGCGCCTTTGCCGATGAGGGGCTCGATGGCGGATTCTATCGGGCAGAGCAGTGTAATCAGACAGCGCAGGGCGGTGCCCTGCTGGTGTTCTACAGCACCGATATTGAAGCGACTCAAGCCAAGGTGAGCCAACATGGTGGCACCATCAACCGCCCACTATTCGACTTCCCCGGTGGCCGCCGTTTCCACTTCGTTGAGCCCAGCGGTAATGAGTTTGCAGTCTGGGCTGAACCTTCCCACGCCTGATGATACAGGGCAGTACGTCCGCCCTTTTTCCCCGCTATTTCATGCCACCACGCACTTGTGCCATGCATCTCTTGCGGCCTGATTGCTGCTCTCCCTTCAATACTGTTTTGCGACCCGCGCCCTGTTTCCGACAAGTTGTGGCAAGCATACTGGCCCCTCGTTTATGCCAAGGAGGTTCAGATGTCATCACCCGTGATTGTGATTGCCCAGCTTGAAGCCAAACCCGAATGCGCCGCCCAGTTTCGCGCCGCCCTCGAGCCGCTGATCGCGGCCACCTTGCTGGAGGCTGGCTGCCAACGCTATCAGCTGCATCAGGACTTGGACAATCCCCACAGCTGGATGCTCTACGAGGTATGGGAGAGCGAAGCGGCTCTCATCAGCCATCAGGGCCTTCCTCACTTTACCGATTTTGTCGCCAAGGCCGAGCCCTGGTTTGCTGGCAGCACCATTCGTCGCTATCAGCCACTGGATGGCTGAGTGATCCTGATGCTGCTTCCCGTTCGTCCCATCAGGGCTCCATCACCTGTTCAGGGGAATACCAGAGCCAACCAACAGATCGAGGCTCATCCCCTGCTGTAAAACCGCAAGGTGGTCGAGTGCTGCCGTGCTCATGATATCGCCATCACCGCCGTTGACCAGATTGAGCATTTCTTCCCTCCATCCCGTCTCCCACAAAGGGAGATGGGCAAAACAACGAGCAAGGGGGTTGTGCTCGGGGCTGTGCCCCGGATTCCACATAGGCTCATCCGCATCTTTTGATGGGCAGCAAAAACAACAACGCCCCTTGAGCGGGGCGTTATCGGCAATCCATGGCGGTGAGGGATATCAGGCGGGGGCGTTAAGTTGGGCCACCTGCCGCTCAATGCTCCCTTTGAGGTTGTCATCGAGTTTGAGGGCCCGTGCCAGCTCGTCGAGATAGCCTCGCTCCATAAAGTGATCCACTTCGATGGCGAGCAGGGAGGCAAGATAGACCTCGGTAGCCAGCTCCATGTCGGTCACTTCCCGCGCCAGCGCGTGGGGGTCGAGGGGGCGGGCCAGCTCGGCGTCAATCCAGCGGGCGACATCGCTCTGGCCCTGTTCGGTCAGGTACTCCTGAATTTTCTGGCGCTCGGCGCCGTCGATATGGCCGTCGGCCCGGGCCGCTGCCACCATGGCGCGCACCAAAAGAGCTGCGCGGGCATCCAGCGCATTGCCTTCCAGCCCACTGATGGGATGGGTGGGCTGGGCGGGTGCCGCCTGCTGGGCCTGCCAATCCTGATAGAGCTTGTAGGCCAGCCCGCCAAGGGCCGCAGCGCCGCCCACTGCAGCGGCCTTGCCGCCATATTTGCGCACTTTTTTATTGCCCAGCAGCAGACCGAGCGCACCGCCGGCCAGCGCCCCCTGCATCTGCCCCTTGCGCTTGTCTCCGCCTTCGTTCAGCCAGCCTTTGCCAGCCCCCAGCAACTGTTCCAGCATCTGCTTCATGGTGTCACTCCTGCGGCTATGTTTGCATCGATAGAACCAGATAGTGAGCCCGCCCCCCTGAATCTGGGATGAACCCTTGACCGGACTACACGATAAGGTAAAGCTCTGGAAAACTCTTCAGGAAATAAGGATGTGACTGTGCCCAATCGCGAACTGACCCTGCAATTTCTGGCCGAACCCTCCGACGTCAATTTCGGCGGCAAGGTACACGGCGGCATGGTGATGAAGTGGATCGATCAGGCGGGCTATGCCTGCGCTGCCGGCTGGTGTGGCGGCTATGCTGTGACCGTCTATGTGGGGGGGATCCGCTTTTTGCGCCCCATCCAGATTGGCCAGCTGGTGGAGGTTCACGCCCAGGTGATCCACACCGGCACCACCAGCATGCATCTGTCGGTGGATGTCTACAGCCACCACCCCACCGAGACCGAGCGCCACAAGACCACCCACTGCATCATCATCTTTGTGGCGATGGATGAGCACGGCAAGCCGACCCCGGTGCACCAGTGGCAGCCGGTAAGCGAGAGCGATCTGCAGTTGCAGCAGTACGCCAAAAAGCTGATCGCCCTGCGCGAGGAGATCGACAAGGAGATGCGCCAGCACCTCTGAGCTTGGTGATTCCCCTGCCCGATATAGCGGGCGCTTTCGGCCTACGGCGGCGCCCCTGTATAATCACCCCCTCTTCCCGCAACCGGAATCCTACTCATGTCACTGGAAACTGCCCCACCCGAGGTGAAACTTGCGGTGGATCTGATTGAACTGCTGGAAACCAATGAGCTTGCCCCCGAGCTGGTGCTGGCAGCACTGGCCATCGTTCAGCATGACTACCAGCGCAAGCTGGCAGAGCAGCAGGGCCGTTGACCATGGGGCAATCACTATCTCTGTTCAGGCATTGCGGTTAGGTGCGCAAAACAAGAGACCGGCCAGTGGCCGGTCTCTTGGAACGAAAAAGGGACGAAACAGGCGAACTCAGCGCCCCTTCTTCTGCCGTCCGGTGTTAGCGGTGCGCGGCTTGCCTGCGGCCGGTTTGCCACCCTTGGGGGCCCCTTTGCCTGCACTGCCCTTGTTGGCAGCACCTTTGCCCGCGCAACCCTTGCCCACCGGCAGCTTCTTCTCGAAGGCTTCCGGGCCCGGCACATTGGGACGCCCACCAATCTCGTGATCATCATCGCGGCGCGGCTTCTTGCCCTGCCCCGGTTTGGCGCTTGGCGCCGCAGGGGCCTTGGCCGCCTTCGGTTTGTCGCCTTTGGCCGGTTTCACCTCGGAGGAGGAGTCCTCAATCAGCTTGAACAGATCGATCAGCTCGTCGTCGGTGAGATCGCGCCACTCGCCCACCGGCAGTCCCTTGAGGCTGACGTTCATGATGCGGATGCGCTCCAGCTTGGTCACTTCAAAACCGAAGTGCTCGCACATGCGGCGGATCTGGCGATTCAGCCCCTGCACCAGCGTGATGCGAAAGACGAACGGCGCCTCTTTCTTCACCTTGCACTTCTTGGTCACAGTCCCGAGGATCGGCACCCCAGCCGCCATGCCGCGCACAAACTCGTCGGTCACCGGCTTGTCGACGGTCACCAGATACTCTTTCTCGTGATCGTTGCCCGCCCGCAGGATCTTGTTGACCAGATCGCCGTGGTTGGTGAGGAAGATCAGCCCCTGCGAATCCTTGTCGAGCCGCCCGATGGGGAAGACCCGGGTGCTGTGGTTGACGAAATCGACGATGTTGTCCTTCTCGCCCGCTTCTGTGGTACTGACGATACCCACCGGCTTGTTGAGGGCGATCAGCACCAGACTGTCCGCCTCGCGCGGCTCGATCACCTGACCGTTCACCTTGACCAGATCGCCAACCTGCACCTGATCGCCAATCCCGGCGCGCTTGCCGTTGATAAAGACGTGGCCCTGCTCGATAAAGCGGTCGGCCTCGCGGCGCGAGCAGATGCCGCTCTCGCTGATGTATTTGTTCAGGCGCATGGATTCGTTAGCCAGCATGGGTCACCTGCCACAGGTTCTGGGCCGCGCCCGGTTGTGCCATTGCCTGTTCCGGCTGCGCCGGAGAGGCTGTCTGCTGCATCAGCCAATTCACTACGTCAAAGTTCTGCATACCATTCCATCTTCAAAAAAGGCCAATGCCAGCTTATCCATCAAAAAACGCCGCTACATTAGCATATTGCCCCGTCTCGCACGCCGGATAGTTCACAGACCGCCCCAGCCAAGGGCACAAATTGGGGCAATATCACGGTCACAAGGGGTTCAACAAGGATACCGCCAAGGAGGAACAGAGAGGATATAACCGGCAATGCGGCAAGGAAAATCAGGGGCTCATAAGGCATCGGGCGTATCAGCGCTGTCAGGGATAGATGCTCACTTCTATCAGGTTCTGGTCTGGGTCGAGGAAGTAGATGGATTCTATCGGCCCACAGGCACCGCTTTTGGTCACCGGCCCCTCGACAATCTTCACCCCGTGGCAGGCAAGCTGGGCCATCACCTGCTCCAGCGGCCAGCGGGTGATAAGGCAGACATCCCCCGACCCCACCTGCGCGCGGTTGCGCGGCTCCTGCCCCAGCAGCTGCAGATTGATCTTCTGGTTGCCAAACCCCACCGCCCGGCGCCCCGCACCGAAGGTGATGGCCTCCATATTGAGCACCGAGCTGTAAAACGCCACGGCGCGTTCGATATCGCTGACCGTCAATACCAGATGGTCGATATGGCTGATCATGGTTACCTCCTGGTGGTGATCTGGCTGATGTGACCGGCATATGCCCGCCAGCATCCGACTGTTGCCGCCACAGCGAGCTACCCCATCTTACCCGACAAGAGAGAGCCCATGTGTGCCGTGGCGCGCAAAGCGAGCGCAAATGATCTGGTCAGATAAATTCGCGTTACTGCACCGCGGCGCACGCTTTGTCACGCTGGGCCAGCAGGACTTCATCGTCACTGTCCATCGCCGCCAGAATCGCCTGATTGCAGGCACGCTCCGCCAGCTTGGCAGGACTCTGTTTGGCATCCCCAATCTCGGCACTCCTGATTTCGGCGATAAGGGGCCGATAACTGATGGCAGCCGAGCAGTACATGGTGCGAAATTTGGGCAGTTGCCAACTGCTGTCATCCTGCCGGGTCAAGTCATCACACAGCTTGTGAAACAGGGCGGACGCCTTGACCGTGCACTGGCTAAAACGCCGCACATCCTGCTGGTAGGGACGACAAACGCTCGGCTGCTGGATCTGCCACAGCTGAAAAGAGAACGGGACCGACTCCCCCTCATACTGCACCACCAGCGTCTTGGCCTCAGTGCCATAGATATCCGCAACCTGCTGCTGTACCAGATTGAGATAAGCCGAAAAAAGATAGGAAACCGGATCCATCACCACCTCCCTGTGGGTGTATTACCTGCAACGCACATAGTTGCGTAGCCTATCCAATAGCGTGTCTAAAACATGAAAATGAAAAATAGCTTACTGATTTATTTAGATAAATTTATGGACTGGGCGCACGCTATCGCAAAATGACAGCTGAAATGCGGTGTCGTTTGGATTAATATGCCAGGCGATAAAAGCACACTCGGATGACGCCGTCTATCACTGTGATACCGGCCAATCCCAACAGCATTATCTCCTCTACTTAGGATCTGGTTTTGAGCGATAACTGGACAGAAGAAGAGCTAAGGGCTGCGGTTATTGCATATTTGGATATGCAAACCAAAGCATCTTTTGGTGAGCCCTTCGTGAAAAAGCACTATTACCGGGAATTGGCGAGCCAATTCGGGCGTACGGAGAAATCCTTCGAATATCGGATGCAGAACATCTCATATGTCTGTGCCGAAATGGGACGAGAGTGGCTTCCCGGGTTAAAACCCGCCAAAAATGTGGGTTCAACCGCTTTTACGCATATCGAACGCCTGATCCGCCAACAGGAACTTAACCTTCGCTCTTACAAAAACGCGCTGGAACAGCCGCTTCCACAAGGGGTCGAAACGCCCCAATCACGTTATGTCATCACCAACAGTCATGAACGAGACCTGCAAGTCAGGGAGTGGGTACTGCAAAATGCAGCCCAACAATGTGAATCATGTAACGCACCTGCTCCCTTTATAACCGTCGCAGGGGAACCCTTCTTGGAAGTACATCACCTGAGAGGGTTAGCAGAGGGTGGCTCAGATACGGTTAGCAACACGGTAGCCCTTTGCCCTAATTGCCACCGAGAGATGCACTACGGCTGCAATAAAACGGATATTGTCGAGGCTCTTTATCAACGGATTAAACGTCTCGTTCGCGAATAATCATCCACTCAGAGGTAGATTGTTCACACAGCGTTGCTTACTGACGCAAAACCCACCGGATTCTCGCCCAAAACCCCGGCTAAATTATCCAGTTGCATAATAACCATGCGGCCTTGCGGTTG
>NZ_JBODRQ010000137.1:0-8679 GCF_050633025.1 Aeromonas sp.
CCCTCGTGGGCTACAATCTGCCCCACATTTTGCAAAGGATCCGACTCCAGTGTTTGGTGACAAGTTTTATAAGCGACTGGCCGAGCTACAGCCTTGGCAACAGACCGTCTACGCTCTGGCGCTGGCAGAGCGCATGTACCCCAACTATGCCCTGTTCAGCCAAGCCTCCGGCTTTGGCAATGCTGGCGCCTTCCGGCATGCGCTGGATCAGATGTGGGTCTACCTCACAGTCAAGGGATCCCGGGTCAATCTGGGGGCCATTCTCGAAGAGTTCGAAGCCCATATTCCGGATCCCCGCAAGTTTGAATCCTACGGCGCCTATCCCGCTCTGGATGCCTGTGTTGCGCTGGGTTGCGCCTACAACTCGGTGATCTGCCGGGTCGGCGAAGAGGCCAACGATGCCAGCCACGCGTCAGTTGGCACTGTAGCCGGGTTTATCGAGCTGCTTGAAGAGCGGGATCTGAGCGAAGAGGAGCTCTACGAGCACGAATACATGGAAGCCGAACTGGAGTTCCAGGTCGAACTGCTCAAGAGGGTGGCCCATGAGCGCGACAGTGACAGCATTTTGGCTATCAAAGCGTTTGCTGCACAGGATGGTGTCTCCAATATCGGGATCAGCCTGGAAGAGTAATCATCCTGTGTCCCGATAGCCAAAAGCTTTTGAGGGGGTAACGGTGCTCCGTCAAAATATCTTGGTTAGCATGTGCTGGTGTGAAAAAAATCCGAAACCAATCGATGTGGTTTCGGATTTTTTTACTTGTATTGCGCGGCAACAGATTAATTTGCCTGACAGGCATTACGTCTGCTGGCGTATTTTTTTATCTCTGCAAGCGAGGAATACCTGTTAGTTGGCGCTCTGGCGCACCTCGGTAGCGATCTGGTCGAGCAGCTGTTGCCAGCCCTGGCCCAGTTCGCTGACCAGCGCGTTGTAGCCATCGGCCGGCAGGACCCGCTCCTGACGGAAGGGGGCATCGCGCAGCACGGTGCCATCTTCCGCCAACAGGCGCCAGCGACCGCTCAGCACGGCGCTGCCGTCATGACGGCCCTGAAAGCGCTCCACCAGAATGGTCAGCACCGGCCCCTTGCGGCCGCCATCCTGCCGCACCACCCAGCCCGGCAGGCGGGTGGAGAGGCCATTGAGGGTGAGCTGGTTGAGTTGATCGTCCAGCGCACCGGCCCAGCGATGGTACTCGGTGAAGTGGAGCTCTTGTCCTTCCAGCTGATAGACCAGACTGATCCGGTCGAGCTGGCTGGCCAACGCCACCGGGCGCAGCACCAGCTGGTGCTGCGGTTGGGCCGGGGCCGTCACGGGTTGCTGGTTGTCGGCATCGAGCGAGTAGTAGTGCAGGCTTGGCTGGCTGCTGCAACCCGCCAGCAGGCCCAGCAGGGCCAGCGTCAGGATCTCTTTTTTCATTGTTTGCCTCGCTTGGGCTCAGGGTCCGATGGATGCGCGCGATCGAAGATCAGCGAGCTGGGCTGCTCGTTGAGGGAGTGCACCAGCGGCTGCAGTTCGCGCATCAACTGATTGAGGGTCTGCACCGACTGACGCAGGTCCTGATTGGTCTGCGACTGGGCATCGTAGGCCTGCAGGGTCTCCTGCAACTGCTTGAGGCTCTCGTTGAGCGAGGCGGGCAACTGCTGGGTGGAATCCTTGGCGGTGAGCTTGTTCAGGTTGGCGCTGACTGCACTGATGTTCTTCAGGGTACCATCCAGGGTGGTGAGTGACCCGTTGACCTTGGTCAGGGTGGTCGCCATGTCCATGTCGACAAACTTGTCGAGGATGAGGTTCACCTTGCGTTCGATCTGATCCAGCCCGCCCTGCACGGTGGGGAAGACCTGATAACCGGCCAGCTTGGTCGGCTCGAAACGGGGGACATCAGGATAGAAGTTGAGATCGATGATCTTGCCACCGGTCAGCAGGCTTGCGGTCTTGAGGCTTGCACGGAGCCCCTCCTTGAACTGCTTGCCGAACAGGGCCCGCCACTGATCTTTTTCCGCTTTGGCGTAGCGGTGGGAGAGGCGTTGTACCTCGATGCGTGCCAGTACCGGGATCTGGCGGCTCTGGAAGATGCGAACCCCCTTCTCCTCGACCATATAGGGTGCCGAGATAACGGTACCCACGCGGATGCCACGGTACTGTACTGCGGCGCCGGGATGGAGACCGGCCACGTTATCTTCGAACAGGAAGACGTAGTCGATGAACTGATCCAGGCTACCGGCCAGCACGCTCTCCTCATCCTGGAACAGGGTAAACTCCTCGTTCGATTTGACGGGTTCACCAGGTGACCAACCGGCAGGCAGCCCCATGGTGATCCCCCCATCGACCAGGCTCTCCAGCGAGTCCATCTTCACCTTCATCCCCTCGCTGCTCATCGAGACCTCAAAGCCCGGGGTCAGCCAGAAGCGGGAGTTGCTGCTCACCAGAATGTCGTAAGGGGCGTTGATGAAGATTTGATACTGCATCTCGCTCTTCTCGGGCAGGAACTTCGCCTCTTCTACCTGGCCGATGGTGAAGCCCTGATAGCTGATTGGGGAGCCAGCTCCCAGCGCACGAGCGTCGCTGCTGGTGAGGGAGAGACGCAGCCCTTTGGCATCGAGGGATGCCAACGGCGGCTTGTCCAGCATGGTGTACTGGTCGCGCGCCTTGCCTTTCTTGCCGGGGGCGAGCTCGATATAGGCGCCGGAGAGCAGGGTGCTCAGACCCGATACCCCTTCACGGCCCACTCTGGGCTTGACCACCCAGAACTGGCTGTCACCGCGCAGCATGCCGGAGGCGGCATTGGTCAGCCGTCCTTTCAGCACGGCATGGCTGTAGTCAGCGCTCAGCTCGACCGTTTCGATGCGGCCGACATCCACCTCGCGAGAGCGGATCACTGTCTTGCCTGCGACTATGCCCTCGGCGGTGGCGACGGTCAGGGTGAAACTGGGACCTTGTGAGTACCAATGTTGAAACAGCATCCAGATACCGATGAACAGCGCCAGCAGCGGCACCATCCAGATTGCGGCGGCCGAGCTCATAAAGTCAGAGCCCGGTTTCCACCTTGTTTTACGCTCACTCACGTTCGCGTTCTCCTTGTTGTAAATCCCAGATAAGGCGAGAGTCGAAACTCATGGCGGCGACCATGGTGATCAGCACCACGCCTGCAAAGGCGACGGCCGCAGGGCCGGGGTAGATGGTCATCAAGTTGTCGAGCCGGATCAGGCCCGCCAGAATGGCCACCACGAAGACGTCGATCATCGACCAGCGCCCGACAAATTCAGTCATGCGATAGAGTTTGAGCTTGCCAAGGGGGGAGGTGACATTGCCGCGCTGCACCATATAGCAGAGCCAGAACAGTGCCAGGATCTTCACCAGGGGAACGACCACACTGGCGAAAAAGATCACGGCGGCAATCGGGTAGGAGCCCAGTGACCAGAGCAGCACCACCCCGCCCAAAATGGTGGATGGGGTGCTATCCCCCAGCATCACTGTGTCCATAATGGGGTAGAGGTTGGCCGGGATGTAGAGGATGGCGGAGGTAAACAGCAGCGCCCAGGTGCGGTTCAGACCACCCGGCTTGCGGGCATGCAGCTTGCCGCCGCAGCGGGAGCAGCTGTGGCTACCCATCTCGCTCAGGGCGCCACAGATATGGCAGCCCACCAGACCGGATTCCAGCGCGCACGCGTCCGGGTCGATCTCCCGCGCCTCGGTAGGGCCGAACAGCCGCTGCCACAGCCACATCTGATCCAGCGAGGAGATCATCTTGATGAGCAGCACCGTGTAACCGACGAAAGCCCAGAATGACAGCCCCATCTTGATGTCGGCCATTCCCATCAGCTTTACCAGCGAGATGAGCACCCCCACCAGAAAGACATCCACCATCAGCCAGGGTTTGATCCGGCAGAGCAGACGGCCGAGGGATCGCAAGGCGTGGTTGTGCAGATCTTTATCGACCCGCCACAGCACCAGCATGATGGAGCCCATATAAACCAGCGGCAGGCCGATCAGGGTCAGGCTCAATATCGCGCCGAGAAACAGATAGCCCTCATCCACCAGGGTGGTGATGCTCTGCAAAAAGGTCATCTCCTGGCCCACCCCTTTGGCCGAGAAGGACATAAAGGTAAAGGCGTTGGCGAGCACGAACATGATGAGTGCCGCAAACCCGTAGGAGATGGGACGCAGCTCCTGCTGTGGCAGGTGGCGACTCAGGGTGTGTCCGCAACGGGGGCAGCAGCTGGCCTGTCCCACCTCGAGCGGTGTGGCCGGGATCAGCAGGTCACACTCTTCGCAGGCTGTGGCATCATGGACATAGGTGGTGTGGTGTTGGTGTGAAACCGGATGCAAGATAAAACCCCAGATAAGGCCCGTGGTGGAGCCAGAGCTGGCGATTATCGCAGTTGTACCGGCCAGCGACCAGCCCCCGGAGGCCGCTATTGCTGGCGGGAGTGAGAATGACTTTGACAAGCCAGTGCCCATTTAGCACAATCAAACGCCACTTTTTTTCCGCGGGACAATAATTTATGACAACTGAATCCCCCAGCTACTCCACGATTGAGCAAGCCTTCTCCCTCGGGAACGGGCAAGATTCTGCCCTCAACTGGTTGCGCAAGAACCGCAGTCAGGTCGCTATTTTTCTGGTGAGCGGCATCAAGCTGGAAGGCACCATCAGCGGGTTCGACCAGTACAGCGTGCTGCTGACCGATGCTCATGGTAACCAGCAGCTGGTCTACAAGGCCAAGATCTCCACCATCGCCATGCACACCGGCCGTCCGCAGGTGAATATCCAGCGTGCTCGCAAACCGCGTGTCTCCATGGCGCCGCGCCCCCATGGTGCGCCGGGTCGTTATGACGACAATCAGGGCGGCGGCAACAACGAGTAATCGTCTGCCCCGCACTCCCCGTTGACGCGCCCTGCGTCAGCGGCTGACGGAACCTGCTCTCATTTTCATTCATGTCCCGTATGAGAGTCGGTTCCGGTTATCGCCCCTTGCAGGGCGATATTTTTTTCCGCACTACGTCGTCGTTATGCCAACCGGTTTGCCCTCTTTGACCATGCAGGTCTGCATACCAGCCGCTTCTCCGGCCTGTACCCCGATACCGGTATCTTCAAACACCAGGCAGCCTGATGGCTCGACCCCCAGCTTGCTGGCGACCAGCAGGAAGGTGTCCGGATTGGGCTTGTGCAGCTCCACATCGTCTGCGGTGACCACCACAGAGAAGTAGCGATCCAGCCCGGTGTTGCGCAGCACGGCCTCGGCGTTGACGCGAGGCGAGCCGGTGCCGATCCCCATCGGGATGACGCCATGATAGCGCTCGACCAGCGCCTGCATGGCCGGAAAGACAGTCGCCTTATGCAGGTTGGCCACATAGTGGGCGGTCTTGCAGCGGGTGACTTCGACGGGGTCTAGGGGGAGCTGCTGCTCCTGTGCGACCAGCAGGGCTATCTTGCGGCTCGGCATGCCCCCCAGCTCATAGAACCAGTCGGCGTCGAAGTGAAAGCCAAACTCGCGGGCTGTGTGTTCCCAGGCGGCGAGGTGCAGCGGCATGGAGTCGACCAGGGTGCCATCAAGGTCAAAGACCAGGCCTTGGAATCCGGAAAGCGTCATGGTGCGGGTCAGTCTCTGAAAAAAGGGAGCCCATTCTAGCCAGTGGCTCTCTGCCTTGCCATCACCTAGCTGGTGAGAAACGCTTGCCCCCACATTTGTGACTGAAAATAGACGGGGGTGAGCTGGGCCGGATCGAGCTGATATTTGGGGGTCAGCTGTTCCAGCAGGGCCCAGTTGCCCTGTTCATAGGTGCTGACCAGCTGAAACAGATGAAAGAGTGGCCCTTCGTGCAGTTCGATGGCGCGCTGTACGCTCTTGGGCAGGTGGGCCATCAGCGGCCCCGACAGAAGGGATCCATCAAGCACCAACCCCACCAGAAAGGCCCAGCTTGCCTCCGCATTACCGAGGGCGGTGAGGGCAATCAACTCGCAGAAGCGGCCGCGGGCGATGGCCATGCGGGTGCAGGCCTCCGGCATGTGCTGGCTTACCCGGGCCAGACCGTTGATCAGCACGAACTTGCGGATCTCCTGCTCCCCCAGATAGGAGAGGGCGCGGGGTACAGAGGTGATGGGGGCTGCATGATCGAAGCCGGGGGCGTTGACGTAGGTGAGCAGCAGGCCGGGCAGCCAGGCATCCTGCTCCAGCAGGCGGGCCACTTGGGCGAAGGAGAACTCCTCGTGGCAGATGAGCCGAAGGATCTGCTGTACCAGCGCCATATCGGGCTGGTTGGCCCGCTGATTGATCAGCTCCGGACGGGCCAGAAAGCCGCCGGCAAAGAAGTCGACCCCCGCCTCCCGCAGCGGGAGAAAATCCGCCCAGGTTTCGATGTTCAGCGCCATCCGCTTGTGCTCGGTGGGCTGGCAGATCCCCTCTTCCCCCATCCAGTACACCAGCAGGCGGCTGGCGCCGAGCCAGCGTGGATCCCGGTTGGCGCCGTGCACCGCCACTCTGCGCCGACTGTCGCGCCACTGCTCCAGCACCTGGAACGAGTTGGGCTGGCGTTCGCTGGAGGCTTCAACCAGCGGGATCGCGTCCTGATCCAGCAGCAGGGGACGCTGTTCATCGAGCTGTTCGTGGGTGAAGGGCACCAGATATTGACGCCCCTGCGCCAGCAGGCGGCAATGTTGCGCCAGTGAAGGCCATTCGGCCGGTGAGCTGAGCTGATAGTCGATGCCGTAGGCCACCAGAGCCAGGCGACGATTGAAGATGGGATAACGACGCAGCAGCATGGGATCACCGATAAGCCAGAGTGCGGGCCCTCCCTTGTGACTTGGCGTGGTAGAGCGCCTGGTCAGCCTGTTCGGTCAGACTCTGCCATGCTCCGTCCTGAGAGGGGACCAGATAGCTAAAGCCTATGCTAACCGTAATGACATCAGCAACTCCTGACGCGGGATGTGGTAGTTGCAGGTGGGTGAGCTCTTTATGGATCTTGTTGGCGAGGAGCTCGGCTTCACCGGGGTGCGGGGCACAGAGCAGGATGACGAACTCTTCCCCACCGTAGCGGGCCACCAGATTGGTCCGTCGCCGCTCCGTTTCCTGCAGCACGCGAGCTACCTGCTGGAGGCACTCATCCCCCTTGGCGTGGCCAAAGTGGTCGTTGTAGGCCTTGAACTCATCGACATCGATCATCAATACCGCTAGCAGGTTCTGGGTGCGTCTTGCCCACTCCCATTCCCGCTGCATGGTGATATCCCACTGGCGCCGGTTGGCGATGCCGGTGAGGGGATCTTCGAGGGAGAGCAGGGAGAGGCACCGGTTGGCCTCCTCCAGCGCCCGGTTGGTCTCGGCCAGTTGCATGGTTCGTTCGGCGACCCGGACTTCCAGATCGCGATTGAGTCGCTCCAGTTTCTCCTGGGTGCGTTGGCGGATCAGTAGTTGTGACAGAATGGCGGCGTACTGTTTGAAGATCTCGCTCTGATAAGCCTTGAGCGGCCGATGCCAGAGCAGGTTATCGGCGGCGATCCAGCCGATGGGAGTGGTGCCATCCCACAGCGATACCATGGCGTTCCAGCCACGGCCCACCTGCTGTTGCTCGTAGTAGAGGGGGGTATCTTCCAGCTCCAGCACGTAATCCTTGCGCCTGAGGGTCTCCTGCACTGTGGTGGGGGCCGGAATGGTGCTGATAATGTTATGTTCGTCTAGCAATTCTCCCTCCTCACTGGTGCCCCAGGTGCCGCGCATGGTCTTGCCATCCGGCTCGATCAGGAAGATGGCGGCCCGGTCGAACTGCAGCTCCTTGCGGGCCAGCAGCACGGCATCCCGCAGCAGATCGTTCTCGCTGCGACTGCGTGCGAGGGTGACGCTGACCATGTGCAGCGCCTGTAATATGGTGAGGAAGGAGCCTTGCAGTGCCTGACTCTGTACCAGATTGGTCTGTGTATGGAGCCGCTGATCCCGCTCCTGATTGACCTGGCTGGAGAGCAGGTGATTGCTGAGCTCGGCAGTCAGATAGTGGATAAGGAGCTGGATGCCCTGACGCTGGTGGGAAGAGAGGCGGTCGATGCGGCGACGGGTCTCCAGATAGATGATCCCTTCCAGTTTCATGTGGCGTTTGAGAGGGAAACAGGCCCGTAGCTGCGGCTGGGCGGGTTCCACATTTTCGAGGGGATCCGGCGGTGGCTGGAGCTGTTCGATCACCAGCTGTCCCTTCTCCATTGCCTTGTCGATCAGGTGGTGGGGTAGAGTCAGTTGACCGAGATGGGCGAGATCAAGCGTGGTCAGCCCCTGATCGAGCTGAAAACTGTAGAGCCGCGGTTCGGGGGCCTTCAGCCAGAGGTAAAGGCGTTCGGCATCGGTCTTTTCACAAATGGTAGCGAGGCTCACTTCGCATAACTGAGCGAAGTCGGTGAAGTGTTCCGGATCCCATTTCTGCATACCAGGCCCCCTTAATTGTAGCCGCATGAGTATAAACACATTTTTATTTGAGTAACATGTCAAGAGTGGCGGCATGCATATTGGTTGCATTGAGCGTAAGGAGTCGAAATATTCACTTTTTTTTCTGCAGATCGTGGCTAAAACTGCACGTAGTAGTGCCGTATGTGACAACTTGTAGAGCGGATGTCGGACAAAAAAGAGAGCCCGCGCGATGGCGGGCTCTCGGGCAGTTCCGATGACTCTGCGCGGCTTACTCAGGGCTCTGTCCCAATTACGTGT
>NZ_JBODRQ010000138.1:0-8369 GCF_050633025.1 Aeromonas sp.
GCAACCCAGGCGGTCAGATAACGTTCAAAAAAGCCGATGGCAGGCACGGCCTTGGTGTCACAGTTTGCAGACATGATGACTCCCGGTGCTATTCGCTTGAGCACCTGTCAGTGAAAATATGGATGAGTGATCCCCTGATAAAGCACAGACCGGGGACTTCTCGCCGGTTACACCTTGTCGCAGCAAGACTGTACAGGCAGAACATCGGGAGGACAGGCCGACTCGGCACGCATCACGCCGCACGCCTCGGGATGACCGGCACAGCACTCCTCGGTGAGGTAGGCGATCACATCCAGCATCAGGGGAATATTGCCGCGGTAGCGCAGAAAGCGCCCCTCCTGCTCCACTGATAGCAGACCGGCATTGAGCATCGCCTTGAGGTGAAACGAGAGGGTATTGGGGGCAATATCGAGCTCGCTGGCCAGTTCACCGGCGACCCGCCCCGCCAGCACAGTCTGCGCTGCAGGGGCAATCAGACAAACGCGTGCCTTATTTGGCAGCAGGCACAGCGTTAAAGGTGAGCAGGGCCGCCTTGTTGGCATCGCTCAGAGTCAGCTGGTTGCCGTTGATGGAGTAGGTTGCCACCTTCTCCAGCTTTTGCAGGAACTCGGTCTCCTTGTTCATGGCGTCGCCAATGCACATCATGCGAGTGGAGCCCATAGCCCCCAGCGTCAAGACACCGTCACTCTGCTTGGTGATACCGCCAAAATAGCGATTGCAGCCGCCCTTGCCCGCCACTTTACCTTCGGCTACTTGCAGGGTGAAGGTATCGCCGGTGGCGCCTTGCAGCTGCCAGCCGGATGCTTGCAGTTGAGCCATGCTGGAACCTGTTGCCATTGCGCAACCTCCCAGTGCCAGCGCGGCCAGCAGAGTCAGTTTCTTGTTCATGGATTCACCTCTTAATGATTAGAGCCATCAATACGGCAGCCTGTTTATCATGGCTGGCGCCCATGCCAAAGGATTTTATTGTGATCTCCCTTCACTTTACTACCAGCTGGCATGTGCCATGCTTAGGCTCAGTTCCGGACCCAGGGAGGGGAAACGAATGGTCAAATCGCTCATCATCACACTGCTTGCAACCTGCGCCAGCATGGCCGCACAGGCCGCCGACTGGGCAGTGGTTCAGCCGCAATCCAACCCGTCTCTTTATGTCAAAAGTTACTCGGGTGTGCTGCTCAATGGTCATAGCCATCACAGCGACAGTTTTGATCTCTGGCTGGTCAATAGCGGCTATCAATATCCGGTGGTGGATGATGTGACCCTCTTTATGGAAGCGGGCCCGGCGGTGGCGGATCAGAATCGCACATCCGGTTTCAATATGAGTTCGGGGGTACGCTACCAGCTCTCCCCGGCATTCAATATCGGCAGCCAGATCAAGCATCTCGATCTCAACAAGGCCAGCACCCTGCTGGAGCTCAACTCCAGCCTGCTGCTGACCCCCAGACTCTCCCTCACCGCCAACTATGGCGTCAGCGCCATCACTGCCGATCAGGCACTGAGTCTGGGGGTCGGCTTCAACTTCTGATGATCACAACAGCGGCGTGGCGCTCACCACCACGCCGTTGCGATCCGCATAGACGTAATCCCCTTCGTGGATGGTCACCCCGGCAAAGCTGACCACGGCCCCCAGCTCTCCCAATCCCCGCTTCTCGGTCTTGACCGGACAGGCCGCCAGCGCCTTGACCCCGAGCGCCAGTGTCGCCAGGGTGCCCACATCCCGCGCCGCGCCGTGGATCAGGATCCCCTCCCACCCCTGCTCCACCGCCTTGACCGCCAACTGATCGCCAAGCAGCGCACGGCGCAACGAACCACCGCCGTCGATCACCATCACCTTGCCCCGGCCCGGTCGGGTCACCAGATCCCGCACCAGACTGTTGTCTTCGTAGCAGGAGAGGGTCACGGCGCGACCATAGAAGATGGCCTTGCCACCAAAATCGTGAAAGCAGGGGTCAGCCACTTGCAGCATAGCGCCGTGCTGATCGCAGAGGTCAGGCAGAAGATCCAGCATGATTTGATTCCTTTCAGATGCATGAAGATGTTTATTATTTCACCAGGTGAGGTTTCTGGCAATCCAGAAGGATTCAATGTGCCCCAGACAAATCAATGACTTATTTATCAATATTGGTGCCAGCCAGAGTTGTCCCCTTCGACCCAGTAGATGGCATTTTGGCCAAAACGGGCAGCCAGCTCGCAAGCCTCACGCAAGGACAACGCCACTGCCAGCGAGGATTCGCGCCAGCTTCCATCCAATGCAGATCCCCACACGGAGCCACCCAGATTGATACCTGGTATGGCCTCCAGATGACACCAAATTGCCCGCTCACGACGCCGGTTGCGATGCTCTCCCACCCGTTGGCTGGCAGGATTCCAGGCTGTAACGATGGCCAATGCGGGCCAGGAAGGAACTCCAAATGGCGCAATAAAACAGATTTTTTTGTAGTTTTCCCACAAAATCATGTCAATCACATGTTACATTCCATTACATTTTAAAGGAGCAAAAAAGGGGTTCAGGCCAAGTATCATGCCGCTGCACCAGGGTTTGACTTATATCAAAACAGAGTTAAAAAGTTGCTATCTGACGGCAAAGAGTGTTGTTATGCTCCTGTTAACTGATAAAATACGGCCACTTTCGTAATGGACGACCTTTCCAGGCCTTGCTCGAGTAGTCTTCTCGGGAACCTATAAGTGGCACAGGGATACTTGCCAGTACTGATGCCTAATTCGCGATATTCCGACCTGACTCTCATACCCAGGATGACGTAATAAATTTTCAGGATCAGTCAGGAAATCGGTTTGAAACGCCAAAGAGTGTTAAATTTAAGATAATTAACTGATAAGAATCTGGGAATATTCATGCAAACACCACACATTCTGATCGTCGAAGACGAACTGGTCACACGCAATACCCTGAAAAGCATTTTTGAAGCAGAAGGCTACATAGTGCTCGAAGCCAACAACGGCGACGAAATGCATCAGGCCCTCACTTCCCACGCCATCAATCTGGTGATCATGGATATCAACCTGCCGGGCAAGAATGGCCTGCTGCTGGCCCGTGAGCTGCGTGAGAACGACAACATCGCCCTGATGTTCCTGACCGGTCGTGACAACGAAGTGGACAAGATCCTGGGTCTGGAGATCGGCGCCGATGATTACATCACCAAGCCGTTCAACCCGCGCGAACTGACTATTCGTGCCCGCAACCTGCTGAGCCGTACCATGAATGTGGCTGCCGGTGGCGAAGAGAAGAAGTTGGTTGAGCGCTACCTGTTCAACGGCTGGGCGCTGGATATCAACAGCCGCGCGCTGGTCAGCCCCACTGGCGACATGTTCAAGCTGCCGCGCTCCGAGTTCCGCGCCATGCTGCACTTCTGCGAAAACCCGGGCCAGATCCAGACCCGCGCCGAGCTGCTGAAGAAGATGACCGGCCGTGAGCTAAAGCCCCACGACCGTACCGTTGACGTGACCATCCGTCGCATTCGCAAGCACTTCGAAAGCGTTAACGATACTCCGGAGATCATCGCCACCATCCACGGCGAAGGCTACCGTTTCTGTGGTGAACTGGAGCAGGAATAAGCTCCCGCTACGCTGTTGATCTGAAAAGGCGCCTCGGGCGCCTTTTCTGTCTCTGCGGTTTGCCTGAAAAGCTGAGAAACCAACCGTGAGCGTGACGTCGAACGGCGCACAAGATAGATGAAAAACAGAAAGCCCACTCGCAGGAGTGGGCTTTTTGCATTGAAGCTGGAGCGGGCAGCGGGAATCGAACCCGCATCATCAGCTTGGAAGGCTGAGGTAATAGCCATTATACGATGCCCGCCTGGCATCTGAAATGTGGAGCGGGTGATGGGAATCGAACCCACGTATGCAGCTTGGGAAGCTACCGTTCTACCATTGAACTACACCCGCATCAGGGCTCCTACTATATGCATTTTGCCGCCAAGCGCAATGCTGCCAGAGCCACTTTTTTCAATAAATCAATCTGTTCGGACAAGGATTGAGCAGTCGGTTGCTTTTTCCATCAAACATTTTCAACACAGATAATTTACAAGGTTGCCAAGGCCAAACGGCGAGGATAGTCTTGCGCCACTCGACGCGAGGATGGTGGTAATGGATAAAAAAACGCAAAAACGTCTCTATGGCTGGTTGCGCAAGCAATCGAGTCACGGTCGCCGCTGGATCACGATATCCATCGCTTTTGGCCTGGGCCAGGGCATTCTGATGGTGGCGCAAGCCTGGCTGCTGGCGACCCTATTGCACGGCTTCATTATCGAAGGCTCAACCCCAGAACAATCCATCACGCTCTTTATTACCCTGCTGCTGGTGACGCTTGGCAAGGCGGCGCTGGCCTACGGCCGCGAAGTGGCCAGTTTCAAGGCGGGCAGCGCGGTG
The DNA here is from genome assembly GCF_050633025.1 of Aeromonas sp. Lineage (GTDB taxonomy): Bacteria > Pseudomonadota > Gammaproteobacteria > Enterobacterales > Aeromonadaceae > Aeromonas. Next base: position 4,387 of record NZ_JBODRQ010000138.1, read on the forward strand.
CGCCAGACCATCCGCCAGCTGGTGCTCACTCGCTTGAGCCGTCTCGGCCCTGCTTATATCCAGCGCCGTCCGGCCGGTAGCTGGGCCAGCCTGTTGCTGGAACAGATTGAAAATATGCAGGATTTCTTCTCCCGCTATCTGCCACAGATGGCCATCGCAGTCTTTATTCCGGTGGTCATTCTGGTGGCCGTATTCCCGGTCAACTGGGCTGCGGGTCTGATCCTGCTGGGCACAGCGCCCCTCATCCCCATCTTTATGATCCTGGTGGGTGTGGGCGCCGCCGATGCCAACCGCCGCAATTTTCAGGCGCTGGCCCGTCTCTCCGGCCACTTCCTCGATCGGCTAAAGGGGCTGCGGACCCTGCAACTCTTTATGCGTACCCAAGCAGAAGGGGACGCCATTCGCGACGCCTCGGAAGATTTTCGCGAGCGCACCATGGAAGTGCTGCGCCTGGCGTTTCTGAGCACCGCCGTGCTGGAGTTCTTCGCCGCCATTTCAGTCGCGCTGGTTGCCGTCTACTTCGGCTTCTCTTATATCGACCATCTGAATTTTGGTAGCTATGGGGTCAAGGTCACCCTCTTTACCGGCCTGTTCGTGCTGTTTCTCGCCCCCGAGTTCTACGCCCCGCTGCGGGAACTGGGTGCCCACTACCACGCCAAAGCACAGGCCATTGGCGCTGCCGAACAGCTGCTTGAATTCCTCGAAGCCGAGGTGAGCGAACCGGCCGCAGGCACGGCGCCGTTCCATGCCGACAGCCCGGTCAAGGTAGAAGCCAGAGGTCTTGAAGTAATGAGCGCCGAGGGCAAGGTGCTGGTCGGCCCCATAGACTTCACCCTGGAAGCCGGTTCGCGCACCGCCCTCATCGGCGTCAGCGGCGCAGGCAAGAGCTCGCTGGTCAACGCCCTGCTCGGCTTTGCCCCCTATCGTGGCGAGCTCAAGGTCAACGGACAGGAGCTTGCTACCCTCGACATGAGCCAGTGGCGCCTGCAACTGGGCTGGCTCTCGCAAAACCCGCAGCTGTTCCACGCCTCCTTGCGCGATAACCTGCTGCTGGCCAAACCAACGGCCAGCGATGCCGAGCTGGAAGATGCCCTGAAACGGGCGCAGGCGTGGGAATTTGCCATGGAGAAGGGGCTCGACTATCCGGTCGGCGATCAGGCGGGCGGCCTCTCGGTCGGTCAGGCCCAACGCCTTGCCTTGGCGCGCACCCTGCTCAAATCAACCCAGCTGATGGTGCTCGATGAGCCGACCGCCAGTCTGGATCGCCACTCCGAGCGCGCCATCATGACCACCCTCGAGCAGGCGATGGCGGGCCAGACCCTGCTGATGATCACCCACCGTCTCGACCAGCTTACCAAGATGGACAAGATAATGGTGCTGGCCCGCGGCCAGCTGGTGGAGCAAGGCAGCTTCCAGCAACTTAGTTCTGGGCAGGGGCCTTTTGCCCGCCTGCTCTCCCAACGTTCCGGAGGTTCTCTCGATGAGTGATCTATTGCCATTTCTGCGCCTCTATCGCCAACACTGGCTCAGCCTCACCATTGGTTTGCTGCTGGCGCTGGTGACCTTGGCCGCCGGCATGGGGCTGCTCTCCCTCTCCGGCTGGTTCCTCTCCGCCGCCGCCGTGGCGGGGATGACCGTTGCGACGACCCATGCCTTTAATTACATGACCCCCGCGGGCGGGGTGCGCTTCTTCTCCATCATTCGCACCGCCGGTCGCTGGGGTGAGCGGGTGGTGAGCCACGACGCCACCTTCCGGGTGCTGACCCGACTGCGGGTCTGGTTCTGGCAAAAACTCTCGCCGCTCTCCACCGGTACCCTGGCCGGTTTTCGTCAGGCGGATCTGCTCAACCGACTGGTGGCCGACATTGATGCGATGGATCACGTATACCTGCGGCTGCTCACCCCCATAGGCGCGGCCCTGCTCAGCACCGCCGGACTGGTCTTCTTCCTGTCGTTTTTCGACAGTCGCCTCGCCCTTACCCTGGGCGCCATTCTGCTGTTTGGCATGATCGCCCTGCCGCTGGTGTTCTACTTCCTCGGTCGTCGCCCCGGTCAGGCGCTGATTGCCGAAAAGGCCAGCCTGCGCACCCGGATGGTGGACTATCTGGATGGTCAGGCCGAGCTGCAGATGTTTGCCGCCGCCCCCAAGGCGCTGGTTGAGCTGCAACAAGCCGAACAGGCACTGCTCGCCGCGCAGGCCCGGATGGCCAAGGTGAGCGGGCTGGCCAACTTCGCGGTACAACTGCTGAGCGGCTGGACCCTGACCCTGATGCTCTGGCTGGCCGGTCATGGAGTGGCGGGCGCTGCGCCCGACCCCATCACCGCACTGATGGTCTTTGCCACGCTGGCCAGCTTCGAAGCGCTGATGCCGCTGGCCGGCGCCTTCCAGCACCTCTCCACCAGCCTCACCTCGGCCCGTCGTTTGAACGAGATCCTGCAAGAGGCAAAAGCCCCCGTGTGGGGCGATGAGCAGACCCACGCCACCGCAGGCGCGCTGCAGATCAATGACCTCTATTTTGGCTACCCCGGCAAACCCCAGCCGGTGCTGCGTGGCTGCACCCTGCAACTGCACGCCGGTGAGAAGCTGGCGCTGCTGGGCCAGACCGGCTGCGGCAAATCGACCCTGATGGGGCTGCTGACCCGGGAGTGGAGCCCGCAGGCTGGCAAGATCCTGTTGGGTGGCAAGCCGCTCACCGACTACAGCGAAGGGGCGCTGCGCGCCTCCATCTCGGTGGTGAGCCAGCGGGTGCATCTGTTTGCCGATACCCTGCGCGGCAACCTCAAGCTGGCCGCCCCGACCGCCACTGACGATCAGCTGATTGCGGTGCTGACCCAGGTCGGGCTGGCCAATCTGCTGGAAGATGAGGCGGGCCTCAACGCCTGGCTTGGTGACGGTGGCCGACCGCTCTCCGGTGGCGAGCGTCGCCGTATCGGCATCGCCCGCGCCCTGCTGCACGATGCGCCGCTCTGGCTGCTGGACGAGCCAACCGAGGGGCTCGACAGCCAGACCGAGCGGGAGGTCATGGCGCTACTGTTCACCCTGGGGGCCGACCGCTCCATGCTGCTCATCTCCCACCGCTTGCTGGGGATGGAGCGGATGGACCGGATTGCCCTGATGGAAGAGGGACAGATCCGCCTCTGCGCCCCTCACGACGAGCTGCTGGCGGATGATTACTACCGCAGCCTCTATCAGCGGCTGGCTCCTGTTTGATATCAGCCTGATATCAGGCTGATGGGGGTCACACCCTGACACCCGGGCGCAAAACGGGGCTGGTCGCCGCAGGCGGCTGGCCCCTATAATGTCCCCCTCATTATTCAACAAGATGCCGACATGGAGCGCCTGCGCATTTCTACTGTCCTCATCACCGACACAAGATACGAGACGATGAAACGCCTGATCCTGATGATGCCCCTGATTGCCTCCGGCTGTGCCAACTACGCCTTCAACAGCAATCTGGATAAAGAGAACTTCGACGAATACTTCAAACCCGGTAGCGTGCGCATCTATGAACAGGATGAGCTGGCTGACCTCAACTACCTCTACCTCGGCACCATCGAGGGTGAATCCTGCCAGGCCGATGCCAACCAGCCGGTGCCCAACGCCGGTGAAGCGCGCACTCTGGCCCGCCGCCGCGCAGCCGACATGGGTGGCAACGGCGTCACCATCGACAAGTGTGCCGAGTTCAGCGACACCCCGGGCTGCCTGAAACAGGTGATCTGCTACGGGCAGGCGCTGAAAGTGGCCGAAGAGAAGTAGGTCACAGCCATCGTTCGGCAGCCAACAAGCAGCCATTGACAGAGAGGGCATCCCGCGGGATGCCCTCTCTCGTTGTATTCACACCTGCCGCGCCACGCTCGGCAGCAGCACTATGATCCCGCCACTCTTTCCTATTGCAGACTGGGCTCCAGCAACTGCTGCCGTAGCGAAGTCTCCTCGGCCTGAGTCATGGCATGTTCCGCCACCCCGGCGGCAGGCTCGATGG
>NZ_JBODRQ010000139.1:0-8263 GCF_050633025.1 Aeromonas sp.
GTGAAGGTACGGGTGATGACGTCTTGCTGTTGCTCTTTGGTCAAAGAGTTGAAGCGAACGGCATAACCGGATACGCGGATGGTCAACTGCGGATATTTCTCCGGGTCTTCCATGGCGTCCAGCAGCATTTCACGGTTCATCACGTTCACGTTCAGGTGCTGACCACCCTCTACGTTAGCTTCGTGGTGGAAGTAACCGTCCATCAGGCCAGCCAGGTTGGCTTTCTGGGCTTCCATATCTTTACCCAGTGCGTTCGGAACGATGGAGAAGGTATAGGAGATACCATCTTTCGCGTACGCAAACGGCAGCTTGGCAACGGAAGTCAGGGAAGCAACGGCACCCTTCTGGTCACGACCGTGCATCGGGTTGGCACCCGGGCCAAACGGCGCACCTGAGCGACGGCCATCCGGAGTGTTACCGGTCTTCTTGCCATATACCACGTTAGAGGTGATGGTCAGAACAGACTGGGTAGCAACAGCGCCACGGTAGGTGTTCAGCTTCTGGATCTTCTTCATGAAGGTCTCAACCAGCTCACAGGCGATATCATCGACACGAGCGTCGTTGTTACCGAACTGCGGATATTCACCGTCGATTTCGAAGTCGATGGCAATGCCATCTTCATCACGGATCGGCTTGACCTTGGCGTACTTGATGGCAGACAGAGAGTCAGCTGCTACAGACAGACCGGCGATACCGCAGGCCATGGTGCGATAGACGTCACGGTCCATCAGCGCCATCAGCGATGCTTCGTAGCTGTACTTGTCGTGCATGTAGTGGATGATGTTCAGCGCAGCAACGTACTGCTTGGCCAGCCAATCCATGAAGTGATCCAGATTGCTCATCACTTCGTCGTAGTTCAGGTACTCGGAGGTGATAGGTGCAGTCTTGGGACCAACTTGCAGTTTGAGCTTCTCGTCCACACCGCCGTTGATTGCATAAAGCATGGTCTTGGCCAGGTTGGCACGGGCACCAAAGAACTGCATGTGTTTACCGACAACCTGCGGGGAAACGCAGCAAGCGATGGCGTAGTCATCGTTGTTGAAGTCCGGACGCATCAGATCATCGTTCTCGTACTGAACAGAGGAGGTCTCGATGGAAACCTTGGCGCAGTACTTCTTGAAACCGACCGGCAGCTGCTCGGACCACAGGATGGTCAGGTTCGGCTCAGGGGACGGGCCCATGGTGTACAGGGTGTTCAGCATACGGAAGCTGTTCTTGGTGACCAGGGTACGGCCATCAACGCCCATACCGGCCAGGGTCTCGGTCGCCCACATCGGGTCGCCAGAGAACAGTGAATCGTATTCCGGAGTACGCAGGAAGCGAACCATACGCAGCTTCATGACCATGTGGTCCATCAGCTCCTGGGCTTCTTGCTCGGTGATCAGGCCTTTTTGCAGGTCACGCTCGATGTAGATATCCAGGAAGCTGGAGGTACGACCGAAGGACATGGCTGCACCGTTCTGGGACTTGACTGCCGCCAGGTAGGCGAAGTAGGTCCACTGTACAGCTTCTTTGGCGTTGGCAGCCGGTACGGAGATATCGCAACCGTACTTGGCAGCCATCACCTTCATCTGTGCCAGGGCACGGTGCTGCTCGGAGATCTCTTCGCGCAGACGGATGGTGGCTTCCAGGTTTACGCCGTTTTCCAGGTCAGCTTGCAGGGACTTGAACTGGGCCAGTTTGTCGGCCATCAGGAAGTCGATACCGTACAGGGCAACACGACGGTAGTCACCGATGATACGGCCACGGCCGTAGGCATCCGGCAGACCGGTGATAACACCAGACTTACGGCAGTTCAGGATGTCTTTGGTGTAAACGTCAAACACGCCCTGGTTGTGAGTCTTGCGGTACTCGGTGAAGATCTTCTCGACCATCGGGTCCAGTTGACGACCGTACACTTCGCAAGAAGTTTTAACCATCTTGATACCGCCGTTGGCGATGATGGCGCGCTTCAGCGGCTTGTCAGTCTGCAGACCAACGATCTGCTCCAGGCTCTGATCGATATAACCGGCATCGTGTGCGGTAATGGTGGAGGGCAGGTCAGTATCAAAATCGACCGGCGCGTGAGTGCGGTTCTCGATTTTGATCCCTTCCATGACCTTGTCCCACAGCTTGGTGGTCGCTTCGGTCGCGCCAGCCAGGAAGGACTCGTCACCTTCATACGGGGTGTAGTTCTTCTGGATGAAGTCACGGGTGTTGACAGAGGTCTGCCATTCACCGGCCGCGAAGCCTTCCCATGCTTTTTGGAACTGTTCGTTAAGTTCTGCCATTTTTCATTACCTCACACGGTATTGATGTAGTATCCCGCAATCATCCTTAATGATGACGACGGAAGATAAACCAGTAAGTCAGACCAACCATCACGCCACCACCGATGATATTGCCGATGGTCACGGGGATGAGGTTGTGTAGGACGAAGTTGGATACGGTCAGGTCAGCAAAGGTTGCCGGATCCTGGCCGATGGCCTGCCAAAATTCCGGACTAGCCACGCTGTGGATAGCGATACCAACCGGAATCATAAACATGTTTGCGATGCTGTGCTCGAAACCTGATGCCACGAACATGGCAACCGGCAGCAGCATAACCACTACCTTGTCAGTCGCGCTGCGGGCACCAAAGGCCATCCAGGCAGCAAGACATACCATCAGGTTACAGAGGATGCCGAGTGCCAACGCTTCGAAGAAAGTGTGATGGATCTTGTGCTGAGCAACCTTCATGGCATTGAGCCCCCACTGACCATCCGCCGCAGTATATTCCGCCGACATGATGATAAGGCCAACCATCAGCAGACCACCAATCAGGTTACCGAAGTAGACCAGTCCCCAATTCTTGAGCAGTTGGGCCCAGCTGATCCGGTTGGCCGCTTTGGCCACCAGGGTCAGGGTGGTGGAGGTAAACAGCTCGGCACCGAGCAGCACACAAAGAATAAGACCGAGAGAGAAGCAGAGACCGCCAACCAGCTTGGCCATCCCCCAAGGCATGGAGCCTGCTCCGGTAGTCACTGTGATGTAGAAGATAAACGCGATGGCGATGAAAGCGCCCGCGGTAATGGCCAGTGGAATGACCTTGTATGCCGGCTTGGTAGCCTTGGCATAGGTGATGTCTTCAGCCAGTGCAGCGATGGCTTCGGGCTTGAGACAATCGAATGGGGATTCAGCTTTCAATTATGATCTACCTGAATGTTTTGCCTGTTGAAATCATAACAAAGGGCCAAATGGCCAAAATTGACATTGATCAAGTTTATCAGAGTGCAAATGTAATTTTACTACAAATATTTTAGTGCGATGGCTACGCCACTTTACACCAGGTATCAGCTGAAACAGAAATATCACATTTTTAATGCAATGATTTTAAAGAATTTATTTCAAAGCATGGAAATATGGTATTGGCAAGATATCTTTGCAGATCACCAGCACATTCCCTGCCCTGCCATCAACCCCCTTAGGGGTATTTTTTGTTTTTTATTTCATCTTTGAATAACAATACCGTGCTTTGCCGCACGATAAACAGAAGGGGCCACACGGCCCCTTCCTTTACAGCAACGATCACGCCCAGTGATGGGCTCGCTTGGCCTTCTGCAGCTTCTCGTAGGCCACCAGCAGCTTCTGGTGCAGCGGGAACTGGGAGAGCGACAGGTCGGCCGCCTCCAGACCGTGGAAGCGTGCTTCACCACTGGCGGTGGCCCATGCCTGTGCCAGCGTCTCTTCGCCATACATGCGGGTGAAGACGGCGCGATACTGCTCCGGATCCCGCTCCTCATCCAGGAACAACTCGACGCAGGCACGCAGGGCGCGGTAGTAGCTGGCACGCTCGGCAGTGAACACCGACTGGTTGAACTCCATGGTCCAGTCAATGAGATCCAGTGCGGTCTCCAGCTCACCGGCGGCCAGCGCGAGCATGGCTTTCAGCTCGCCAACGCGCAGAGTGTGCAGCGCGGTCCCCTTGGCGGCGGCGATGCCCAGCAGCTCGCGTACACGGGTACGCTCGTCGTGCCCCTCTTCATCCAGTTGATCAAACAACGCCATGTACTGCTCGGCATCCCAATCAAGTGATGGCAGCGCCAGGATCACTTCGCGCAGGTTGGCGCCCATGTTGTTGTTGGCCAGCAGCAGATCTTCGGCCGGATAGATGTCGGACATGCCCGGCACCAGAATGCGGCAGGCGTAGACACCCAGATGCTCGTAGTCGGCGATATAGACCGGCTGCTCCAGCTCATGGAAGATGCCGATCAGGTGATCGAACTCCTCCTGCGAAGTGCCACGGAAGTCCCAATCGGCAAACTCGAAGTCCGCATCCTGCTTGAACAGATCCCAACTGATGAGGCCCGAGGAGTCGATGAAGTGGGTCTCAAGGTTGTGGTGATCTGCGACCTGTTCGTTATCAAATGACGGCGGTACAAACACGTCGAGATCCTTGAGACCGCGGCCCTGCAGCAGCTCGGTGACAGTCCGCTCGAAGGCCACTTCAAAGCGCGGATGGGCGCCGAAGGAGGCAAAACAAGTGCCATTGCTCGGGTTGAGCAGCACCACGCAGATGACCGGATAGCGGCCGCCCAGAGACGCATCGAAGCTGTAAATCGGGAAGCCTTCCGCTTCCAGCGCCGCGATGGAGGCGGCAATCCCCGGATAACGGGCAATGACCTCGTCCGGGATCAGCGGCAAGCTGATGGCCTCGGCGATGATCTTGTTCTTCACGTGGCGCTCGAACACCTCGGAGAGCGCCTGGGTGCGCGCTTCGGTCTTGGTGTTGCCGGCGCTCATGCCGTTGGAGACATAGAGGTTGCCGATGATGTTCATCGGGATGTAGACAGTCTGGTGATCGGACTGGCGTTCGAACGGCAGCGCGACGATACCGCGCTCTTCGTTGTTTGACTGCAGATCCACCAGCATGTCGGCGGTCACTTCACCGTCCGGGTTGTAAAACTTGCGGGTGAAGCTGTCTAGCAGACCGGCCGGGAACTGGTCACCCTCGATGGGGAACCACTTCTCGTTCGGGTAGTGAACGAAATCGCCGTTGGCGACCTGCTCGCCCAGATAGAAGTCGGCGAAGAAGTAGTTGGTGGAGAGACGCTCAAAATATTCGCCAAGGGCAGACGCGAGGGCCGCCTTCTTGCTGGCACCCTTGCCGTTGGTGAAGCAGAGGGCGCACTCTTTGTCGCGAATATGCACCGACCAGACGTTCGGCACGGGGTTGAGCCAGGAGGCCTCTTCAATATCAAAGCCCAAGGCTTGCAGCTTGGTCTGGAAGCGTTCGATGGAGTCTTCCAGCGCCGCGTCCTTGCCGGGAATAAAAGTGTGGTCAGTCATCACGATATCCTGATTTTTATTGGCTCATGTTCGGCCGCAGATAATAGCAGGGGTCGGCGGCTTTGGCAGGACAAAAATCAGCAAACAGGGATGAGTCGCACGGAGAGAAACCGGCTTGCCCCCTCTCCCCCGCCACAAACAGCGCGGGCCCGGGGATTGCCCGGGCCCGCTGGTTACGCGACGCGATAAACCGTCAGAGCTGCTTGCCCTGGCTCGCGATCACCTGGCTGTACCAGTGGAAACTCGCTTTCTTGATCCGGCGAAGTGACCCGCCCTGCTCGTCACGCTCCACATAGACGAAGCCGTAGCGCTTCTGATAGCCGTTGAGCCAGCTCAGGATGTCGGTGAACGACCAGGCACAGTAACCGAGCAGCTCTACACCATCCTGCATCGCCTCCTGGCACGCCTTGACGTGGCTGCGCAGGTAATCGATGCGGTACGCATCGTTCACCTTGTCACCCGCCTCCAGCTTGTCGAACTCGCCAAGGCCGTTCTCGGTGATCATCAGCGGCAGACCATAGCGGGAAGAGAGGCGACGCAGGGCGATACGCATCCCGGTCGGATCGATGGCCCAGTCCCAGTTACTGGTCTCAAGGTGCGGATTGGGCGCCGTCTTGTAGAGGCCGGGGATGCCGCTGGACGGCGTGGTGCCCTTCTTGCCGGTGGTGTTGATCCGCTGCAGGGTCTGACCGCCCAAGGGGTTATCGGTGTAGGTCAGGGTGTAGTAGTAGTTGACGCCGATGTAGTCGGGCGTCCCCTCGCGCAGCAACTCCATATCACCCGGCAGGATCTCGGGCGCCTCGCCGTTTTCCCGCAAGTAAGCGAGCGCCGCCTGCGGATAGCGGCCAAAGCAGTAGGCATCCAGCCACCAGAGGTTGTTGAACTCCTCGGCGTTCTCATAGGCCAGCATATCTTTCGGGTCGCACGACGCAGGATAGGCAGGGGAGTAGGCAAAGCTCGGGCCGATGAGGCCATTTGGCACATGCTGGCGAAACGCCTTGATCACCCGGGCATTGGCCAGAAACGCGATATGGTTGGCGGCAAAGAAGCGCTTGCGATCCTGCACTGCGGGCGGATGGGTGCCGAGCTGATAGGCATTGGTCAGGTTGTAGTTCTGCTCGTTAAGCGACACCCAGTACTTCACCTTGCCGGCAAAGCGCTGATAGAGGGTCACGCAGTAGCGCTCGAAATCGGCGATAATGCGTCTGTCTTCCCAGCCGCCGTACTCATCCTGCAGCGCCTGCGGCAGATCCCAGTGATAAAGGGTCAGTACCGGCTCGATCTGGTGGGCCAAGAGGGTGTCGATCAGCTTCTCGTAGAAGGCCAGCCCCGCCTCGCTCACCTCCCCCCGACCGGTGGGGTAGATGCGCGGCCAGCTCACCGAGAAGCGGTAGGCCTTGAGCCCCATCTCGGCCATCAGCGCCACGTCCGCTTCCATGCGGTGGTAGTGATCAACCGCCACATCGCCGTTACTCCCCTCAAAGGTCTTGCCCGGCAACTTGGTGAAGAGATCCCACACCGAGGGCCCCTTGCCATCGGCATTCCAGCCCCCCTCCACCTGATAGGCGGCGGAGGCGGCGCCCCACAGAAAATCGCTCGGGAAGTCGTTGAACTTGTGGTGATGCATCTGGTGTTGCTCCTTCTGCGGCGGTGGTCATGGCCACCTCGATTGCGCCGACTGGCGGCACCCAATTGAATTGGCAATAGCATCGAACAGTTCTAGAATTCCGTCCAATGACATATATGACCACTCAACATTCCCGAAAGGAATGAAGGAGCCCTGATGGAGCTACGGGATCTGAAGGCCTTCGTCACTCTGGGGGAGGTGTTGCACTTCGGCCAGGCGGCGGTACGCCAGCATGTTACCCAGTCGGCCCTGAGCAAACAGATAAGGCGGCTGGAGGAGGAGCTGGGCGGCGAGCTGTTCGAGCGCAACGCTAGCACTACTCGCCTCACCGGACTGGGCAGGGCGCTGTATGAGGATGCCCGCTCTGTGGTCATCCAGAGCGAGCAGCTCTCCCGTACCGCCCGCGACGTGCTGGCGGGCAACGGCGGCACCCTGCGCATCGGCTTTGGTGTGGCCACCAAGATCCTGGTGCCCGCCGCCATCGCCCGCTTTCGCGCCGAGCGGCCGCAAGTGACCATCGAGCTCAACGATCTCTCCACCCACCACCAGCTACTGGCGCTCAGTGAAGGCAAGCTGGATCTCGGTTTTTGCCGCCTGCCCGCCCCCAAGGGGTGGCACGCCCTGCCAGTGGTCGAAGCCCACTTTGTCGCCGTGCTGCCCGCCAGCTACCGCGATGTGAGGGAGTTGGCGGATCTGGTGGACAAGCCGCTGGCGATCCTGCGTCGTGACAAGGCCCCATCCTTTTACGATCACCTGATGAACTATCTGGCCCAGAGCGGGCTGCGTTTTCGCGATATCCAGTACGTCAACGACTTCGCCGCCGGAGTCGCCACCGCGGCGGCAGAGATCGCCTGGACCCTGGTCCCCTCCTCCACCACCATAGAGCACCCGGATGTACTCACCCTCCCCCTTAGAGATGGGGAAGCCTGCTGGACCATTGGCCTTATCCGTCCGCCCCACAGCAAGGGGCCCTTGATCGATGCCTTCTGGGCAACCATCGCCGATATGGCGCCAAGATAGACACGCCGTTGGCAAACAGCAGATGGCGGCCGCGCATCAACGATAGCGTTCGACGATACGCGCCAACTCGCCGCTTTGTCGCAGCTGTTGCAGGGTACGGTTAAACTCGGTTATCCGGGTATTAAAGCGAGAGTGCTTGCCGATGCAGAGATTGAACGGGGTAGAGGCAAGCTGCAGCGGCACCTCGACCACCTGCCCGGACAATCCCAGCTGGTTGAGTTTGAAACGAGCCACCAGTGGGTCGGTCACCATCAGATCCCCCCGCCCCGCCGCCAGCATCTTGAAGACATTATCAACATTGATGGTGTG
>NZ_JBODRQ010000140.1:0-8166 GCF_050633025.1 Aeromonas sp.
CTGGACTGCATCGGCTCGATGTCGGTGGCCATCAGGTAGTTGGCCTGATCCCAATCCGGCGCTTGGCGCTTCTCGATCACCTGCCCCACCAGCTCGGAGAAGGGGGTCGCCATCTCTTCAAACAGCTGCCAGAGACTGCGCTGGGTGTCGGTAAAGAGCGCGGCTTGCTGTTTCACCTCAGCCACCCGCTGCTGATGAAACTGGTAGTAATCCTGATATTTGCTGCGGTATTCGGGATCGCCTGAGATAAGAAAATCCCGCAGGGCAGAGAGGGCGTTGGCGAGGCTGTTGTAGGCATCCCCCACCTGTTTGAGCAGCATGCGGCGATCGCCGGAGAGTTGATCCTGTGGAGTGCCAACTTCTTCATTGGCAAAGGATTGCAGCTGATCGAGCGCAGCCTCCGCCAGCGGCCCCGCTTCCTGCAGCATCAGGGTGTGAGCGGGCAGATTCTCTTCACTCTGGGCGATGGTCCACACCTTCTCCTGATGGCTTTTGAAGGTCTCGAGAGACTTGGCGAGCGCCGGACTGAAGGCCTGATGGGCAATGGCCTGCCAGGCCGACTCCCACTCCTGCTTGAGGCGGGAAGCCTGAGTCGGATCCTTGCCGAGGATCAGATAGCCACGCAGGGCAGAAACGGTGGCAACCAGCGCCTTCTGGCTCGCCTCATCCCGCTGCAGAGCGGGCAGCGCCTGCTCCAGCAGAGTGTGTTGGGCCTGATTGATCTGGGTCAGCCGGTAATAGACCAGCGTGGAGGAGAGCAGGATCAGCAGGTTGATAAAACCGAAGCTGAGCAGCAACTTGCTTGAGATTTTCATGAACATCCTTGTTCAAACGGGGGATACAGCCAACAGAATCAGATAGATATCAGTGTAGGCAATCTATCTTGCCAAGTCCGGTGCCAATTAGCCACAATTCAGGATACGGTAACTTGTCGCATTGCCACCATGGGACGTGGCATCCCCCCGCAAATGGGAAGACCGGATATTCAGACTCGTTACACGACAGATGCTGCGCCCAATAAAAATGGCAGACCGGGGTCTGCCATTGGCGTGTGATAGGGGCCATTAAGGCCCTTGTTATCAGGTTATTCGATTCCCGAGGCGGAAGCCTGTTTGATACTCGCGCTCACGGATATGGGAGATCTGCCCCTCATACCCTTCAAGACCGATATCTTTCAGCAGGGCAGGAGAGAGATTGATCACGGCGAGACGACGCTCAACCTTGGCGATCCGCTTTTGTACCAAAGACTCGACGCTACGCAGTAAAACCAGTTCGATAGACATGACATTCTCCAGTTGAACATGCGGTTCTCCCGGAGAAAGTGGATATCACCCTGCGGGACGAACCGCGGGTGATAAAAAGACAGGGGTTACCTGTTTACGCCACGCGGTAAAAGAGCACGAGATTTCACGCCGCACGCAGTGCCGCGAGAGAATGCAATATTGAGCATCAGATGGTGCATTTTCGTCTCCTTACCGGGTAAAAATTGAACAGATTGTAGAAGTCTAAAAAATATCCGAATTTAACACAAGCCTCTTGCGACTCCTTTTTAAACGTTTTTATGGCATTTTATGCTGCCCTACAGGGAGCTTGGGGCATCAGATCCCCGAGAGTAGCCGGTACTCTTCCAGTACATAGGTATCCGTCATGCCGCTGACATAATCGAGCAGCAACCGCACCCGGTAATACCACTCCTGCTCGTTCTGGCAGGCAAAGCGCGGATCCGGGGTGGCGATCGCCAATCGATAGGCCGTGAGATGGCGGGCCGAGAGACGGTGATAGAGGCGGCGCGCAAAGAACAGCGCCTGACTCCCCTCCCCGGCCAGCAGACGGGCAAACTGTGGCGCTGGCAGCGCCAACAAGCAGGCATAACTGGTCAGCACCCCGCGCAGCGCCGCATACCCCTCCAGCTCAAGCGCTTCCACTTCGGGGCGCATAAAGACCAGCTCGCGGGCCACCCGTTTGAGGATATCGAGCACCCGCGCCGCCGGCGCCTGACCGTGCAGCAGCGCTTGCGGATAGGATCCCTGCAAAATGGCCTGATGTTCGCTGACATAGCTCTGCGCCGCCAACGCCACCAGATCCCGGGTCAGTTGCTGGCGAAAATGGGGGAAAAAGCCCCGACCACTGGCAAGCGCCTCATCCAGCAAGGTGCCCATGTAGTCACTCTGGTCAGCAGCTCGCAGTGCCGCCAGCAGTTCACCCTGAGTCAGGATCCTCCGATCTACCGCATCTTCCAGGTCGGCGATGCAGTAGGAGATATCATCGGCCGCCTCCATGATGTAGACCAGCGGATGACGACATCCGGGGGCCAATCCCAGGCTCTGACCGAGGGCCCGGTAGAGCGGCTGCTCACTGAAGAAGATGCCCCGCTTGCTGCTCCAGCCATGATGCTGGCCGTAACTCACACCGGGTTGCGGCTGCTGCGGGTATTTGCAGAGTGCCGCCAGCTGCCCGAGCGTCAGGTTGAGCTCGTGCAGGCTGTGCACCAGCCGCAGACTCTGGGCGTTGCCATCAAACAGTTGCAGGTCCTGACGCAATTCCGCCCACTGGGCCGAGGGGGGCTGCGCCAACGCCTGCTGATAGAGGGCGTCGAGCATCTCGCCGAGCCACTGGCTCATCACCTGTTCGCCAAAGTGGCCAAAGGGCGGGTTGCCCACGTCATGGAGCAGGCAGGACATCTCCACCAGATTGATAAATGCCCCTTGGCAGACGGTGCCAGTTGGCAATTCGGCCAGAATGCGGCGACTGATCTGGCGGCCGCTCTCCTGCACCTCCAGCGAGTGGGTGAGGCGGCTGCGTACTGAAGCCTTCACATCGAGCGGAAAAACCTGGGTCTTCTGCTGCAGACGGCGCACCGGCGCGGCCTGCACGATGCGGGCGCGATCCAGCTCGGTCGCCTCCAGCAGCTCCTCATTCCCCCAGGGGTGAATACGCATTGGGGTAATCAAACGGCTATACATCCTGTGGCTCCTTGCCTGTGGCTCCCATTAGATTCAAGACAACAACCAGCGGCGCAGACGGGCGATATCACCCGAATATTCCCGGCGCAGCGTCTCAATCCAGTCTTCCACGTTTTCCCACCAGGCGGGATGATCCGGGCTCTGGATCAGCTGTGCCGTCTGCTGCAGCCGGCGCAAACCGATAGAGCCCGCGGCGCCCTTGATCTTGTGTGCCTCTTCCACCACCCCAGCTTGATCCTTGGCGATCATGTTGGAGTCGAGCACAGCCATATAGTCGGGCATCATCTTCTCGAACAACTCGACGCTGGAGAGCAGCACCGGCTTGCCCACGGTATCGGCATAATCGGTGAGAAAGGCAAGGTCCAGCAACGCATCCTGAGCCACCACATCCGCCTGCTCTTCCACCTCGTCCTCGGCCAGATCGGCAAACAGGTGACCAATCACCTCCCGCACGGCTTTGGAGCCGAGCGGCTTGTTGATCACATCCCGCATACCGCGCTCCAGATAGTACTGGCGATCGCCGGTTACATTGGCCGTCAGGGCAACCATGGGCGGCAAACTGTCGCCGTAGCGCTCCAGCAGGGTTTTCGCCACATCAAAGCCGGTCATGTCCGGCAGCTGGATATCGAGCAAAATGAGGTCGAAATCATCCGGGTTGGCCATCGCCAACGCCTGGGTGCCGTCCCGTGCCACCTGCACCTGATGACCCAACTTGTTAAGCAGGGCGCAGGCCACCGTCACGTTGAGCTCCACGTCCTCCACCAGCAGGATATCGAGGGAGGGCATCTCCTCCTCCGGCTCGGGCAGCACAGGCTCGGCGCAAGCTACCTCCAGCTTGGCGGTAAAGCAGGAGCCTTCGTCCGGCTCGCTGTCCACATAGAGCTGGCCACCCATCGCCTGCACCAACTGTCGGGAGACCGCCAACCCAATGCCGGTACCGGTAGCGTGCTTCTTGCCCTGCACTTGATAGTACATGGCGAAGATCTTCTCCTGCTGGGCGCGCGGGATGCCGATGCCGGTATCCTCAACCTCGAAGTGCAGCGAGAGATTGCCCGGCTCGTCGGCGGGATGGGAGAGGCAACGCACGGTGACTCCCCCCTCATCGGTAAACTTGACCGCGTTGCCCACCAGATTCCACAGCACCTGACGCAACCGGGTGCCGTCAGCCATCACGAATTGCGGCATATCACCATCGCGATCAAAGTGCAGATAGAGCCCCTTCTGATCCGCCTGAATGCGCGACAGGGTCTCCAGCTCGTCGAGGAAGGCAGGCAGGTCGATCCGGGTCGGCGCAATTTCTAGGCGACGGCGATCGAGTTTGTCGAGATCGATGATGTCGTTGAAGATGTTACCAAGGGTCACCGCACTTAAGTGGATGGTCTTGAGCTGCTGATGCTGCTTGGGAGCGAGGGGAGTATCCATCAACATCCGGCTTAAACCTACTATGCCATTGAGCGGAGTGCGCAACTCGTGGCTGATGGTGGAGATAAAGGTGGTCTTGTCACGGCTCGCTTTCTCCAGCTTGTCCTGATACTGCTTGCGTTCGGTGATGTCGCGACCAAAGCCGAGCAGGCCGAGCCGCTTGCCGAAGCGGTCAAAGAAGGGCACCTTGCGCAGCTCGAAGTAAGCCTTGCGACCATCGGGGTACTCCAGCCACTGTTCGTAGGTGAGTGGCTCGTTGCTGGCAAAGACCAGCTTGTCGGTCTCCACCACCTTGTTGGCGATCTCCTGCTTGTAGACATCGAACGGAGTCAGACCAATAAGCTCGGCCTCCCTCTTTCCGGTCAGCTCTTCCATAGCGCGGTTGCAGCCGGAGAACTGCTCATCCTCATTGCGGTAGTAGACCAGATCGGGGGAACAGTCGATAAAGGAGCGCAGCAGGGCGGTGCGCTCCCCCAGATGAAGCTGGGCTTTTTCCCGCTGAAACACCTCGTTCTCCAGATCCTCGATGGCCTGCAGCCGCAGGCTCTCGGCACGGTTGGTCTCGGCAATCTGGGCGTTGAGGCGGCTGATGTTCTCCTGCAACTGGGTGTTGAGCTCCAGATCCCGCTCGCGCATATCCTGCAACTTGCGCACCATCCGGCTCAGCCGCTGGCGGGAGTCTTCCAGTTGATCCACCACGATGGAGAGAAAATAGACCGCCCAGGGGGTCACCAGCAGGCCGAAAAAGACCGACCGAACGAAGTCAATCACATCGATGCTGCCCCGTAAAAACAGGGTAACCCCCATCTGGATGGCAACCGCCAGCACGATAATGCCCGCAGCCAGGAACATGCTGAAGCGCACCAGTCCAAGCTTGGTCATCAGATCGACATAATATTGCGCCCAGGATTTAATCTGCTTCATCTTGTTGTTTTCCCCCGATATTCGCAGTACAGAATACCAGCACAACCGAGTGAACTCTTCTTAATCTCGCACAATTAATTAACGATTCGCCGAATGAAATGAGTGGGTTAGGATAATTGGCAATATTGAGTCAGTTACCATTAAGGTTTTTTCTTTATACTCACCGGCCGAAAAAATTCACCACCATTTAATTTAGGAGTTATCCGATGCGCAACACCACCTTGCTAGGCGTAAGCCTGCTGGTCGCAAATAGTGCTTATGCTGATTTGGGCAAAATACCCAACGAATCTGGCTGGTCCGGTTTCCTGCTTGGTGGGGTCAATGTCATCAATTACGAATCGAATTTTTATAGTGGTGATGATGAAAACCGCCGCCTGAGCGGACTGGGCAGTGCCGAGAGCAGCTCCACCGTTGTCCCGCTGCTCAACGCCGATATCCGCTACACCTTTGCCGATACCCGCACCCAGGTCTTCCTCGGTAACCTGATCCAGGATGCCATCCGTTTCGACTTTACCCAGCAGCTCGGTATCCGTCAGGAGATGAGCGACAAGGGCATCGTAGCTGGCTCCGTTGTCTTTAATGCCATGCCGACCGAGCAGTGGAGCGATCCCTTCGCGGTGGGTGTCGACCGCCAGTCGACCGATATCAAGTCAAAAGGGGTTCGCTTCGCCTGGGATAGCATCTGGGGTAGCAACTTCAATGGCAGCCTGACCACCCGCAACATCGAGGTGGATGAGGAGCGCAGCGGCAGCCAGTACGGCGCCGCTACTGCCGCCAAGCTGGATCGCAACGGCAAGATCCACGCCCTCGACCTCTCCTACAAATGGCAGCTGGCACCCGGTCAGATGCTGGAACCGGCCTTTATCTACCGCCAAGCCGCTCTGGATGGCAGCGCCCAAAGCTACAAGAGCAGCGGCCTCCAGTTGACCTACGGCAAGCGCGCTTCCCAGTGGTCTTTCATCAGCAACGCCTATCTGGGGCAGACCAAATATGATGAGGCCAACCCAATCCCTGACTTTGGTAACAAAAAAGCCGACTCCGACGAGTTTGCCCTGACCGGTACCTTCTTCTGGCACCGCCTGTTCGGTATTGCTCCGCTCTCGGCAACCTTTACAGCTGGCTATGCCAAGTCCGATTCCGACATCAACTTCTACGACTCCGAGTCCATGGTGTTCAACACCGGCCTGCTCTACAACTTCTAACGATGGTTGTGCGCACCGATACAACAAGGCCACCCGAAGGTGGCCTTGTTGCTATCCGGCATTTGCCTCAAATCCCCAGGGAGTCGAGCAGATCGTCGTGATCGTTGGCAACCGGGGCCGCAGCCTGAGCCGGTTTAGCGGCATCCTGCTTGGCCTGGGCGATCAGCGCATCGGGATCCAGCTCCTCCTCATCCATGCCGTTGCTGTGGATGCGGATGAACTCGGTCTTGTCCATCGCCAGCTCCAGATAGAAGATGTTGTTGCGGGCGGTGAAGAAGGTGACGCGGCGCGATTCCGGGTTGTCGAGGTTGGTATCGACACTCAGCATCACCTGCTTATTCAGGGCCAACATCTTCGGCTGATTCTGGGTGATGTGGGTCTGCATGTCTCGTCCTACCTTGACGGTGAAGCTGCCAACAATCTGGTTCATCAGCTCGCCCATCACGTTGCTCACCTCGTCAGAGGTGTGGGAGATGGCGAGATCCTCCTTGGAGAGCCCCATGCTGAGCATGTAGCTCTCGTACAGCTCCATGGCAGCGGCGGCGGAGAAGTTGATCACCACCAGACCTGAAAAACCGCCATCGAACAGCACGAAGCAACCGATATCCGGCTTGAGGCAGGTCTTGCTGATCCGCTGCACCATACCGGAAAACCGCACCTGACTCATGGTGGCGGCACTCAACACATCGGTCACCGAGTTGCACAGACTGAGCAGCACATCCTCTGTGGTCAATACGGCATCGTCATCGGATCTTGTCACTATCATGGGACCTTCCTGAACATCGAAAATGGGCTTATCTATACCATAACTCTAACAGATGGCGCGGCCCACAGACTGAAATAGCGACACGGCTCTCAGTTGACGCCATTATCAGCAGCCACAGGAGTAAAACCGCTCAAATTGGCAAGCTGGGCACGCCATATATCGGCCTGCTGCGCCAAAACTTGTGGCTCGTAAGGCACGACCGGATGAGCACCCCAGATGGGGCCGGGCCAGGCGCGATCGGTAACAAAGCGAGCGACATGGTGGATATGGAGCTGCGGTACCAAATTGCCGAGCGCCCCGATGTTTATCTTGTCCGGAGCAAGGGACTGCTCCATCAGGGCGGCGAGGGCGCAGGACTCCAGCATCAGCTGTTGCTGCTGATCCGGCGCCAGATGGTGGATCTCCCGCAAATCGGCTACTCGCGGTACCAAGATCAGCCAGGGGTATTGGCTATCTTTAGCCAGCAACACACGGCAAAGCGGCAAATCGCCGAGCCAGCAGGTATCGGCCTGCAGGCGGGAATGCAATTCAAACATGAACACCTCGTTGAGAACAATAAGGAGGGCATCCGCAAAGAGTGCCCACGTTACTGCAACGAGCGGAAAACTTAAAGCCGCAGCAGGCTCAACCGATAAAGCGCTTGCCTATGATCGGTTTGGCCTGCAGGATCCTCGGCTACAACTGCCCTTCCGACCTGCAGGTTGCCACCAAAGCCTGCACACTGCTCGCCGCCAACGCAGCACAGCGCAAAAACAATCCTGTCAACCCTCTATGGATCTTCGTTCCCGCTGATCTTCCAGATGCCGATGATGGGCGCGGGACTGCAGCCGAAGATGACAAAATATGACTCACTCAGAACAGGTAGTTAGGTCGCTCGGCAAACCACTGG
>NZ_JBODRQ010000141.1:0-8163 GCF_050633025.1 Aeromonas sp.
AGCTCGTCGAGAAAAAGCACTCCGTTGTGGGCCAGAGAAATTTCGCCGGGCCGCGGATGACTGCCACCGCCCACCAGAGCGACTGATGAAGCGCTGTGGTGGGGGGTGCGATAGGGTCTGTGGTGCCAGTGACCGACACGTGGGGTGAGGCCGCCGATGGAGTGGATGGCGGCGGTCTGCTGCGCCTCCTGCTCGCTCAGTGGTGGCAGAATGCCGGGCAAGCGGCTGGCAAGCATGCTCTTGCCGGTGCCGGGCGGGCCGATGAACAGCAGGTTGTGGCTGCCGGCGGCGGCGATCTCCAGTGCCCGCTTGGCCTGTGACTGGCCGATCACATCCTGCAGATCCGGTACATCGGGCAGGGCATCCGTGGTCTGGGGATCCGGCAGCGGCAGCTCGTACTGACCGGCCAGCCAGGCGGTGACGGCCAGCAGCTGGTGGGCGGTGCGCACCTCGGCATCCTGAATGAGGGAAGCTTCGGGGCCGTTCTCTCGCGGTACCAGCAGGGTGCGTCCCGCATCCCGGCAGGCGAGCACGGCGGGCAGCACCCCGAGCACGGGGCGAATTTCGCCGGTCAGAGCCAACTCGCCTAAAAATTCGTGATCGAGCAGGTATTTTGCCGGTATCTGCTTGGAAGCAGCGAGAATGCCGATGGCGATGGCCAGATCGAAACGGCCTCCCTCCTTGGGCAGGTCGGCGGGGGCCAGATTGACCGTGATGTGTTTGCTCGGGAACTCGAAATTGCCGTTGAGCAGGGCGCTGCGCACCCGATCTCGCGACTCTTTCACCGAGGTTTCCGGCAGGCCGACCATGTTGAAGGCGGGCAGACCGTTGGAGAGGTGAACTTCCACTGTAACTTGCGGGGCCGCGATCCCGAGGCTGGCACGGCTATAAACCACAGCTAATGACATAAATCCCGTCCTTGAGTTGATATATGTTCTGACTAACTGCTTTTTGTTGGTTTTTTATTCCAGAGTTCCGGCTGAGGAATAGCCAAAATCAGTGGGTTGTCACAGAAAAAAGACTTGCCCAATAAAAATCACCGTGCTAGTTCTAATAGCTATTCGCGGTAGAAACCGCCCCAATTTCACAGGATTTCCGGTTGTAACTATGAACATGGCCTCCCGTTTCGTCAGCATTATTGTGGTCCTAGTGGTGATTATTATCTCACCGCTCGGGGCTCGTTTAGCTGCACGGAACAAGGGATAGACCCACCACCGGACAGAACGAAACAAGCGACCCCCGAGCCTCACAGCCCGGGGGTTTTTTTTCGACCAAAGGACAGGATTTTCCACATGAACGGCGCGCAGTTTTTGGTACAGGCTCTCAAGAAACAGGGTGTGACCCAGGTGTTTGGTTACCCGGGCGGGGCCATCATGCCGGTCTACGATGCCCTGTATGACGGTGGTCTGGCCCATCAACTCTGCCGCCACGAGCAGGGCGCCGCCATGGCGGCGGTCGGTTATGCCCGCGCCTCCGGTCAGGTGGGGGTCTGCATCGCCACTTCCGGCCCCGGCGCCACCAATCTGGTGACCGGTCTGGCGGAGGCGCTGCTCGATTCGGTGCCGCTGGTGGCCATCAGTGGACAGGTGCCCTGTGCCGCCATCGGTACCGATGCATTTCAGGAGGTCGACGTGCTCGGCATGTCCCTCTCCTGTACCAAGCACTCCTTCATGGTGACCGATGCCGCCGATCTGGGGCGCGTGCTGGCAGAAGCTTTCGCCATCGCCACCGAAGGGCGCCCCGGACCTGTGCTGATCGATCTCCCCAAGGATGTGCAACTGGCCGCCGTGCCGCCCCAGAGCCCGCTGTTTGCAGTGGAAGAGCCGGAGGTGCTCAACCCCTCGGATCTGGCCGCAGCCCGCACCCTGCTGGCTGCCGCCGAGCGTCCGGTGCTCTACGTCGGCGGCGGGGTAGGCATGGCCAATGCCGAGCAGCAGTTGCGTGACTTTGCCGCCGCAACCGGCATGCCTGCGGTCACCACCCTCAAGGGGATTGGCGCGCTCGACCCCGATAGCCCCGTTTACCTCGGTATGCTCGGCATGCACGGCACCAAGGCGGCCAACTATGCGGTGCAGCAGTGCGACTTGCTGCTGGTGGTGGGTGCCCGTTTCGACGACAGGGTAACCGGCAAGCTGGAAGAGTTCGCCCCCGAAGCCAAGGTGATCCATCTCGATGTGGATGCCGCCGAGTTCGGCAAGCGCCGCGCCGCCGAAGTGGCTATCACCACGGATCTCAAACAGGTGTTGCCGTGCCTCGCCATGACTCTCGACATCGCCCCCTGGCGTGAGCACTGCGCCGCCATGGCCTGCGAATATGCCTTTCGCTATGACCACCCGGGTCAGGCCATCTATGCCCCGGCCCTGCTCAAGCAGCTCTCTACCCGACTGCCGGAGAGCAGCGTGGTCGCCTGCGACGTGGGTCAGCATCAGATGTGGGTGGCCCAGCACATGCGCTTCACCAGCCCGCGCAACCACCTCTCCAGCGCCGGTCTTGGCACCATGGGGTTCGGTCTGCCGGCCGCCATCGGGGCCAAGATGTCGCGCCCGCAGGATGAAGTGGTGCTGGTGAGCGGTGACGGCTCTTTCATGATGAACGTGCAGGAGCTCGGCACCATCCGCCGCGCCCAGCTCAAGGTGAAGATGGTGCTGCTGGATAACCAGCGCCTCGGCATGGTGCGCCAGTGGCAGGAGCTGTTCTTCGACGGCCGCTACAGCGAGACCATCCTCTCCGACAACCCCGATTTCGTCGCCCTGGCTGCCGCTTTCGGCATTCCGGGCGAGACCATCACATGCAAGGAGCAGATAGCCGGTGCCCTCGATCGCCTGCTGGCAAGCGAAGGCGCCTATCTGCTGCATGTGGCCATTTCAGAGGAAGAAAACGTCTGGCCCCTGGTTCCGCCGGGAGTCGCCAACCACAAGATGATGGAGCAACGCCCATGAATCCGCACACCCTTGCCCAGCCAGCATTTGCACAACACACCCTGCATATCCACGCCCAGCCCAGACCGGAAGTGATGGAGCGGGTGTTGCGGGTGGTGCGTCACCGCGGCTTCAATCTCTGTGCCTTGAATATGGAGCAGGATTGCCAACAGCTGCGGATCACGGTTACTGTCGAGTCGGTGCGTCCCATCCAGCAGTTGTGGAGCCAGCTGGTGAAGCTGGTGGACGTCTCCCGGGTCGATGCACTGGAACAGCAACCCCGGATCAGAGCTTAAGGAGCCAAGCCAATGTCACAGCCTTCCCAATCCGCCACTCACCCCCAATACATCTGGTTCAACGGCAAACTGGTGCCCTGGCAGGATGCCCAGATACACGTGATGAGCCACGCCCTGCACTATGGCTCCTCGGTGTTTGAGGGTGTGCGCGCCTACGATACCCCCAAGGGCACCTGCATCTTCCGTCTGCAGGAGCACACCCGCCGCCTGTTCGACTCCGCCAAGATCTACTGGATGGACGTCCCCTACAGCGAGTCCGAAGTGAATGAAGCCTGCCGCACCGTGGTGCGCGAGAACGGCCTGAAGAGCGGCTACCTGCGCCCGCTGGCCTTTGTCGGCAACGTGGGGCTGGGGCTGCATCCGCCGCTGGATGCCAAGGCTGACCTGATGGTGGCTGCCCTGCCGTGGGGCGCCTATCTGGGGGAAGAGGGGCTGAAAAACGGGGTGGATGTTTGCGTCACCTCCTGGAACCGGCTCGCTCCCAACACCATCCCCACCGGCGCCAAGGCGGGCGGCAACTATTTGTCCTCCCAGCTGATCAGCCGCGAGGCCAAGCGCAACGGCTTCGCCGAAGGGCTGGCGCTGGATGTGAACGGCTATCTGAGCGAAGGGGCGGGGGAGAACCTGTTTCTGGTGAAGAACGGCGTGCTGTTCACCCCGCCCGCTACCGCTGCCATCCTGCCCGGCATCACCCGCGACACCATCATGACGCTGGCGCGTGACTTGGGGTACGAGGTGCGCGAGCAGGCACTGCCCCGTGAGGCGCTCTATGTCGCAGACGAGATCTTCATGACCGGCACCGCCGCCGAAGTGACGCCGGTGCGCTCCGTCGATCGGATGAAGGTGGGTGCTGGCAGCCGTGGCCCGGTGACCGAGCAGCTGCAGAACGCCTTCTTCGGCCTGTTCAATGGCCAGACCGAAGACAAGTGGGGCTGGCTGACGCCCGTTAACGACTGATAAGAGAGGGGAGGCGTCATGCCTCCCCGAGTCGCTTCCGGTCAGGGCACTGCGCGGTGCCCTCACCAGGATCGATTCCCGATCCGAGAGTCACTTTTTCATTTCCAAAGATAATGAGCCCGCTGGGCATTCAGGGAGTAGAGACAATGCCGAAGTTGAGATCCGCCACCACCACCCACGGACGTAACATGGCCGGGGCCCGCGCCCTGTGGCGCGCCACCGGAATGACCGATCAGGATTTCGGCAAACCCATCATCGCCGTGGTCAACTCCTTCACCCAGTTCGTACCGGGCCACGTCCACCTCAAGGATCTGGGCCAGCTGGTGGCCCGCGAGATCGAAGCCGCCGGCGGCGTCGCCAAGGAGTTCAACACCATCGCCGTGGATGACGGCATCGCCATGGGCCATGGCGGCATGCTCTACTCCCTGCCATCGCGCGAACTCATCGCCGATTCAGTGGAGTATATGGTCAACGCCCACTGCGCCGATGCCATGGTCTGTATCTCCAACTGCGACAAGATCACCCCGGGGATGCTGATGGCCGCCCTGCGCATCAATATTCCGGTGATCTTTGTCTCTGGTGGCCCGATGGAAGCGGGCAAGACCAAGCTGTCGGACCAGATCATCAAGCTGGATCTGGTGGATGCCATGATCCAGGGGGCCGACCCCAAAGTCTCCGATGCCCAGAGCGAGCAGGTGGAGCGCAGCGCCTGCCCCACCTGTGGCTCCTGCTCCGGCATGTTTACCGCCAACTCCATGAACTGCCTGACCGAGGCGCTCGGCCTCTCCCAGCCGGGCAACGGCTCCATGCTGGCAACCCACAGCGATCGCGAGCAGCTGTTCAAGCTGGCGGGTCAGCGCATCGTGACGCTGGCCAAGCGCTGGTATGAGCAGGACGATGCCTCGGCTCTGCCGCGCAACATCGCCACCAAGGCGGCGTTCGAGAACGCAATGGCACTGGATATCGCCATGGGCGGCTCCACCAATACCGTGCTGCACCTGCTGGCGGCGGCCCAGGAGGCGGGCGTCGACTTCACCATGGCCGATATCGACCGCATGTCGCGCAAGGTGCCCCAGCTCTGCAAGGTGGCGCCCTCCACCCAGAAGTACCATATGGAAGATGTGCACCGTGCCGGTGGCGTGGTCGCCATTCTGGGCCAGCTGGAAAAAGCGGGTCTGGTGCATGGGGATACCCGCACCGTGCTGGGTTGCTCCCTCGTCGAACAGCTCAATGAATATGACGTCAGCCGCCAGCCGAGTCAGGAGGTGGTGGACTTCTACCGCGCTGGCCCTGCCGGTATCCGCACCACCAAGGCGTTCAGTCAGGATTGTCGCTGGCCGGAGCTGGATCTGGACAGAGCCGAAGGGTGCATCCGCTCGCTGGATAACGCCTACAGCCAGGAGGGTGGTCTTGCCGTGCTCTCTGGCAACCTCGCGGTCAACGGCGCCATCGTCAAGACCGCCGGGGTGGATGAGGAGAACCTCACCTTCCGTGGCCCGGCCCGGGTGTTCGAGAGTCAGGAGAGCGCGGTGAGCGGCATCCTCGACGGCACCGTGAAAGCGGGCGAGGTAGTGGTGATCCGCTACGAAGGGCCGAAAGGGGGCCCCGGCATGCAGGAGATGCTCTACCCCACCACCTATCTGAAATCTATGGGACTCGGCAAGGCGTGCGCCCTGATCACCGACGGCCGCTTCTCTGGCGGTACCTCGGGCCTCTCCATCGGCCACGTCTCGCCGGAAGCAGCCTCTGGCGGCACTATCGGTCTGGTGGAGGATGGCGACATCATCAGCATCAATATTCCGGCCCGCAGTATGGTGCTGGAGGTGGCCGACAGCGTGCTGGCCGCCCGCCGCGTCGCTGTCGAAGCCCGTGGCTGGAAGCCGCTCGATCGTCAGCGTCAGGTCTCCTTTGCCCTGCGCGCTTACGCCATGTTCGCCACCAGCGCCGACAAGGGTGCGGTGCGTGATCGCACCCTGTTGGGGGAATAAAACATGGTCTCTGCGGCAGATTATCTACGCAAGGTGTTGCTCTCACCCGTCTATGAGGCGGCGCGGGTCACCCCCTTGCAAACCCTGAAGAAACTCTCCGAGCGACTCGGCAACCATGTCAGCCTGAAGCGGGAGGATCTGCAACCGGTCCACTCCTTCAAGTTGCGCGGTGCCTACCACAAGATCGCCACCCTCACCGAGGAGCAGAAGGCGCGCGGCGTCATCGCCGCCTCTGCTGGCAACCACGCCCAGGGGGTCGCCCTGTCGGCCGCCAAGCTCGGCATCAAGGCGATCATCGTGATGCCCAAGACCACGCCGGACATCAAGATTGACGCAGTGCGCCGGCAGGGCGGCAACGTCATGCTGTTTGGCAACAGCTTCGACGAGGCCTACGGCGAGAGTCGCCGCCTCTCCGAGCTGGAGGGCTACACCCTGATCCCGCCATTTGACGACGTCGAGGTGATCGCCGGGCAGGGCACCATCGGCAAGGAGCTGCTGGAGCAGGATACCCACCTCACCCACGTCTTCGTGCCAGTAGGCGGCGGCGGACTGGCCGCCGGAGTGGCGGTCTACATCAAGCAGCTGCTGCCGGATGTGAAGGTGATTGGGGTGGAGGCGGAGGGCTCCGCCTGCCTCAAGGCCGCGCTGGCAGCGGGCGAGCCGGTCAATCTGGAGCGGGTCTCCCTGTTTGCTGACGGGGTAGCGGTGAAGCGCATCGGCGAGGAGACCTTCCGCCTGTGCAACCAGTATCTGGACGAGGTGGTGACCGTCTCCAACGACCAGATCTGCGCCGCGCTGAAAGATATCTTCGACGACTGCCGCGCCATTGCCGAGCCGTCGGGTGCCCTGTCGCTGGCGGGCCTCAAGGCTTACAGCGAGCGGGAGCAGGTGAAAGGGGGGCGGATGGCGGCCATCCTCTCCGGCGCCAACGTCAACTTCCACAGCCTGCGCTACGTCTCCGAGCGCTGCGAGATTGGCGAGAAGCGCGAGGGCATGCTGGCAGTGACCATCCCCGAGCGCAAAGGGGCGTTCCTCGACTTTTGCCGCAATCTGGGGCCGCGCATGGTGACCGAGTTCAACTATCGCTACGCCGATGCCGAGCAGGCGTCGCTGTTCGTCTCGGTGCGCCTCACCGGCGGTGACGAGGAGCTGGGCCAGATCATCGATCAGCTCGGCGGCAACGGCTACCCTGTGGTCAACATGACCGAGAGCGAGCTGGCCAAGAGCCACGTGCGCTACATGATTGGTGGCCGCCCGGCCCGGCCCCTCGGTGAACGTCTCTACAGCTTCAAGTTTCCGGAGCAGCCGGGTGCTTTGATGCGCTTTCTGGAGACCCTCGGCTGTCGCTGGAACATCAGCCTGTTCCACTACCGCAACCACGGTGCCGACTACGGCCGGGTGCTCTGCGCCTTCGAGCTGCCGGACGAGGACGTGGCCGCCTTCCACGACTACCTGCGCGAGATTGGCTACGGCTGGAAAGAGGTGAGCGACGACCCCGCCTACCGGCTGTTTCTGGCCAGTTGAGCGAGATTGTTCAACAACAAATCTTAGGGAGGCGCCATGCCTCCCTTGTTTTTAAATTAATCAGTAAATATTTCTTTCATCAAAACAACCAAGCGTCATGGAATGACGCTTGGTTTCAGATAATGTCTCCAATAAGAGTTAGGAATTTCAATCGTTTCGCTTAGAGGTCACTATGTTGCAGTTGCTGGATAATCGTGTTGTATTTCCCGTTTCCTCAATCTTTCCCGAAGGGGCCTCTTTTCATATCGATCAGATGCCGCAACTTCTCAACACATTTAATCACTCTGTCGATACTGAAACAGCAAAACAGAGAGTATCTCTCTGGATAGAGAGTGGCTTCAAGGCAGAGATGATGGAGTCATTATTGCACGCTGTTATTGTGACCTTTGGGGGCGGCTATCGGATCTGGGGCCGTAGCTCTACACACTTCATCGATAACCGGCACGATTATAATCTTATACTTAAACAGGCTTATGTATT
>NZ_JBODRQ010000142.1:0-7894 GCF_050633025.1 Aeromonas sp.
ATTTGCCACCTCACCGGCCTTATACAACCCACCATTTTCCTTAATAGTATCTAGGAAATAGTTTTCAGCTTTTAACCTTTGAGCTTGCTTACGTAGTTGCCTTTGACTCACCATTGTCCTATGTGTGGCAAGAGTCAAAAATAACTCGCTGAGCAATTGTTCATCTGGTAACGCCGCAAAACGTTCAGATTGACTTTTGAGCTCATCAGACACCTCATTGACAAGGTTTAGTACTCTTGTTGTGATGGCTAATGCAATAGCGTCGCCGTTAAGTTTTTCCGTCAGAGTCTGTACGGACTCATGAAGTAATGACTGGTTGCTCATATAGTAGTCTCCGTCTATGAACACTTTCTTACCTTTACAATTTATAATACCCCACATTTTGTTAATCGTAAAGGTACTGGCTGTTTTTTGCTCTTTATGTTAGTTCCTGCCAGCATTTTTGTCCCTGTCTCATATCTTTAATTCATCATAAACCCTTAATCTTCCTAATGAATTTCAAAGTAGGAGCTATCGCACTTTAACGAGATAGCGCCATGCCCACCTCTTCCACCCTCAAACTTGCCCTGGAGCTGGCGGCCAAGGTTACCGGTCGGGAAGATCTGGCCGCCTTGGCGGGTGAGGTTTGGCGAATGTCCGATTACGCCTGCCGGCTAATCGCACCTACGCCCACTCCCTGATAAAACTATCGCCGAAACGGCGCAGCTGCTGGCCACCGTTAACGGTAGCCAGCGGCTTACAAGAGGGGAATAAACAAGCAGAGGGGTTTGCCGCTATCGATGGTCGCGGCAACAATAGAGGTCAGCGTAAAAGAAACAGGATATGGCGTTTGTCGTCGTGTTCTGCATAATCGACGACATCAAACTTGCTGCTGCTCTCTTGGGTGATTTGCTGGTGGGTTAACCCGGTCAGGCACCAAGGTTTGAAGCTGCCCGGTTTGATGGGGTAGCCGAGATAGCCGCGAATGGACTGACGCTGTGCGTCGTAAACTTCAATACATTGTGAGGTGAGTTGATTGATACCAATCAACCAGAGCAGGGCCCCGCTCAGGGTTTGCATATCATCACTGACCACGCAGCCATATTTTCCCCGCAGATATTGATACACTTGTCGTGCAAGGCCGCTGCGGTAATCCGGGTCGATAAAGGCGCCACGGATTTGAATACCCTGTTGATCTTGTGCTTCTGCATTGATGGGTAACTGTACCGGGTTATAAACAAAGCGGCCCACAACCGTATCGTTGCCGGTGCGGGCATCTGCGACAGAGGCTAGCAGCTCTTCCTCGCTCCACTGGCTGTCATCTTCGATAGCATCGGTCAGCCACTCATCCACCCCCAGCTCGGTTACCACCAGACAGCATGAAAAGTCGCTGTCGTCGCTCATGCGATATTCAGTCAGCGCCAGTATTGCCAATCTGCGTCGGGCGATCATGAAGTGCTGAAAGGTCACCTCATTTGTCATGCCTTCGGGGTCGGTATCGAGTTGTTTGCGGTAGGTCTGAACCAGATTGGGGGCCATAGTCTTCCCGGACTTGTCTCAAAAATAAAAAAGCCTGATTCGGAGATCAGGCTTTTACCACTCTTTGTTTATGCCAGCAGTTGCAGCTCTTGGGTCAGCGCTTCGTTGACTGCGCATTTTACCGCTTCGTCAAAACGTGAGTTAACTCTGTGGTGACTCGACGGTTTGACGGCATAACGGAGCTTGTCATTCTTGACCAACAGCTCTGCGATCGGTTCGATGTAGTAACTTTCTGCACTGCTGTCGTTGCGCTTGGTTTCAAACTCATCACGCCACAGCACTATGTATCTTGGCTGATTGTATCTGGTGATATCACGGCGGATCTGGATGGGGCGCGGAAAGCTGTTATCGCTGACCTCTTTCACCACCTCAGTTTTTTGCAGTAAAGAGTGCATCGAGATTGTCATGTTGCACCTCCTTTGTTGCCGTGCCTGACAGTTGGTTGGTCACTCAGCCTCTTCTTGGCGCTAAGCTTGCCAGCAAGCTTAGCGCCAAGAAGAGGCTGAGTACACACGAATTCGCTTGTAAACCATACAAATATTGGCTGTTAACCATCCCTTTATGCAGGGATGGAGTGGCAAAATATCACACATCCTTCCTTTCATTCTAGCGTTTCACCTCCTTGTGGCGCTCTTTTTTTAATCCACCATAACCCCTTGGCATCGCCTTGCATGGGCAGAATGAGCATGTCTGTTCACTGATTGGTAAGGCTGCTCATGTCAGACCCCCGAACCCTAAAACTCGCGCTGGAGCTGGTTGCCCGTGTTGTTGGCCGCGAAGAGCTGCAAGGGCTCCTGACCGAGCTGGAGGCTCTTGGCCCCGGCAGTGCACAGGCGGCCACGGCAACGGCCACCTTGACCGACGCGCAGGAGGCATTGCAGCAGAGCCTGCCCGAGAGTGGCGAACTGCTGGCCCAATCCACCCCCCAGTGGCAGGGCTGGGGCCAGCAGTTGGCTGCGGTGGTCGAGACCCTGTTGCTACTGGACAGTCGCTCCACCCAGGCCGCGCAGCGTATGGTGAGCGAGCAGCAGTTGATGGGGCAAGCCACCCGCCAAAGCGTCGATGGGGCGGCAGAACTGGCCAAGGCGTTTAAGGTGCTTGGCCTCGATTTCGAGCAGGCCAATGGCCGTATCGGCGAGGGCTTTCAGAAGACCATCAGCGCCCTGGATGTATTGGTGGCGCACACGGGTGCCAGTAGTGCCGCCATCGAGGAGGCGCTGGCCGCCGCCTACAACAGCGCCAAGACCACCGCCGAGATCGATGCGGTGATCGCGCGTCAGAAGCAACTGGCCGCCCAGGGCAAGATCACCGGGGATGCGCTGGCCCGCTCTATGGCCATCGCCGCCGATGCCATGGCCAAGGTGAAAGGGGGGAGCGGCGATACCAAGCAGGCCGTCGCTGCCATTGGTGATGGCTTTGACGAGGCGGCCGCACGGGCCAAAGGGGCCACTGATGCGATGCGGGCGGGGCTTAAAGGGGTACAGGATGAGGCCAAGCAGACGAATGCCAGCCTCACCAGTAGTGGCGGGGGCGGTGGTCGAGGCGATATCACCCGCACCGTGAACGCCGGTTCCTTCTACTACAAGAGCGTGGATATCAACAGCCTGCGCGGCAATGCCGAGGGGCTGGCCAATACCTTGGCCGGGGTGGAGGAGGAATTGGCCCGCTACAGCCAGAAGGTCAAGGACATTCCGGCCTACAGCGAGTGGAGCAAGTATTACGGCGAGAAGTTCCAAAAAGAGATGGAGGCGATGCAGGCCCGCCTCAAAGAGGAGCTCAACAAAGCGTTGGCCAAAGAGAGTGCCAAAACCAATCAGGCCGCCGCCCAGCCACCAGTCCCAACTGCAGAGCCATCTACCCCCAGC
Source organism: Aeromonas sp. (assembly GCF_050633025.1). Classification (GTDB taxonomy): domain Bacteria; phylum Pseudomonadota; class Gammaproteobacteria; order Enterobacterales; family Aeromonadaceae; genus Aeromonas. Next base: position 3,384 of record NZ_JBODRQ010000142.1, read on the forward strand.
GCCAACACCCCAGGGACACGCAGGCCCTTATCCGAGCGGATCACTATCGAGCTCAAAGGGGCAGGGGGCTCGGCCGAACTGCAGGCCGATGAGGCCAATGCTAATGCCCTGATTTCCCTTCTTAAACAGCAAGGACTTCGCCAATGAACGTGACTTTAAACAGCGTGCTGCTGCCAGATGATCTGGTCTGGCGCGACGAGTTCGAGTGGGCGCCGGTCGAGCAGGTGGTGACCCCGACCCTGTGCGGCGCCCTGTTGGTGGAGGAGACCGCCAAGCCAGAGGGACGGCCGTTGACCCTGAGCGGGCATTGCTCCCGTGCCAAGGTGCAGGAGCTCAAGGTGCTGGAGGCGCAGGTGGCTCGGCTGATGACGTTGACCCTGCTCGATGGCGTGGCCCGCAGCGTGGTGTGGCGCCGCCCTGGCGTGGTGGCCATGCCACTGATCGAGATGGCCGACCCGGAAGGGGGCGACCCCTATGCCTTGACCCTGAATCTGACAGAGGTAACCCCATGACCATTCTCTCTGGCGATATCGTGCTGTTGGCCAGCCAGCGCCTGGTTGATACCGATGATGGCGGTGGTCGCATCACTGGCCGCGAGATCATCAGCGGCAACCATAACAGCCTGTTCCCTGACGTCAGCGATATGGATCGGGCCTATGGCACCGTGAATATGCGCAAGGCGTTTCTGGCGGTGCAGACGGACGACACCGACACCTACTATGGCGCCAATGCCATGGTGCTGCTGCCGCCCAGTGACCCCAGCGTCAACCTGACGCTGATGACCACCAAAGACCACAACGACACACGCGGCAACGCCCGCAACACCCTGGAGCGCTATCAGGCCCGAGGCCCGAAGTGGCAAGGGGTGCTCTACGATACCCAGCTGGAAGGGCAGCGGGCGATCCGCATCCTGCAACGGGTCGAGGTGCGGTTGCCGGAGGTCGGGGAGGTGCTGGTGCTGGTCGGCAACGAAGGGAAGGGGAACGAGGTTGAGCAGTATGTACGGGTTGACCGGGTAACCGCCGAGCTGCGCAAGTTCGGGGTGGCTGGCTATCAGGGCGAGTTCACCCGCAACGTGGTCACTTGCGTGATCACTGACCCGCTGCGCCACACCTTTGAAGGGGAGCAGCCCAGCCCCTATGACCAGGCAACCACCAAGACCACCCTGCGGGAAACCGTGGTGGCCGATGCCGCCAACTACTTTTCAACCACCAAGCTGGTCGCGGATGCGGCGCTGGGGGCAATGCGGGTGCAGGCCAAGACCATTTTCACCCAGCTGGTACCCAGTGCCCGCAGTGAAACCCCGGTGGTGGATCTGACCGCTGCCGGTGAGCTGGGCGCTCTGCTGGAATCCGGGGTGGGCAGTCCCCACACCTTCACCACCACCTCACCGGTCAGCCCCAGTCAGGGGCTGTTCCTGGGGATTGGTGCCATGCCGGGCAGCGTATCGGTCACCATCGGCGCGGCAGTGATCACCGACAAGGGCGGCGAGCTGTTCCTGGTCGGTACCGTGGTGGGGGCTATCGACTACGGGCGCGGCCTGCTGACCTTCAACAGCCAGTGCCCGAACTATGGCGCGGCCAGCAAAACCGTGAGCTTTCGCCCGGCAGTGATGCCATCGCGCATCGCTGACACGGCCCAGATCCAGATCGCCGCCAACAACCGGGGCTATGCCTACACCGCGACCCTGCTGCCCACCCCTTGCCCCGGTTCGCTGACCGTCAGCTATCTGGCCCAGGGCAAATGGTACGACCTCAAAGACAACGGGCGCGGGGAGCTGTTTGGCCAGGACAAATCCTATGGCTCTGGCCTGCTCAACTTCACCACCGGCTCTGTGGTGCTGACCCTGGGGGCGCTGCCGGATGTGAACAGCTCGATCATGTTCAGCTGGGGCACCAAGGTCTCTTACCTCAACCGCGCCAGCATGGTGCTGGATCCGGTGCAGCTGACCCATAAGCTGGCCCATGAGGGGATCACCCCCAACAGCCTGACCCTGACCTGGCAAGCCGGTGGCGCGACCAAAACCGCCATCGACAACGGGGCGGGCCAGCTGACCGGCGATGCCACCGGCACCATCAATTATGTGACCGGCGATCTGGCCCTGCGGGTGGCGACCCTGCCAGATGGCGGTCAGGAGTACCAGGTTGTTTACCAGTACGGCGACCCGGACACCCAACGCTTTGACTACCCGGCCCGCAACCCGGACGGGACGATCACCCTGCAGCTGACCAAGCAGAACCTGACCCCAAGAATGGTCTCGCTGCGCTGGAATGCCCTTTATGAGGATGTGAAGGACGATACCGAACTGGTGATCGCTACCCGTGACCCGATCATCAGTGTGCGCGACAACGGCGCGGGCAAGCTGCTGGATGCGGCAGGGGTTGAACGGGGCACCGTCAACTACACCACCGGCCAGATCACCATCAAGCCGGATGGCCAGGGCGGCATTCCGAAAACCCGCTATGAGTGGCGCACTATCGGCACCTATGGCGATGGCCACGGCAACACCATTGCCCGCCAGCGCTGGACGTTGGTGGAGATCTACTATGTGCAGGCGGCTTACCTGTTCCCGGTGGACGACAGTGGTTGGGTCGAGGTGGAGTACCGCAGCAATAACGCCAGCAGCGCGGGCCAGGACACTGTTAAGGCTACCCCGCTGGTGCTGGATATCACCCCGCGCAACGGCGAGGCGATCCTGGCCAACTCAGTGCGCTTTGCCCTGGGTGGGTCTGTTTATGTGGACAGGCAAGGGATCCTCTATCGCAACATCGACCCCGCCACCGGAGCCGGTGAGCAGGCCGGGACACTGGATTACGCCACCGGCAAGGCGACCGTCACGGTCTGGAACCCCGGTGCGGCGCCAGTGCCTACCCTGAGTTCGCTGGTCACCAGCTTGGTAGCCCAGACGGTGGATGAGGTGACATTCAGGACGCCGGGGGCACCCATTGCGCCATCCAGCCTCTACCTGAGCGGCAACACCGCAGACGGGCGCCGGTTCGAGGTGACCGCCAACGGCGATGGTACCATCACCAGCCAGGATGTGAGCGGCAAGGTGGACTATCAGACTGGGGTGGTATCGGTACGCTTTGGCCGCCTGGTGACGGCAGCGGGCAACGAGGGTAAACCCTGGTTTGACCCCGACATGGTGGTCGATGGCAAGATCTGGCGCCCCTTGTCGGTAGTGGCTGACACCATCCGGTTTAATGCGGTGGTCTATAGCTATCTGCCGCTCGATGCGGATCTGATCAAGCTGGATCCGGTGCGCCTGCCATCCGATGGCCGGGTGCCCTTTATTCGCAAGGGGTACATCGTGGTGGTGCATTCCACCAAGCGCAGCGCCTTCCCTATGGGAGTGCAGGCCGGGCAGCAGCTCAACACCGGGCGGGAACGGCTGGCCTATTGCCGGGTGGAGGATAAGAACGGCAAGGAGCTGGCGCCGCAGCTCTACAGCGTCAACATGAACAGCGGGATGGTGACCTTGGCCAGCCCGCTGAACCTGACCGGCTATGTGGAGCCGCTGACCGTGGTTCACCGGATCGAGGATATGAGCCTGGCCACTGATGTGGAGATCTCGGGCCGCATCACCCTGGCTCGGCCCCTCAGTCACAACTATGAGGCGGCGGATACCCTGGTCTCCAGCGCCCTGATCATCGGTGACCTGTGGGCCCGCTATGGGGCGCTGTTCGACCAACGCACCTGGACAAATAACTGGTCTGATTTTCTGATTGGCGACCCCTGCACGGCGGAATACAACGACACGGATTTCCCGATCGTGGTGACCAACCGGGCGACCCTGCAAGAGCGCTGGGCCATCATCTTCCAGACCACCACCACGTTTATTTTGGTCGGCGAGCATGTGGGCCAAATTGCGGTGGGGGACGTGAATACCGACTTTGCCCCCATCAACCCCAACAACGGCCAGCCCTATTTCAGGCTTGACCGGCGCGGTTGGGGGGCCGGTTGGGCAGCGGGCAACGTGCTGCGCTTCAACACCTACGCCGCCAATTACCCGATCTGGTTTATCCGCACCATCTTGCAGTCGGTGGCGGCAGTGGATACCGACCGTTTCGAGGCCCAGCTCAGGGGCAACGTCAACCGTTAACCGGTGAGGCGTTGCGCCTTGCCCGTGGAGAGAAAAGCGATGGCTGAATACAAGGTCAAATGGTTTGCAAGCGAGATGCAGGGCGCCCCGAGTCTGGGCGATACCGCAGAGGGCGCTCTGGCGGCGCTGCTCAAGGCGGTGCTGGTCACCGGCTTTGGTACCCTGACCATCAACGCGCTGGCTTTCGATGCCGCCAAGGGGTGCGCGGTGGCGACCTTTACCGGTGGCCATGCCTATCTGCAAGACTCAGTTGTCCAGGTCGAGGGGGTATCGCCTGCCGCCTACAACGGCGAGCATAGGGTGATGCAGGTCACCGCCACTCAGGTCTGGTTTGAGCTGGACGGCGGCAACCCTGGCGCTGCGGGTTCCGGCGCGGCCATGACGATGAAGGTGGCGCCGCTGGGCTGGA
>NZ_JBODRQ010000143.1:0-7891 GCF_050633025.1 Aeromonas sp.
ATCGGATGGCCAGCGCCCGGGTCATCACCCGTGAGGCCGGTGTGTTCTGCGGCCAACCATGGGTGGATGAAGTCTTCCTGCAACTGAAGGCCCAGCTCGGCGGCGAGGTGAAGGTGGAATGGAAGGTGCAGGATGGGGAAGTGCTCTCCCCCAATCAGGAGCTGTTCCGCCTTCATGGCCCCGCCCGCCTGCTGCTGACCGGCGAGCGCAATGCCCTGAACTTTGTCCAGACCCTATCCGGCGTTGCCACCCTCACCGCCCGCTATGTGACAGAATTGGAAGGTACCGACTGCCGTCTGCTCGATACCCGCAAGACTATCCCGGGGCTGCGCACCGCCCAGAAGTACGCGGTCACCTGCGGCGGCGGCAAGAATCACCGCATCGGCCTCTACGACGCCTATCTCATCAAAGAGAACCATATCCTCGCCTGCGGCGGCATTGCCGAGGCGATTAATGAGGCTCGTCATCTCAATCCGGGCAAACCGGTGGAGGTGGAAGTGGAAACGCTGGCAGAGCTGGAGCAGGCGCTGGCGGCAAAGGCCGATATCGTGATGCTCGACAACTTCGATGTGACCATGATGCGGGAAGCGGTCGCCATCAATCAGGGCCGCGCCAAGCTGGAGGTCTCCGGCAATGTGACCCTCGATACCCTGGCCGAATTTGCCGCCACCGGCGTTGACTTTATCTCGGTCGGGGCGCTCACCAAGCATGTGCGGGCGCTCGATCTCTCCATGCGCTTTATCCAGCAGTGAGATTCACCCCGCAGGCCTGAGCAAATACTCGACCTAACCGGATAAACAACTTGCAAAAGGCGCCATGGGCGCCTTTTCTTTATGCAGGATCCCTCAGCAAAGGAGTGTAATGACGGACCCGCTTCCACCCGTGACAGAGAGTCATAAGAAGCTATTTATTTTATGACTCGCATCAAGTTTTTGGTAAATGACATGAAAGTGGTTAACAAAGGCAGCAATCTCTGTTGCCACCCCTGACAGCTCGGATAAGATACTGACGTTCGGACGATTTTCTACCGACACTTCCCAGGAACCAAGGATAAAAGGATATTTTCAATGAAGAGCGAAATGAAGAAACAATCGGGTTTTACCCTTATTGAACTGATGATCGTGGTCGCGATCGTCGCCATTCTGGCGGCAGTAGCACTGCCGGCGTATCAGACTTATACCAAAAAAGCGAAATTTACAGAGGTTATCACTGCGACTGGTGCAGCTAAAACCGCGATAGAAATCTGCAGTCAAGCTGGTGGTACGCCTGATGCGTGTGAGACCGCCGCCAAATCGGCTGTCAGTGGCACTGTGGGTACCGCTATCGTTGATAAGGTTGATATCACAAAGAGCGGGAACCAAGGTTCTGCTTCGTATGAGATCAAAGCAACCGGTAAAGACCCTGTTAAAGAAGATTATATCTTGAAGGGCACAGAAGAAAATGGACGGGTCAAATGGGAGGCCAACCCAAGTGGTTCGGTTGGTTCATGTGTAGGTGCAGGCATCTGCTAACGCATGACCTCTAGTCCTAATAGCGGCCTGGCGTTAAGCCTGGCCGCCTCTTCACTGATCAGTGAAGAGGACTCCCAGCGCTATCTGAGCCAGGCCAAGGCCCAGCGCAAACCCTTTGTGACCTTTCTGATAGAAAACAGCATCCTCGACAGCAAGGCGTTGGCCGACTTTTGCGAGCTGGAGTATGGGGTACCTCTGCTGGATCTTGCCGCCTTCGATTTGGCCGAGATCCCGCAGAAGTTCCTCAATCAAAAGCTGATCGACAAGCACCACGTGCTGCCCATCTACACCCAGGGCCACACCCTCTATATCGCCATGTCGGATCCGACCAATGTGTCGGCGCTGGAAGACTTCGGCTTCAGCTTCGGTCTGCATACCGAAGCGCTGCTGGTGGAGGAGAACAAGCTCACCGCCGCCATCGGCAAGCTGCTGGAGAGCGAAAACGACGCCCTCGGCATGGAGGATATCGACGAATCCGAGATTTCGGATCTCGAGGTCTCCGACGAGAACAGCCGGCTGGACGAGAGCGTCAATACCGCCGATGACGATGCCCCCATCGTCAAGTACATCAACAAGATCCTGATGGATGCCATCAAGCGTGGTGCCTCCGACCTGCACTTCGAGCCCTATGAGTTCAAGTATCGGGTGCGCTTTCGCATCGACGGCATTCTGCATGAAATCGCTACACCGCCGGTCAACCTCTCCAACCGCTTCTCCGCCCGCCTCAAGGTGATGGCGCGGCTCGATATCGCCGAACGGCGGCTGCCGCAGGATGGCCGCATCAAGTTGAAGCTGTCGCGCAACAAGTCGATGGATATGCGGGTCAACACCCTGCCCACCATGTGGGGAGAGAAGATCGTTATCCGTCTGCTCGACTCCTCGGCGGCACGCCTCAATATCGAGCAACTCGGCTTTGATGACCGGCAGAAGGCGCAGTACCTGCGCGCCCTCTCCAAGCCACAGGGGATGATCCTGGTGACCGGCCCCACCGGCTCGGGCAAAACCGTCTCGCTCTATACCGGCCTCAATATTCTCAACACCACCGAGGTCAATATCTCTACCGCCGAAGATCCGGTAGAGATCAACCTGCCCGGCGTCAACCAGGTGCAGGTCAATCCCAAGGCGGGGCTCACCTTCGCCAGCGCCCTGCGCTCCTTCTTGCGGCAAGACCCGGATGTGGTGATGGTGGGTGAAATTCGCGATCTCGAAACCGCCGAGATCGCTATCAAGGCGGCCCAGACCGGCCACCTGGTGCTCTCCACCCTGCACACCAACTCCGCCGCCGAGACTCTGACCCGGATGATGAATATGGGGGTACCGGCCTTCAACATCGCCTCCTCGGTCACCCTGATCATGGCCCAGCGGCTGGCCCGTAAACTGTGCGACCACTGCAAGGCGCCGGAAGTGGTGCCGGAAGCCGAACTGCTGGAGCTGGGCTTTACGCCGCAGCAGCTGGCAGCCGGACTGCGACTGTTCAAACCGGTCGGTTGCAAGGAGTGTTCCGGCGGCTACAAAGGGCGGGTCGGCATCTACGAAATCATGCTGATGTCGGAGAACATCGCCAAATTGATCATGCAGGGCGCAAACTCCCTGCAAATCGCCGCTATCGCGCAGAAGGAGGGGATGCGCACCCTGCGCACCTCGGGGCTGGAGAAGGCCCGGCTCGGGGTCACCAGTCTGGCCGAGGTCAACCGGGTCACCACCAACTGATCCGCGCCGATAATGAGTTGGTAGGTTCGATTAGCGTAGCGTAATCGGACATGCGCGTAATCGGACATTCGCGTAGATAAACAGAATCGTTCACCGGTTCCATTCACGTCTCGCATTCCGACATTTGCGCAGGAAAACAGGATGTACGCCACCTAACCGGGCGTTTGTATCATAAGGGCTGACGCCCGATCCAATTGCAGGATGCAAAGATGGCAACCCTAACGAAAAAGAACAATGCCCCCAAGAAAGTCTTCGCCTTCCGCTGGCACGGGGTAAACCGCAAGGGGCAGAAGGTCTCCGGCGAGCTGCAGGCCGACAGCATCAACACCGTCAAGACCGAACTGCGCAAGCAGGGGGTCAACGTCACCAAGGTAGCCAAAAAATCCCAGGGGCTCTTCTCCAAGGGCGGCGCCAAGATCAAGCCGATGGATATCGCCATCGTCTCCCGTCAGATCACCACCATGCTCTCCGCCGGCGTACCGCTGGTGCAGAGCCTGCAGATCATCGCCCGCAGTCACGAGAAAGCCTCGATGCGCGAGCTGATGGGGCAGATTGCCGCCGATGTGGAGACCGGTACCCCCATGTCGGAGGCGCTGCGCCGCCACCCCCTCTACTTTGACGATCTCTACTGCGATCTGGTGGAAGCCGGTGAGCAATCCGGTGCGCTGGAGACCATCTACGACCGTATCGCCACCTATCGGGAAAAGTCGGAGGCGCTCAAATCGAAGATCAAGAAGGCGATGTTCTACCCCACCATGGTCATTCTGGTCGCCATCGTGGTGACCTCCATCCTGCTGCTGTTCGTCATTCCGCAGTTCGAGGATATCTTCAAGAGCTTCGGCGCCGAGCTGCCTGTGTTCACCCAGTTTGTTATCGGCATCTCCCGCTTTATGCAGAACTGGTGGTATGTCTTCTTTGGTGGCACGGCCCTTGGCATCTTCCTCTATGTGCGGGCTTGGCGGGCCTCCCAGAAGGTGAAAGACAATACCGACAAGTTCGTCCTCACCATTCCGGTGGTCGGGATGATCCTGCACAAGGCGGCGATGGCACGCTTTGCCCGCACCCTGTCGACCACCTTCTCCGCCGGTATCCCGCTGGTGGATGCGCTGATTTCGGCAGCAGGGGCCTCCGGCAACTATGTCTATCGCACCGCGGTCATGGCCATTCGTAACGAGGTGGTGGCCGGTATGCAGATCAACGTGGCGATGCGCACCGTCGATCTCTTCCCCGACATGGTGATCCAGATGGTGATGATCGGTGAGGAGTCCGGCGCCATCGATGATATGCTCTCCAAGGTCGCCACCATCTTCGAGCAGGAGGTGGATGATCTGGTCGATGGCCTCACCAGCCTGCTGGAACCTCTCATCATGGTGGTGCTTGGGGTGCTGGTCGGCGGCATGGTTATCGCCATGTACCTGCCCATCTTCAAGCTTGGCGACGTGGTAGGCTGATTCATCAGGGCATGGCACCACAACCATGCCCTCCCCCTCATTCAATAACTAACGGTTGGTTATGACACTTCTTCTCGAGCTGGCTCACAGCTTGCCCTGGCTCTACTTCTCGCTGGTTTTTCTCTTCTCCCTGATGATCGGCAGCTTCCTTAACGTGGTGATCCACCGCTTGCCCATCATGCTGGAGCGGGAGTGGCAGGCCGAGTATCGCGGCTACTTTTCCCCCGATGAGGAAAGCACTGCGCCAGAGCGCTACAACCTGATGGTGCCGCGCTCCGCATGCCCTCACTGTGGCCATGCCATTACTGCGCTGGAGAACATCCCGCTGTTGAGCTGGCTCTGGCTCAAGGGGCGTTGCCGCGACTGTCAGGCCCCCATCTCGGCCCGCTATCCGCTGGTAGAGCTGCTGACCGCCCTGCTCTCGGTGGCCGTAGCCATGGTCATAACCCCGGGCTGGGGCACGCTGGCCGCCCTGTTGCTGACCTGGGTGCTGGTCGCCCTCACCTTTATCGATCTCGACAAGATGTTGCTGCCCGACCAGCTCACCCTGCCCCTGCTGTGGGGCGGGCTGTTGTTCAATCTGGCAGGTGGCTTCGTCCCCTTGGCTGATGCAGTGATCGGCGCCATGGCGGGCTATCTGGTGCTCTGGAGCCTCTACTGGGCTTTCAAGCTGCTAACCGGCAAGGAGGGGATGGGCTATGGCGACTTCAAGCTGCTGGCGGCGCTGGGCGCCTGGCTCGGTTGGCAGGCGCTGCCCATTATTTTGCTGCTCTCATCTCTAGTCGGCGCCGTGATCGGTATCAGCCTGATCGCCTTGCACAAACACCATCAGGGCAAGCCCATTCCCTTCGGCCCCTACCTCGCCATCGCGGGCTGGATTGCGCTGCTATGGGGCGATACCATCACCCGCTGGTATCTCTCTACCCTGCTTTGAGCAAGAGGCACCCATGTATGTAGTTGCTATCACAGGTGGTATCGGCAGCGGCAAGACCACTATCGCCAATCAGTTTGCCGCGCTGGGTATCGAGGTGGTGGATGCCGATGTGATCGCCCGCGAGGTCGTTGAGCCGGGCACCCCGGCCCTTGCCGCCATCGCCGACCATTTTGGCCCGGATGTGATTGATCCGAGCGGTCAACTCGACCGTCGCGCCCTGCGCGAACGGGTCTTCAGCGACCCACAGGCCAAGGAGTGGCTCAATGCCCTGCTCCATCCGCTCATTCGCAGTGAAATGCTGCGCCAGTGTGCCGCGGCCAGTTCTCCTTACTGCCTGCTGGTGGTGCCGCTGCTGGTGGAGAACAAACTCACCGGCCTCGCCAACCGGGTGCTGGTGATCGATGTGGATGAAGCCACCCAGATTGAGCGCACCTGTCGCCGTGATGGGGTATCGGCCGAGCAGGCCCGGGCCATCATCGCCGCCCAGGCGAGCCGGTTGGAACGCCTCGCCGCGGCGGATGATGTCATCGAAAACCACAATGGCAGCGAAATGGCGATTAAAACGCGGATTTTGGCTCTGCACGAGACATATCTGGCAATTGCCTCTCAACAAGCCCGCCAAGTGTGAGTACACTAGGCCGGTTTATGGCTGGCCAGGATTAGGCATGATTTACGATTTCCCCCTCAATGAAAAAAGCCGGACCTATCTTCGTCTGGAGTCCCTGTTTTCCCAGATCCGCGACAATCTGGAGAGTGAACAATCCTGGGCACATATCGCCTTCTTCAAGGGGCTGTTCGATCTGCAGGAGTTGCTGGAGCGTGGTGACCTGCGCGCCGATCTCATCAAGGATCTGGAACGTCTCGGCCAGCGTCTGAGCCACTGGGCCAGCCTGCCCGACGTCGATCTGGAGCAGATCAAACTGATGCAGCAAGAGAGCAACCAGCTCTCCCGCAACCTGCTCAACTCGCCACGCCCGGGCGCCCGTCTGAAAGAGGATCGTCTGCTCGGCTCCATCCGCCAGCGCTTCTCCATCCCCGGTGGCCTATGTGCCTTCGATGTGCCGCAGTTGCACCACTGGCTCGGTACCCCAGCCATTACCCGTCACCAGCAGATGCAGGGCTGGCTGAGCGATATCAACCTGCTGATGAATGCCATCACCCTGCTGCTGCGCCTGTGGCGCGAATCAGGCAGCTTCAGTGAGCAGGTTGCCAGCAACGGTTTCTTCCAGGACACCGCCGAGAGCGCCGAGCTGATCCGCATCAAGCTGCCGGGCAATCTGTTCTGCTACCCGACCCTGAGCGGCCACAAGAACCGCTTCGCCCTGCGCTTTCTGCCCACCGCAGAACAGCCGATTGGCGACGTGCCGTTCCAGCTCGCCTGCTGCTAAGGAGGGCTTATGGTCACCAAGGTAAAGTGTCCGACCTGTCAGAGCGAAGTGGAATGGGGCCCGCAGAGTCCGTTCCGCCCCTTCTGCAGCAAGCGCTGCCAGCTGATCGATCTCGGCGAATGGGCCGATGAAGAGAAGCGGATCCCGGGGGAGATCAACCCGGATCTGCTGGCGGAGCCGGAAGAGGGGGATCAGTGGCTATAAGTCCCTGAACACTCACCTCTGCAATATCAAAAAAGGGCCTATTGGCCCTTTTTTGATGCTTGTTGATTACTACCGGCTCACGCCAGCAGACCCTGTAGCCGCGCTACAATCGGGCCATTGGCATCGGGGAAGTGGTAGTTGTGCAGTTCGGCGACCGGCACCCACAAACACTCCTGACCCTCTTTGCCAAAGGGTTCACCGCTGAAACGGGTCACTTTCCAGATGTCCAGCAGCACCAGCTTCTCCGGGTAGTCGTGATGCAGCTCCATGAAGGGGGCACAATCCTGCACCCGGATCCCGATCTCTTCCCACAGCTCCCGATCCAGTGCAGTGAGCAGATCCTCGCCCGACTCTACCTTGCCACCGGGAAACTCCCAGCGATCCCCCTGATGGCGATCGGAGGAGCGTCTGGCGATGAAGATATCGCCCCGTTCATTCTCGATGACGCCAACCGCCACCCAGATCCGTTTTTTCTGTTCCATCTTGCTACCTTTACACGCGATACATGACCGGGCCGTTCGATGCGCCCAACCTCTGGCTGGGTGAACGACCGATAATGCCTGATATCCGATAATCCTTTGCAAAGTGGCGCCACTACAGTGACTTCGCCACCTTCTGACAAAAACAAGGCGGGCACCTGGCCCGCCTGTTATGGCATAGCGTCGATCAGGTCAACTGACCGTGGCAGTGCTT
>NZ_JBODRQ010000144.1:0-7889 GCF_050633025.1 Aeromonas sp.
TGCTGCTGGCCATCGGCCAGAGGCAGACTTTCTCTTTGCGCAAACACTTGGTGAGCACACCCTATGGACTACTACCTCAACCTGTTTATTCACTCAATCTTTGTCGAGAACCTCGCCCTGGCCTTCTTTCTGGGGATGTGTACCTTTCTGGCCGTCTCGAAGAACATCAACACTGCCTTTGGCCTTGGCATGACGATTCTGGTGGTGATGGTGATCGCCATTCCCCTCAACAACTTGATTTACCGCCATATCTTGCGGGCAGGCAGCACCTTTTTCGGCGAATTCGATCTGGGCTTTCTCGATTACATCATCTATATCGGGGTGCTGGCGGCGCTGGTGCAGGTGATGGAGATGGTGCTCGACAAGTACTTCCCAAGCCTCTATCAGGCGCTCGGTATCTATCTGCCGTTGTTGACGGTGCACTGCGCCATCTTCGGCGGGGTGATGTTTATGGCGCAGCGGGATTACGATTTTGTCGAGTCACTGGTCTACAGCGCAGGCTCGGGGCTTGGCTGGCTGCTCGCCATTGTCGCCATGGCCGGACTGCGCCAGAAGCTGAAGTACGCCGATGTCCCCGAGGGGCTGCGGGGCATCGGTATCACCTTTATCGTGGCAGGGCTGATGTCCCTCGGTTTTATGTCCTTCTCCGGCATATCACTTTGATTGGAGATGAAAAAAACGAGGCGCCTGCGGGCGCCTCGTTGTTTATCAGGGATGGCGGATGGCCATTACAGCTCGCGGGCCCAGGGGTGAGCCTTGGGGCGCAGCGCCAGCGCCAGACCCAGCAGTAGTACGGTCAGACCGTAGAGGGGCCAGCTGCCAAAGCGCATGTAGGGAGTCTCGCCGTGGGCGGGACGCACCTCGCTGCGCAGCACGCCCGCTTCGAACTGCGGGATCTGGCCGATGATGCTGCCATCGATCTCGGTAACGATAGTGATGCCGGTGTTGGTCGCCCGCAGCAGTGGACGAGCCAGCTCCAGCGCACGCATCCGGGCGATCTCCATATGCTGCCAGGGGCCGATGCTGGTGCCGAACCAGGCATCGTTGGAGACGGTCAGCAGGAAGTCGGTATCGGCATTGACGTTGCGGCGCACCTCCTCCGGGAAGATGATCTCGTAGCAGATGGCGGCGGCAAACTTGAGCCCCTTGGCGATCAGGTTTGGCTGCACTTCGTCACCCCGGCTGAAAGAGGACATCGGCAGGTTGAAGAAGGGGGCGATGGGGCGCAGCAGATCTTCAAACGGCACGAACTCGCCGATGGGCAGCAGGTGGTACTTGTTGTAGCGGTTGGAGTGGTTGTAGAAGTAGGACTCCTTGCCATCTGCATCCTGCACCCCCATGCCGAGCACGGTATTGTAGAAGCGCTGTTGCTGCTCGTCGTAGTGAATAATCCCAGCCAGCAGGCCGGTATCGTTCACCTTCATCGCCTTGTCCAGATTCTCCAGATAGGGGCCCATTGCCTTTTCGATTGCGGGGATCGCCGACTCTGGCCAGACGATGATGTCGGCATCCTGATTCTCGCGGCTCAAATCCTGATAGGTGCGCACCGTGGGGGCCAGCGCCTCCGGATCCCACTTGAGGGACTGGGCAATATTGCCCTGCACCAGTGCCACCTTGACCGGCTCGCCACGGGTGACCCAGTTGAGCTGCATCAGGCCGTGAGCACCGGCAACCAGCAGGGCAGGCACCGCCAGCCAGAGCGGGGAGCGTGACTTCCACACCAACCAGATGGCGGAAGCGGAAAACAACAGCGCCAGCGTGATGCCCTGCACCCCGAGAATGGGGGCGAAGCCCTTGAGGGGGCCGTCGATCTGGCTGTAGCCAAACCAGAGCCAGGGGAAGCCGGTCATCACCCAGCCGCGCAGCCAGTCAGCCACCAACCAGAGGGCCGGGAAGGCGAGCAGCCAGCGGCTCCAGTGACGGCCGCCAAAGAAGCGGGCAAAGACCCAGCAGGCGAGCGTCGGGTAGAGGGCCAGATAGGCGGAGAGCCCGGCCAGCAGTACGAAGGCAATCGGCAGCGGGATGCCGCCAAATTCAGTCATGCTGACGTGGATCCACCATAGCCCCGGCAAAAAGAGTCCCATGGCGTAGCCAAAACCGCGCCAGGCAGCCTGTTTCGGCGTGGCTTTGTCCAGCAGGGCGTAGAGGCCAAGCAGGGAGGGGATCACCAGCGGCCAGTAGCCGAAGGGGGAGAAGGCCAGCACGGCGATGGCACCAGAGGCCAATGCACTGAGGCTTAACAGAATTTTTGAAGTAACAGGGGATAATCTCACGGGCGATGGTGCTCGTCTTGGTGTGCAACTGGGATCGAATGGCCGGTATCTTAACCTGTAAGCGGGGCAACGGCGAGCCTCGATGCCGGTGGCAGAGAGCACAACGCCCCGAGGTCGGGGCGTTGTTTCACACATCGAGCGGATCTGCCTATTGCGGCTCGGATTGCGCCGCCGCGTGGTGCTCGGGGATCTTCACCTGCAGTTGCTGCAGGCGGCGCCGGTCGGCATGCATCACCTTGAACAGGTAGCCATCCAGCTCGATCTCCTCGCCCTTCTTGGGCAGGTGGCTGAAGGCGTGCATCACCAGACCGCCTACAGTATCCACCTCTTCATCGCTGAATTTGGTGCCGAAGAAGTCGTTGAAATCCTCGATCTCGGTTAGGGCGCTGATGGAGAAGACCCGCTTGCTGAGGCGGCGGATCTCGTCCGGCTCATCCTCGATGTCGTCAAACTCGTCGTCAATCTCGCCAACGATCAGTTCCAGTATGTCTTCGATGGTCACCAGACCGGAGACGCCACCAAATTCGTCGACCACAATGGCCATGTGGTAGCGCTCTTCACGGAACTCCTTGAGCAGACGGTCAACCCGTTTGCTTTCCGGCACGATCACCGTGGGGCGCAAGATTTTCTCGAGCTGCAGCGGCTCGCTGGCGTGATGGCCGCCAAACCCGAAGGGGAGCAGATCCTTGGCGAGCAGAATGCCCTCCACATGATCCTTGTCCTCGTTGATCACCGGGAAGCGGGAGTGGCCGGACTCGATGATCACCGGCAGGATTGCATCCACCGGTTGGGACTTCTCGATGGTCACCATCTGGGAGCGGGGGATCATGATATCGCGCACGCGAAGATCGGCGATCTCCAGCACCCCCTCGATCATGTCCTTGGTGTCCTGATCGATGAGGTCGCGCTCTTCGGCATCGGCTATTACGTCTACCAAATCATTGCGGTCTTTTGGCTCGCCCTGGAAGAGTTGGCTGAGTTTGTCGAGCCAGGTTTTCTTCGGCGAGCCGGTACTAGGGTGATCGTCGGTCATTTTTTCTCTTGGTTACTCGCTTAAACACACTTGAAATTGTTCGGGTTATATAAGGATGGCCATCTGCTGTTTCAAGACGATGACCATCCGGTTCTTTACTCTTCGTCGTTCAGATAAGGATCGGTAAAACCGAGCTCCTGCATGATGTCGCGCTCAAGCGCTTCCATCTCTTCGGCTTCCTCATCCTCGATATGGTCATAACCTAGCAGATGCAGACTGCCGTGCACAACCATGTGGGCCCAGTGGGCCATGAGGGGCTTGCCCTGCTCCTCGGCCTCGCACTCTACCACCTGACGGCAGATCACCAGATCGCCGAGCAGCGGCAGCTCCAGACCGGGCGGCGCCTCGAACGGGAAGGAGAGCACGTTGGTGGGCTTGTCCTTGCCGCGATAGGTGAGGTTGAGCTCGTTGCTCTCCGCCTCGTCGACGATGCGCACCGTCACTTCTGCCTCCTGCTGGAAGCCGAGAATGGTGCCGTCGAGCCAGCCTTGCAGCTGGGCTTCGGTGGGCAGGCCGTCAGTGCTGGCACTGGCCAGCTGCAGATCCAGGGTTACGCTCATTGCTCGCTCTCTTTACCGGAATGGGGTGCTGCTTTTTCCGCCGCCTGTTTGGCATCGAATGCCTCGTAGGCCTGCACGATGCGGGCCACCACCGGGTGGCGCACCACGTCTTTGGACTCGAAGAAGTTGAACGACAGACCATCGACCCCTTGCAGCACTTCCAGCGCGTGGCGCAGGCCGGACTTGGCGTTGCGCGGCAGGTCTACCTGGGTGATGTCGCCGGTGACCACTGCCTTGGAGTTGAAGCCGATGCGGGTCAGGAACATCTTCATCTGCTCGGTGGTGGTGTTCTGGGCCTCATCGAGAATGATAAAGGCGTCATTGAGGGTTCTTCCGCGCATATAGGCGAGCGGCGCCACTTCGATGATGTTGCGCTCCATCAGCTTCTCGACCCGCTCAAAGCCCAGCATCTCGAACAGGGCGTCGTAGAGCGGGCGCAGGTAAGGATCCACCTTCTGGGAGAGATCGCCGGGCAGGAAGCCGAGCTTCTCCCCCGCTTCCACCGCCGGACGGGTCAGCAGAATGCGGCGAATTTCCTGACGCTCCAGCGCATCCACCGCCGCTGCGACCGCCAGATAGGTCTTGCCGGTACCGGCCGGGCCGATGCCGAAGCAGATATCGTGGCGCACGATATTGGCGATGTACTGGGCCTGATTTGGGCTGCGTGGCTTGATGAGACCGCGCTTGGTCTTGACCGTCACCTCCTTGCCATAGGGGATGCTCGGCGCCGGTTCGTCATCCTGCTCCAGCACCCGCGACTCCTGAATGGCCAGATGGACCATGTCGGGAGTGATATCGGTCACCTTGCCACCCTTGAGGGGCTGGGTTTCCACATAGAGGTGCTTGAGGATGACGGCGGCGGCATCCAGCTGGGCCGGTTTGCCCACCAGCTGGAAGTGGCTGTCACGGTAGCTGATCTCGACGCCGAGGCGGCGCTCCAGCTGCTTGATGTTGTCATCGAAGGGGCCGCACAGGCTGGCAAGGCGCTGGTTGTCGGCGGGCTCCAGATGCAGATTCAGGGTCGAGATGTGTCGGCTCAAAATATCCTCGTCTCAAGGCGCTCCCCATCCGCCGGGCGAATGGGGAGGAGGGGATTAATGGGGTGTGAAAGCGGCCACGCCCAGCTCGTCCGGCACATTGTCGGGACGACGGGCCAGAATGTCGCTCGGGGCGGTGGCGATCCGCAGGTTCATCTCGCTCTCGCCGCGGATGAACTTGCCGCGCAGGGAGTTGGGGCGCACCTCGGTGATCTCCACGTCGGCAAAGCCGCCGATCAGGGTGTGCTGGCCTTCGAAGTTGACCACCCGGTTGTTCTCGGTGCGGCCACACAGCTGCATCGGGTCGAGCTTGGAGGGCCCTTCCACCAGGATGCGCTGGGTGGTGCCCAGCATGGCGCGGCCAATCTGCATCGCCTGGTTGTTGATGACGTGCTGCAGGCGGGCCAGACGGGCTTTCTTCACTTCCATGTCGACATCGTCGGGCATGTCGGCGGCCGGGGTGCCCGGGCGCGGACTGAAGATGAAGCTGAAGCTCATGTCAAATCCTACATCCTCGATCAGCTTCATGGTCGCTTCAAAGTCTTCGTCCGTCTCGTTCGGGAAGCCAACGATGAAGTCGGAGCTGATGGTGATGTCGGGACGGGCGGCGCGCAGGCGACGGAGCTTGGATTTGTACTCCAGAATGGTGTGCGGGCGCTTCATCATGGTCAGGATGCGATCAGAGCCGCTCTGCACCGGCAGGTGCAGGAAGCTGACCACTTCCGGGGTGTCCTTGTAGACCTCGATGATGTCGTCAGTGAACTCGATCGGGTGGCTGGTGGTGTAGCGAATGCGATCGATACCGTCGATGGCGGCCACCAGACGCAGCAGCTCGGCGAAGGTGCAGATGCCGCCATCAAAGGTCGGACCGCGCCAGGCGTTGACGTTCTGACCGAGCAGGTTAACTTCGCGCACGCCCTGCTGGGCGAGCTGGGCGATTTCGTAGAGCACGTCGTCCAGCGGTCGGCTCACCTCTTCACCGCGGGTGTAGGGCACCACGCAGTAAGTACAGTATTTGGAGCAGCCTTCCATGATGGAGACGAACGCGGTGGCCCCTTCGGCGCGCGGTTCTGGCAGGCTGTCGAATTTTTCGATCTCGGGGAAGGCGATATCAACCTGGGCACCACGGCCCTCTTGCACTTCCTTGATCATGGCGGGCAGGCGATGCAGGGTCTGCGGGCCGAACACGATATCCACATAGGGAGCTCGGCTTCGAATCGCATCGCCCTCCTGAGAGGCAACGCAGCCACCCACGCCGATCACCAGACCGGGCTTGTTGGCCTTGAGCTTTTTCCAGCGTCCCAGCTGGTGGAACACCTTCTCCTGCGCCTTTTCGCGGATGGAGCAGGTATTCAGCAGCAAGACATCTGCCTCTTCGGGCTCTTCGGTAAGGGTGTAGCCATTGCTGGCATCCAACAGGTCGGCCATTTTGGACGAGTCATACTCGTTCATCTGGCAGCCCCAGGTTTTAATGTGAAGTTTCTTGCTCATTGCTACTCTTGACTGGTTTTGAATTTGGCATGGTCAAAGGACCGCGCATTTTACTCCGCAATCTGGATACTGCCTAGCTAATATCCAGCTGGCAATGGTGCTCACTCGATACCTGTTGCCAGCAGGCTCAATAAGCTTTCTCCTTGATTTGACGCAGCAATTCCCTGTTTGTCTGAATGTTTATCAGCCGCCCTTGCGCTATCATGCAGCCATCCGGCTCACGTCCGGGCGCTGTCGCCGGACGCACCCTTTCAGGAATAAATGTATGGAACAGTGTGATATCGCCATCGTCGGCGCCGGCATGGTGGGCGCCGCCACCGCCTGTCTGCTGGCGGCTCAGGGCCTCTCGGTGCGGGTCATCGAGACCCAACTGCCGGAGCATTACGCGCCAGAACAGCCGCTGGATCTGCGGGTCTCCGCCATCAGTCAGGCCTCGGTGGCGCTGCTGGAGCAGGCCGGTGCCTGGCACCATCTGCAGCAGATGCGGCTCTGCCCCTACCGCCGACTGGAGACCTGGGAGCTGGACGGTTTTGCCACTCGCTTCAACGCTGCCGATCTCGGCCTGCCCCAGCTTGGCTACATCATCGAAAACCGGTTGGTGCAGCTCGCCCTGCTCAAGCGGATGGAGGACTTCCCCAATATCCAGACCCACACCCCGGCGGCGGTGACCAGCCTGCGTCAGAGTGCGGATGAAGCTGTGCTGACTCTGGATGATGGCACCGAGCTGGCGGCCCGCTGGGTGCTGGCCTGCGACGGCGCCGAATCCCACACCCGCAAGCTGGCGGGTATCGGCGTATCGCGCTTCGAGTACCGCCAGCACTGCATGCTGATCAATATCGACACCGATTTCCCGCAGGAAGATATCACCTGGCAGCAGTTTACCCCGAGCGGCCCGCGCGCCTTCCTGCCGCTGCCCGGCCAGCACGGCTCCCTGGTGTGGTATGACAGCCCGGCCCGGATCCGGGCGCTGGCTGCCATGAGCAACGAGGCGCTCGCCACCGAAGTGCGCCGCCACTTCCCGAGTCGGCTCGGCGGGTTCACCGTCATCGGCAAGGGGAGCTTCCCGCTGGTGCGTCGCCACGCCAACGACTATCACGCCGGTCGGGTGGTGCTGCTTGGCGATGCAGCTCACACCATCAACCCGCTGGCGGGGCAGGGGGTCAACCTCGGCTTCAAGGATGTGGCCTGCTGGACTGATCTGCTGCAAGGGGCTGGCGCCGACTGGCATCAGCTGGCGCTGGCCGAGCGTTACGAGCGGCGCCGTCGTCCCGACAACCTGTTGATGCAGTCGGGGATGGATCTCTTCTACGGGGTGTTCAGCAACGAGATTGGCCCCCTCAAACTGGCCCGCAATCTGGCTCTCAATCTGGCGGACAAGGCGGGCCCTCTGAAGGAGATGGCGTTGCGCTATGCGCTGGGGCTGGTTTGACAGGTAGGAACCAGATAGCACGGGCGCATTGCCGCCTCCGCAGCCCATGTGCTGGAGCAGGATGCT
>NZ_JBODRQ010000145.1:0-7417 GCF_050633025.1 Aeromonas sp.
CGCTTTCGCTATCGTTTGCTGATACTGACTGTCGTCACCCTCTTTCATCTTGCCTCCTAATGTAATCTCTGGCGCCCCTCCCTTGATATCAAGAGCGGTCGCTGTTTTGTCGTTTTCTCATTGCGGACAATGAGATAACTTTTGCTACATCAAGCCAAAACCAGCCGGCCTCCGGTTCACTGGCTCCCGTCCAGCGCTGGTAAAAGCGCCCCAGGCGCTCACCGCTCAGGCGGCTGCCAGCCATCACATTCACGTTGCCATAGAGGCAATAACCCGGGCCAAGCATCTCAAGTGCTGCCCTGGCCAGCAGATAAAGGGCAGCAAAGGGATTGGCCAAGCCGCTTCCGGCATCGACCCGTTCAATGAGTACAATCCAGACTCGTTGTTCCTCTGGCTCCACGCGCCAGGCCACCCTGAGCCCGCCGTGGACAAATTCGTGACCAAGAGGAATGGGCGTGCGGCACAGGGTATGACGCGCGGTCGCTACACCCTGCCTGGTAAACCAGGGGATCAGCGGATCATCACTCACATGCAGACCCTCCCGAGGGGCTGGATATTGATCTGCTGGGTCAGCTCCTGATAGGAGAGCACCGGCAGGGCGTGGTAATCCCCCTCGATGAGCTTGCGCACATAGCGGCGGATATCCATGGAGACGATGAGCACCGGTTTGTTCTGCATCTGGGCGAGATCACCGACGGTATGGCGCACCTGGTCGAGGAAGCCTTGGGTAATGGTGGGATCGAGCGCCAGATAACTGCCGGCACTGGTCTGGCGAATACCGCCACGGATCTGCTCCTCCACCTGCTGGTCGAGCAGATAGGCTGGCAGTATGTTGTTGCCGTTGGCGTACTTGTAGCAGATGTAGCGCTTGAGGCTGCTGCGGATGTATTCGGTGAGCTGCACCACATCCTTCTCTTTCTGGCCCCACTCCACCATGGCCTCCAGAATGGCCCGCATATTGCGGATGGAGATATCTTCCCCCACCAGTCGCTGCAAGATTTCGGTCATTCGCTGCAGCGGGATGATGCGCTGCGCCTCCTTGACCAGCTCGCCATAGCTCCCTTCCATCTGCTCCAGCAGGTAGCGGGTCTCCTGAATGCCGATAAAGTCCTCGGCATATTCGCGCAGCACATGGGAGAGGTGCCAGGTCATCACCTGATCGGTAGTGAGGGTGGCCAGTCGCGACTTCTCCAGCCGCTCAGCGTGTGCCTCTGATACCCACAGCGTGGGTTGCCCCGGCAACAGCGGTGCCCCCTCCTCATAGGGGATCCCCAGCAGATCGAGCTGGGAGGCATTATCCTGCACCAGGAGATGGCCCGGTCGCAGCAGACCGCGGGCAACCGGCACCTCCTGCAGCTGGATCAGGTATTCGCCCGCCCCCATCCCCTCGTTGAAACGCAGGTGAATACCCGGAAAGGGGACCCCGAGATCAAGATAGAGAGCACGACGCACCCGCACCAGCTCATCGTTGAGGGCTATCGCTTCCAGATCGGCCTGCAAGGCGGCATCCACGTCGATCAAGAGGGGCACCGTCATGGCAAACTCCTCCTTCTCCCCCAGCTTGCCCCGCGGCTTGCTGCCAGGTTTTGGCTTGCTGCGGGCGGCGGGAGCCCCGGCCCCCTGCGCCAGCACGGCAGGAAGATCCTGGCTGTTGCTGCTCTGTACCTTGCGCTGACGCACGCCGATAAAGTAGCCGCCCGCCGTGACGATGGCCGCCAAGGTAAAGAAGGTGATCATCGGGAAGCCCGGGATCAACCCGAACAGCACCAGCAACACACCGCCTATCAGTATCGCCTTGGGCTGGGCCACTACCTGGGCTCCGATATCGGAACCGAGATCGGCAGACTCCTCGGAGGAGACCCGGGTGACGATGATCCCGGCTGTGATGGCGATCAGCAGCGCTGGCACCTGGGAGACCATGCCATCCCCCACCGTCAGGATGGAGTAGAGCTGCAGCGCATCGGCGGCGGTCAATCCCCTCTGGGTCACCCCGATGGTCACGCCGCCCAGGATGTTGACGAAGATGATGATGAGGCCCGCTATGGCGTCCCCTTTCACAAACTTCATGGCACCATCCATGGAGCCGAACATCTGGCTCTCCTTCTCGATGACGCTGCGGCGCTCGCGCGCCTCGTGCACATCGATCACCCCGGCACGCATGTCGCCATCGATACTCATCTGCTTACCAGGCATGGCGTCGAGGGAGAAGCGGGCACTGACCTCCGCCACCCGCTCCGAACCCTTGGTGATGACCAGAAACTGGACGATGGTGATGATGAGGAAGATAACGATCCCCACCACCAGATTGCCCCCCACCACGAAGTTGCCGAAGGTGTAGACGATCTGTCCCGCATCGGCCTGCAGCAGGATCATCCGGGTGGTACTCACCGAGAGGGCGAGCCGGAACAAGGTGGTGATCAGCAGCACCGCCGGGAAGGCGGAAAACTGCAGCGGTGAATTGATATAGACCGCCATCATCAACAGGACCACCGAGATGGTCATGTTGATGGCGATCAGAATATCCAGGGCCAACGGCGGCAGCGGCAAGACCATCATGAAGACGATGGCAAGCAGCAGGACCGCCAGCATGATGTCCTTGCGTTCGCCTATCCGGCTCAGTAGCTCAAGGGAGGGTTGATTCATTCTGCTCTTCCAGTTCTAGGTATTGTTGATAGGCGAAACGGGCTTCATCCAGTCGCCCGGCCAACTGGCAAGCGCGGCTGCGACAGAGCCAGAGCGGGCCGTCAGCCTCCCCGTGCTGCATCAGCTGATCGACATGGGCCAGCGCAGCTTCCCCCTCGCCCTGCTTGAGCAGGGCTACCAGCAGGGTGCGTCGCCCCCCCTGATGTTCGGGGTGGATCTGCAACAGGGCGGTCAGCAGGGAGCTCGCCTTGTCAGGGTGGCCATATTGCAGTTGCAGCCAGCCGGTAAGCAGCAGTGCATCCTGCTGCTGTGACGTAAGAACCATGGTCATACCTTGTGCAGCAGATGAAGGGTCATCTGCATCAGTTGTTCATCGGCGTGCATCTGTTCAAGCAACGCGGCGGCGGCTCGCAACTCGGGGCTCTGCCCTTCTGCCATCACGCGTCGCAGTCCCTGCATCGCTTGATTGAAATCGACGGGCCGTAGCAAATCGTGAAAGCCGCGATCCGGGGTAGCAAACTCGAGCAACACCCTATCTGCCAACCGCTCCGGATAGAGGCGACTGATATGGGGTTCGATGGACTGGCCATCGGGCAGCAGGGCATAGCGCCCCGGCAGACTGAGATCCTGATCATCGAGGGAGATGGCACTAAGCTGCTCGATACCGATGTGCGCCGCAGTGATCCGGCTCATGATGCCAACACCTCTCGTTGTAACCGGGTCAGGGTGGTCAATGCCTGATGAAGCAAGGGCAGAGTAACGGCCCGCTCATCCAGGGTGACGAAGAGGACCAACTGGTCCTCTCCCAGCCAGCCGCTGCGAACCGGCAGCGCCGGGCCTTGCGCCGCGGCGGTAAACGTCATAGCGCGGCGGATCGCCTCGCCACTGTGGTGCCAGGGCACGGCGCGGGACAACCAGAGGATCAGCTGCCCCTGATGACGCTCCAGCTGCAGAGTGCCGCTCTGTTCCAGTTCAAGCTGGATCAGCGAATGAGGGTTATCCCCTATGGTGATGCCCAAATCCTGGCAAAACTGCACCAGCAGGGGTTCAATCCAGTTCATGACGACTCTCCAGACAACTCATCCTCTTCCCGCTCGATGGCGTTATCGAGCGCCCCCTGACAGCACTGCAACAGATTCTGGCGCTGCTCCTCTTCGCTGAACAGCTCCACCGGCAACAAGCGGATCAGCCGCTTGAGCTCCTGATAGAGCAGCACCTGCTGGCGACACTCCGTCAACTCCAGAGCCATACCGACCTGCTCCACATCGCGCACGCTGGCCCAGCGTTTTTCCACCAGGGCGATCAGGTCGCCCATCAGATCAGAAGGCCCGTATGCCATGGGCCGAGCCCTCCTTCACCCGTTGCCACAACTCGTCCACTTGCGCCGAAAGGGTATTGAGCAGCCGCAGCTTGTGCATGTCACTCATGGCTCGCTCCAGCTTGACAGGGTCGAGCCAGCGCTGCTGGCTGTCGAGGTCGGCGCTCAGAGCCTTCATCATGAAACCGGTCACCTTCTCCAGCGCCCCGTTGCCAAAGCGACTGTGAATGTCGCGCCAGGCGGCAGAGAGGGCACGATAGTCCTGCACCGCATCGCGATAGAGATCCCGCAGATCCTGCTCGGCGCCCACCCCCGCCTTGGCCGCTTCGGCTGCAGGGCCGGTGATGCGGGCGCCCAGCACGATGGCACTGCCCTGCTCCTCCGCCAGCTTGGCCAGCGCCTGCTCGACCAGCGCCAGGGTACCCTGCATCTCCGGTCGTCCGGTGAGGGCCTTGCGCGCTTGACATAGCGCTTCAAACTGCTCGCTCACCTCCCCCGAATAGCTCTCGAGGTAGGCCAGCAACTGGGAGAGATTGGCCAGCCGACCGCTGCCAAGGTGACTTACCATCTCCTTGATCTTCTGCTGACTCTCCAGCTCCGGCACCTTGTCGAGATACTCCCCTACCAGGGCCTCAATTTCGCTGATGCGGGCATGGCTGTCGCTCAGCTTGCGCTTGTCCAGCGACATATCCTTGCGTTCAGAGAAGACAAAGGTGAGCTCTTCGGCAGCATCGGCCAGCGACTGGGTGGCACTGGCCAGCACGACCCGCTCTCCCTGAAATTGTCCCCCTGGTAGGGGGGCCTGACGGGATGCGACCTCGGTACCGCGCAGCTCGGGCTGGGCGGCTGGGGCATAGGGGTTGCTCTGGATAATGGCCATGTAAACTCCCGTGACGAATGGATTGATGAGGATGACATTATAAAAATCGCCCCTCAGTCCCTATGCCAAAATCAGCCGTGAATTTTTAGCCCGCCCCCAACTGTTTTCTAAAAAGTCCCGACTCGCGCTGAAATCCCTGCCAGCCGCTATCCCCTATAGTGACCACCAGTTTCAATGGCGCAGATTGTTATGACCCTCTCCCTAGATCACATCCCCGACCAGCTTCGACATGCTATCGATGAGTGCCGCCTCATCCAGATCCGTGGCCGGGTCACCCAGGTAACCGGTACCCTGCTCAAGGCAGTCGTCCCCGGGGTGCGGATCGGCGAGCTGTGCCATCTGCGCAACCCCGACAACAGCCTCTCCCTGCAGGCAGAGGTCATCGGCTTTGCCCAGCATCAGGCACTGCTCACCCCCCTTGGCGAGATGTTCGGCATCTCCTCCAACACCGAGGTAAGCCCGAGCGGAGCCATGCATCAGGTGGGGGTAGGCGAGCACCTGCTTGGACAGGTGCTCGATGGCCTTGGCAACCCCTTTGGCGGTGGCCATTTGCCGGAGCCAGACGCCTGGTATCCGGTCTATCGGGATGCACCGGCCCCCATGAGCCGCAAACGCATCGCCGAGCCTATTTCACTGGGCATTCGTGCCATCGATGGCCTGCTCACCTGTGGTGAGGGGCAACGGATGGGGATCTTCGCGGCCGCAGGTGGCGGCAAGAGTACCCTGCTGGCCTCCCTTATCCGTAGCGCCGAGGTGGATGTCACCGTGCTGGCGCTGATTGGCGAGCGTGGCCGCGAGGTGCGCGAATTTATCGAAGCGGATCTGGGGGAAGAGGGGCTCAAGAAGGCGGTACTGGTAGTCGCCACCTCGGATCGCCCCGCCATGGAGCGGGCCAAGGCAGGCTTTGTCGCTACCTCCATCGCCGAATATTTCCGCGATCAGGGCAAACGGGTACTGCTGTTGATGGACTCCGTCACCCGTTTTGCCCGTGCCCAACGGGAAATTGGTCTGGCTGCCGGTGAGCCGCCAACCCGACGGGGCTATCCGCCATCGGTGTTTGCCGCCCTGCCCCGCCTGATGGAGCGGGCCGGTCAGTCGGACAAGGGCTCTATCACCGCCCTCTATACCGTGCTGGTAGAGGGGGATGACATGACAGAGCCGGTCGCTGACGAGACCCGATCTATCCTCGATGGTCACATCATACTGTCGCGCAAACTGGCGGCGGCCAACCACTATCCGGCCATCGATGTGCTACGCTCCGCCAGCCGGGTGATGAACCAGATCATCGAGCCCGAGCATCAGGCTCAGGCCGGTCGTCTGCGCAGCTGGCTGGCCAAATATGAAGAGGTGGAGCTGTTGCTGCAGATCGGCGAATACCAGAAAGGGCAGGACAAGGTGGCCGATGAGGCGATCGCCCGCATCGAGGCGATTCGTCAGTGGCTCAGACAAGGAACCCATGAACCCAGTTCACTGCGTGACGCCCTCACCACCCTGGAAGCGCTGACCCGATGATTGGCCGCCTGCAACGGATCAAAGACTTGCGGCTGGAGCGGGCCGAGCAGCAGCTCACCGCGCAGCAAGCTCGGGTACAACTGGCCCGCGTTCGCCAGCGCGAAGCTGAGCAGGCATGTATCGACTATCGCCAGTGGCGCCTTGCCGAAGAAGATCGGTTGTTCGCCATCTGTCAGGCGGAGCAACTCGATCGCAAGGGACTCAAGGCGTGGCAACAAAAAGTGGCCCTGTTGCGGGAAAAAGAGGCACAACTTGAACAGACCGCCGCCGAGCAGGCCGAGCGGGTCGCCGAAGAGCGCATCCGCTTGCAGGAACGCCAGCAGGCGGTACACCGTGCCCGCCAGCAGCAACAGAAATTTGCTGAATTACACCGTCAGGAGCTGGCCTCACAGCAAGCCCTGCGTGACTACAACGAAGAGCAGGAACAGGAAGAGTTCCGCCAGCAGATCAGGATGTAACGAGTCATGAACAAAATCCCTCCGATACAAGGCACTTTCGCTGCCCAGGGCGATCCCCGGATAGCTGAGGCCAATTCCTCGCAACAGCAGCGTTTCGAACAGGCGATGCGGCTTGAAGCGGAACAAAAGGCACTAGATAAGTACAGGGCGAGTGGCCAGAGCAAGACCCAGGAGCCTCGGCCTCTGCAGCTATTACAGACGCAGCAGCAAAAAAAACAGGCTGCCGATACGGTCCGGCAGTCTGATATTGCTGCTTCTCACAGCCAGCCAAAGCATTTACAGACACAACAGTTCATCACAAGAAAGGCATCCGGTTTATCCACCTCTGACATCTCGACGGTGGCCGAACGTGACCAGAAGGAAATCGAGAGCAAAAAATCGCAGCAAATGCGGGATGCACAAGATAACGCGCATGAGGCCGGAACCAGAGATGTGGCACTCCCCGCCCAGGAAAACGCCTGTTCAGTGCCTTCATCAATGTTGAATACACCGGCCCCTCGCCGCCTACTCGAGAGAGCAGGCGATTGGGTACCAGAGAGCGCTTTGTCAGCGATACCATCTTTGATGAAAGAGCCGTTGCCCAACCCCGAGCAAAGAGAGAGTGAC
>NZ_JBODRQ010000146.1:0-7416 GCF_050633025.1 Aeromonas sp.
ACCCATCTTTTGGGTTCGGGCTATGCTACGCCTTGCTCAAAAAGGTGGGTGTCCCAGATTTGCTCTAGGAGGGCATATCTGCCTACTACAACACACTCTACAGGGCAATGCGGCAGGGGAGCCGAGCGCACTTGCACTGCTGAATGGCTGCCAAGCGGAAAAACCCGACACTCCTGGCCGGAATGTCGGGTTTTTTGTGGCCGCGATAAAGGGGGAGGCGGGTTGCCCGGTTGATCAGGCCAGCGCCAGTTGCTGACTGCGGGCGCGCCACAGCCGCTCGTGGAAGAAGAACACCACGGTATTGATGGCCGGTTCGATCATCGCCATCACACCGCCGGTGAGCAGCTCGCCGCTCAGCAGGAAGGCAACCCCGAAGGCCACCGAGAAGTGGACCACCGCGAAGCTGCTGGTCTTGGCCTGCAGGCTGTGATTTGGCTTGAGCTTGTGCCAGCCAAGGTCATGAAAGTAGAAGGCGACCGTGTTAACGGCGGGCTCGATCAGGGCGATCAGGCTGGCGGTCAGCAGTTCACCGGTCAGCAGGTAGGCCACGGTAAAGGCGACACCGAAGTGCAGGATGGCAAAGCTGATGGTCTTTTTCATGATGGCGGCTCCCTCTGTTGATGATGAGAGTATCCGCCGAAATGAGATTAAATGAAAACTATTCTCATCTATTGCCAGGATAGAGAGAACCTATTAACGGGCGAGTGGCCGGTGCGGTTCAGCGGTTGCCAATCGCAACCAAGGCGATAGAGTACAGGTTCTTCACACTTGCCCATGAAAAAGGATCTTTCATGAATATCAATGCCACTCTGCTTGGCCAGTTCATTGCGTTGCTGATGGTCATCGTCGGCCTCATCGCCTGGCGACTGGCGCGTCGCAAGAGCGAGCATCCGGCGCTGATCACCCTTATCTGCTCCTTGCTCTGTCTGTTTCCGCCCTTTGGCATGTTGGCCCTGTTGCTGGTTGCGCTGAAACAGGATCTGCCCGCCCGCTCATAGGATTTGCTGTGGAAGGGGCACCCGCTCAGGCTGCCGCACACACCGGCCGCACCAATAGAAAAAGCCCCGTGATGGGGCTTTTGCGTTTGAACTCGGTGAGCAGAAGACCTTGTACACCCATCCTTTGGGTTCTGGCTATGCTGCGCCTTGCTCAGAAAGGTGGGTGTCCCAGATTTGTGCCCGTTACTTTGTTACGGCCAATCGGGAACGTTTTTGTAAAGAGAGCTGGTGCCAAGCAGCCGCTTGGTACTGCTCACATCAGCCTCAACATAATTGGCAAAATTATTCATTGCATAGTCAGCAAGCTCTTGTGCACTTATCTGTAAACTCATGTCACTCGGTTCAACGACTTGCAGCCACGCTGTCCTGCCAGCCTCTACAGCGATAACGGCATAAAGATTGACCTGATCAGATCGGCAGACTAGCGCGACGCCATCGATAATCTGTGGTTTATTGCCGGTATTCAGGCAGTGGTCGAAGAAGTCAGCATAGATGCCCACAACACCAGGCAATTTGACCGTTAATTTTTCCTGGATAGCATAGGAGGAGCGGAAAAACTTACCTCTCGGAAAATCAAATGTGTCATCAACCGAAACCATGAGAACGCTGAATTTGTCATGTGCGAACTCAATTCCCGATGCAGGTGTATTCTGGGAAGTGTTGGATTGGCAACCAGCTATCAAAAATGCACTGGCAACTACAGGTATCAGGTTCTTCATTTTTTCCTCGATTTCAGTACTTCATGCACATTTCAACGCATTTCGGTCATGAGGCTATTAAAAGACCTTGGACACCCATCTTTTGGGTTCGGGCTATGCAACGTCTTGCTCAAAAAGGTGGGTGTCCCAGATTTGATGTGTTAATTTTCAAACGCTTGCTTTACACTAGCATTCATTTCAAGAGCTTGTTTAAGGACGATAATTGAACTATTTAGCAGATCTTCACTACGTTGAGGGGCAAACCAGTTACCATTAAACTTGCCACCATGAAATAGGTTGTTTCTTACTCGGCGCACATATAGCAAAAGCAGATCTGTATCATTTACTTTTGTTGGTGCGGAATCAGACCATTTAATATTCCCTTGTTCAATCACCTGTTTCTTTGGTGGATTAGCAAGAATATACTGCTTTGCTCCATCTAGAGCTTCATCTTGTAAAGCTTGAAAGTTCACATGGATATCTTGAGCAAAAGTTGTCCAGTTGGGGTTTGCATTCCCCTCGCCTGTATGAAAAGAGGCTGCTTTCAAGGAATACTCAAACCTTGAGAATAATTTAAAGAATTCAAACGATAACCTATCTAATTTGTTCATCATACTTCCTATTTTTGGTAACACATAACGCCCGCTTAATGGGCTGACAACGCGACTAACAACTTTCCGCATAACACTGAAACCACCGAAATTAACGCATAATGAAAATGCCACGCGTTGGAAGTCCCTCTTGAAGCGTTTGTTAGAGAAGACCTTGGACACCCATCTTTTGCTCCCATCTTTTGGGCTCTGGCTATGCTACGTCTTGCTCAGAAAGGTGGGTGTCCCAGATTTTTATTATCGAGTTGTTCTCGCATTGTTTGCAGGAAGACGCCCCAAACGACAAAGCTATAAAACCAAAACGAATTCACAGCTTTGATCTGCGGGAATGTTTCAGCAGCGAATATGCCAAACAACGCGAAACCGATAAGAACCACTGAAGTAACTTGAAGGAATGGGAAATTAACTTCGCTGTGAGCATAAGCAACAATGCCGTATGCCAGTGCCGCGAAGAAAGAAACCCAGAGCGACTTTAGAACGAAGATCAGGATCAAGCGATTGAGTTGTATGTTTTCGGGAAGGTCGGCGGCGACACCAAACCAAATGTTCCCATCCCAGCTTACGTTCGCGCCCGTTTGCAGGATGTAGGCAACGCAGAGCAATGGGAGCGCCAATAGGGAACTTATGCCTTTGATGCTCGAGATATCAGTGATCTTTGGGATGGCATCCATATTGGTTCCTAACAGTGATTAGATGGAAGGCGGTATTAATCCGTTAGCAGAGCATTCCATATAACTCCGTAACATTTCCACTGCCGCCAAGTAAAAATCATCATTAAATCAACACATTACCAGCTTTCTTCGCATGCCGAGCGTATTCGCTTGACTTCCTCTTTTTGCGCCACCGTTACTACTGTATGAAAAATCAGTGCTCAGCGCAGTCTTGGAAAGCGCCGCCAAATCACGCTTGCGTGAACAGGTCAGAAATGAAAATGAGGCCGTCACCATTTTGAGTGGTTCGTAGTTGGTAATGCTTGTTTATCAATTTCATCATGCATAGCTACCGCCCCTGAATTTCAGCCTCCAGTCTGCTGCTTTTAACCAACGAGGTGTGGCTGGCATGGCTCATGGGGTGACTCCGACGAGGCTTTGTTGCCAATTGGCTATAGTACCGGCCCATTGGCCAAGGGAAAAGGCTATGCGGGGATTTTCTGAGCCTGATCAAGCAATTAATAAATCGCGACCGGTTGGCGCAGCGAGTGGAAAGTGCGACCACTGTGTTGCTGGATAAAAAGTGTTGGCGGGTAGCCGTGTCGGTGGGCAAAAGCGGTGGCGGGTAAAAAACAAGAAGCCCCTGAACGGGGCTTCTCTTTGCTGGCCATGTCGTCACTGTGAACGGCTTGGCTGACCGGCTCGCTGGCGCCTTGACCGGGCGCCAGAGCGGGCAGGGGCGGGCTTACTCTGCGGCCTTGTTGAGCCACTCCACCTTGTACTGGGCGCCGGCGCCCTGCGCCAGCTTGGCACAGAGCGGTTTGAGGAAGGCTTCAATCTGCTCGTCCAGCATCCAGGGCGGGCTGATGATCAGCATGCCTGAGCCGTTCATGCCCCAGTCGGCAGTCTGACCGGCCACTTCCAGCTCGGCCACCAGCACGTTGCCGAAGTTCTCGCGCTTGATGGCGCGCAGCATGTCGCGGGATTTGTCCGCCTTTTCCCCCAGAATGGGATACCAGAGGGCGTAGATGCCGGTGGCCCAGCGTTTCTGCGCCTTTTTCAGGGTATCGACCACGGCGAAGTAATCTTCTTTGAGCTCATAGGGCGGGTCGATCAGCACCAGCCCGCGGCGCGGGGTGGGCGGCAGCAGGGCGATCAGCCCCTCGAAGCCGTCACGGTGGTGGACGGCGACGCGCGGGTCGTAGCCCATGTTGGCACGCAGGTCTTCCACCTCGTTGTTGTGCAGCTCCATCAGCGCCAGCTTGTCCTGCTCGCGGGCGAGGCGGCGGGAGAGCTCCGGCGAGCCGGGGTAGTAGTGCAGCTCGCCGCTGTTTCCTTCTTGAGCGGGGTTCATCTCCTCGATGACGCCGAGATAGGGGGCCATGGCAGACCACTGGGCTCGCTCATCCCACAACCGACCGATGCCGTCGGCATACTCCGCCCTCTTTTGCGACCAGTCGCCGCGCAGGTCGTAGAGACCGCCACCGGCATGGGTGTCCAGCACGATGAAGGGTTTCTCCTTCTTCTTGAGGGACTCGATGATCAGGGCCTGAACGGCGTGTTTCAGCACGTCGGCATGGTTGCCGGCGTGAAAGGCGTGGCGGTAGCTCAGCATATTAGATCTCTGAGGGGGCCCTGCTGGGCACCCAGTAACGATAGATAGTTCAACAAATTGCGGCTGTTGCCGCGAAACAGGGAGAGGCTGCGCAGGGTCTGCAATAGGACGCCCTGTTGCAGCCGCTCCAGCTCCAGCTCGTGGGCCAGCATCGACTGATACTGCTGCTCGTCGAGTCGCGTCTTGGCGCTCTGGCGCAGGGCGCGCCACGGGGTCAGTACCGCTTCGGTTTGCACCAGCGCCGGTTGCAGGTCGGTGAGATCGACCACGATGCCGAGTTGATCGAGCCGGTGCAGCAGCAGCGCCAGATTGACGTTGCCCCCCTGCTCCTGCACGGTGAGCCAATCCTGGCTGCGCTCACCATAGACCTTGCCGCTCCAGTGCCAGAAGCCGATTGGCGTCGGCAATTCGTGGACCGCGACCCGCTCGCTGGCCATCAGCTGTTCGTCACGCAAAGAAGGCTTGCTCCATGGTTTCCAGCTCTTCGGAGAGGCTCATCCACTCCAGCTCCACCTCTTCCAACTCTTCCTTGAGGGGGCCCTGGGATTTGAGCAGCTCGGAGAGCTTGGTTTTAGCGCTCTCTTCGTAGATGGCGGGGTCAGCCAACTGGCTCTCGATGTTGCCGAGCTTGCCTTGCAGCTTCTCCATGCTCGCTTCGAGTTTTTCGAGCTTCTGGCGCAGGGGACGGGTCGCTTGCCGAAACTCCGCCTCGCGCCGCTTCTGATCCTTGCGCGCCACAGCCGAGTTGGCAGAGACAGGGCCATCCGCCGGTTTGGCGTTGGCCTCTTTCTCCTGCTCGCCGAGCCACTTGTGGTAGTCGTCCAGATCGCCGTCGAACGGCTCGACCCGGCCACCGTGTACCAGATAGAAGTCATCTGTGGTGGTGCGCAGCAGGTGACGGTCGTGGGAGACCACTACCATGGCCCCTTCGAAGCCTTGCAGCGCCATGGTGAGGGCGTGGCGCATCTCCAGATCCAGGTGGTTGGTCGGTTCATCGAGCAGCAGGAGGTTGGGCTTTTGCCAGGTGATCAGCGCCAGCACCAGCCGCGCTTTTTCGCCGCCGGAGAAGGGCGCCACCTTGTCGAGCGCCTTGTCACCGTGAAAACCGAAGCTGCCCAGATAGTTGCGCAGCTCCTGCTCGGTCTTGTCCGGCGCGAGGCGGGCCAGATGATCGAGCGGGGAATCATCGAGACGCAGGGTCTCCAGCTGATGCTGGGCGAAGTAGCCGATGCTCACCCCGGCGCTCACTTCGAGCTTGCCAGAGAGCGGCGGGTTGGAGCCCGACAGCATCTTGATAAAGGTCGATTTACCGGCGCCGTTGCGACCGAGCAGACCGATGCGCGAACCCGGTACCAGATTGAGTTTGATCTTCTCCAGGATCACCTTGTCGCCGTAACCGGCAGAGAGGTTCTCCATGGCGATGAGCGGGGTCGGCAGGGCCGACGGCTCGCGAAACTCGAAGCTGAATTCCGAGTCGGCGTGGGCGGGCAGGATCTTCTCCATCCGCTCCATCGCTTTCAGGCGGCTCTGGGCCTGACGGGCCTTGGAGGCCTTGTAGCGGAAGCGATCCACATACGCCTGCATGTGGGACATCTCCCGCTGCTGCTTCTCGTACATCGACTGCTGCTGGGCCAGATGTTCGGCGCGCTGCAGTTCGAAGTCGGAGTAGCCGCCGGTGTATTCGTTGAGCTTGCCGTTCTCGATATGGATGATGCGGCTGATGACCGAATCAAGGAAATCTCGGTCGTGAGAGATGAGCACCAGCGTGCCCTGATAGCCCTTGAGCCACTTCTCCAGCCAGATCACCGCATCGAGATCCAGGTGGTTGGTCGGTTCATCGAGCAGCAGCAGATCGGAGCGGCAGAGCAGCGCCTGGGCGAGGTTGAGACGCATGCGCCAGCCACCGGAGAAGCTGCGCACCGGCGAGCCGAGCTGCTCGTCGCTGAAACCGAGGCCGTGCAGCAGCTCGGCGGCGCGGGCGCGAATGCTGTAGGCGCCGATGGTATCGAGGCGACCGTGCAGCTCGGCCACCAGCAGACCATTGTCATCCTGCTCGGCTTGCGCCAGCTGGGCTTCCAGCGAGCGGAACTCCTTGTCGCCGTCGATCACGTACTCGAGCGCGGAGCAGTCCAGCGCCGGGGTCTCCTGCGCCACCCCTGCAATCTGCCAGCCAGCGGGCAGGCTGAAGGTGCCGCTGTCGATGGCCAGCTCGCCCCGTACCAGTGCAAAAAAGGTGGACTTGCCACAGCCGTTTTTGCCCACCAGACCCACCTTGTGGCCGGGGTGAATGGTGGCGGAGGCGTTGTCCAGCAGCTTGCGGCCGCCGCGGATCAGTTCGATTTGACTGGCAACTATCATGGGTGGGATCTGCTTGCTCAAAATGGAGGAGAAAAACTGGCGCGGATCTTACGTGAAATGACGCTGATTTGCACTGTAGCGAAGGGCTGGCCACTGGCTGGCGCTGCAAAAACATGCCATAACAGAGAAACCAGTTTGGTAACGGGAGGTTAGCATGCATATCAGAGATATTATGACGACCCGGGTCGCCACCGTTTCAATGGATGATCGACTCAGTGTCATCAAGGATATCTTCGAGCAGGCTCACTTTCGCCACCTGCTGGTACTGGAGGAAGGGGGGCTGGTGGGGGTCATCTCGGATCGGGATCTGTTCCGTGCCATTAGTCCCTATCTCGACTCCGAAGCCGAGATGAGCCGCGATACCGAGACCCTCACCAAGCGGGCCCATCAGATCATGAGCCGTCAGCTCGTCACCATCGCCCCCCATCTCACCGTGCGC
The DNA here is from genome assembly GCF_050633025.1 of Aeromonas sp. Classification (GTDB taxonomy): domain Bacteria; phylum Pseudomonadota; class Gammaproteobacteria; order Enterobacterales; family Aeromonadaceae; genus Aeromonas. The sequence continues at coordinate 7,370 of NZ_JBODRQ010000146.1, forward strand.
GATGGCGTCAAGCTGATGCTGGAGAAGGGGGTCTCCTGCCTGCCGGT
>NZ_JBODRQ010000147.1:0-7412 GCF_050633025.1 Aeromonas sp.
ATGGTGCCCGGGGTCGGACTCGAACCGACACGGTTATTCACCGGCGGATTTTGAATCCGCTGCGTCTACCGATTTCGCCACCCGGGCAACTGCGAAGGATTATACGAATGGCGCGATGCCATGCAAGGTGTTTTTCGATTGAACACGCCCGTTTGTTCATTTATTCAACGCCTTGCCGATGCGGGGCCAGTTACATAGAATGCCGCCATCATCTTAATGGAATAAAAACGATGGCCAAGCCTAAAAAAGTCCAACAAAAATCCCCCTCTCCCGCCACTCAGCCATACCCGTCAGCGGGTCTGCTGCGTCGCCTCGGCGCCCTGATCTATGATGCGCTGGTGGTGACTTCGCTGCTGATCATCGCCGGCTTTATCGGCATGGGTGTCGCCAAGCTGCTGCTGGTTACCGGCATGGCCAGCGTACCGGCGGGTGAAGATTCCCTCTGGTTGCTGACCCGCCACCACCTGAGCCTGATCTACACCCTGTGGCTCGCCTTCGTCATCTGCGGTTTCTACACCTGGTTCTGGACCCGTGCTGGCCAGACCGTCGGCATGCGCGCCTGGCGGCTGCGCATTCAGAACGAGGATGGCAGCCACATCCGTATTACCCAGGCGCTGATCCGTCTCGCCACCGCCGCCTTTGGTCTGGGCAACCTGATGTGCCTGTTCAACCGCCAGCGCCCACGGGCGTTTCAGGATCTCTGGGCCGAGTGCGAAGTGATCGTGCTGAGCAAGCAGGCAAATCTGGAATTGCTGAACAAGTAATCCCGGATCAATGCAATAACGAAAGAGGGCACCAACAGGTGCCCTCTTTGCATTTCCTTATAACCTCGTGCGGATTACTGCTTGCGGCTGAGGATGTAGAAGGAGATGCCGCCAAACAGCAGGCTGGGCGCGACGGCCGCCAGGATCGGCGGAACAGCATAGACCAGACTGATGGGGCCAAATACCCGATCGCTCACATAGACGGCGAAGCCAGTCATGATCCCCATCAGCATCCGTGCCCCCATGCTCACCGAGCGCAGCGGGCCGAAGATGAAGGAGGATGCCAGCAGGATCATCGCCACCACTGAGAGCGGTGACAGCAATTTGCGCCACATCTCCAACTTGTAGCGACCGGCACCCTGCTTGTTGGCATCGAGATAGCCGATGTAGTCGAGCAGACCGGAGACCGAGAGGTTCTCGGGGTCGATACTCACCACCCCCAGCTGTTTGGGCGTCAGCTCTGAGCTCCACTCCATCTTGTCATGCTGTTCGCTGCGGATCTGCGCCGGGTCGTCGAAGCGGGTAACCTGAGTCTGCTTGAGCAGCCAGTGGTGACGCTCGAACACCCCCTCCTCCGCCTGCACCACGTCGATCAGCTTGCGCTCGGGGGTGAAGCGATAGAGGGTGATACCGGTGAGGGCGCCATCATTACGCACCCCGTTGATATTGACGAAGTTGTTGCCATCGCGAGCCCACACCCCGTAGGCGGAGATCGTCAGACGACCTTCGGACAGCGCGCCCGCCTTGATGTCATCTGCCATCCGCTTGGCGATGGGAGCCACATACTCCCCCATCAGCCCCACCATGATCATCAGCGGGATCGCCGTCTTGAGCGCCGCCATCACGATACTGATTTTGGAACGACCAGCAGCCTGCATCACCACCAGCTCGGAGCTGGTCGCCAGCTGACCCAGACCAATCAGGCCACCCAGCAGCGCGGCCAGTGGGAAGAAGAGCACCGCCTCCTTGGGCATGGAGAGCAGCACATAGTAGAGGGCGTTGATCATGTCGTAGTTGCCGTCACCGACCGACTTGAGCTGCTCCACATACTTGATGAGCGCAGCAAGGCCAACGAGCGTGATTTCACACAGCAGGATCGACATGAAAATGACCCGACCGATATATCTATCGAGAATGCCAAACATCAGCAGAAGTTCCTATGTTGCAGCATCATGCTGATTTTCTGTTGAAATAGCGCCCTTTCACCCCGTTCCACCAGCTGGTGCCCTGCAGATTGAGGGGCAGGCCGATAAACAGCAGGTAACCGAGCGGCACCAGGAACATCCCCGGCCAGTAGGGCAGTCGACCGCTGTCGATGGCCGAACGGGCAGCACTGAGCAGCAGGAAGTAAGAGAGATAGAGCATGATGGCTGGCAACAGCTTGGCGTAGCGCCCCTGACGGGGATTGACCCGCGCCAGCGGTACCACCAGCAGGGTGAGCACCGGAATGGAGAGGGGCAGCGAGATACGCCACTGCAATTCCGCCATCATGGCGTTGTCCTGGGTACCGAACAGTTCCATGGTCGGCTTGGCCGCCGCCTTGCGGTTGGAACGCTCCATCTCTTGCTGGCGGATCACCAGACCATATTCGCGAAAATCGGAGATCTGGAACTGCTTGCCAGAGAAGTTCCCTTCGTAGCGGGAGCCATCCATCAGGGTCAGCCACTGGAGGCCGTTCTCATCGACCGTCACCACCCCTTCGGTCGCCACCACCACCGAGGGAGGATTGTTCCCCTCCGCCCGCTGCAGCACGAAGATCTTTTGCAGTTTTGAGCCGTTGTCGTTCAAATCCTGGATATAGGCAACCAGACGCCCCTTGTCGAGCTCCATAAAGCGGCCCGCCTGCAGGAAGGAGATACCCGGGTCCGCCTTGAACTCGTCGATCACCTGATACTCGCGCTCCTTGGCCTGCGGGGCTATCCAGCCGGTGTTGAACGCCGCGACCAGCCCCGTCAACAAGGCCAGCAACATGGCGCTGCGCATCACGAAACGGTGGCTGAAGCCGACCGCATGCATCACCGTCATCTCGCTTTCGGCGTAGAGGCGACCATGGGCAAACAAAATGGCTAAAAAGAGACTGATAGGCAGCATCAACAACGCCATATTGGGCAAGTTGAGCAGCAGCAGGGTGGAGACCAGACGTGTTGGCACTTCGCCATCGGCGGCATCACCGATGATCTTGATAAATTGTTGGCTGACAAAGATAAGCAGCAATACGAATAACACTGCCAGCTGGGTTTTCAGGGTTTCCCTGAACAAATATCGGAAAACGATCACAGTCATTCCCAAGTAAACTTGTGTTTTTAGTTGAATGCCTGAAAAATAGGGCCGTATATTGGATTTTTACCAGTTTGAACTGCGGAGCCTGTGGCTGTTCGCTCCGCCTCTGATACCCCAACAAGCACCGCATTATTCAATAAAAGGTGCCTTTTGTCTTTAGGATGTAGGAGATTCCATGGAGTTCAGTGTAAAGAGTGGCAGTCCAGAGAAGCAACGGAGCGCCTGCGTCGTAGTCGGCGTATTTGAGCCTCGTCGCCTCTCTCCGGTTGCCGAACAACTGGACAAGATCAGCGATGGCTATATCAGTTCGCTGCTGCGCCGTGGCGACCTGGAAGGGAAACCAGGCCAGATGCTGCTGCTGCATCAAGTACCGGGCGTGCTCAGTGAGCGCGTACTGCTGGTCGGATGCGGCAAGGAGCGGGAACTCGACGAACGCCAGTACAAGCAGATCATCAACAAGACCATCACCACCCTCAACGAAACCGGCTCCATGGAAGCGGTCTGCTTCCTCACCGAGCTGCACGTCAAGGGTCGAGATACCTATTGGAAGGTGCGCCAGGCGGTAGAAACCACCAAAGCGGGCCTCTACAGCTTTGATCAGTTCAAGACCAACAAAGCCGAGCCACGTCGCCCGCTGCGCAAGCTGGTGTTCAACGTGCCGACGCGTCGGGAACTGACCATTGGTGAAAAAGCCATCGCTCACGGTCTGGCCGTGGCCAAGGGTGTGCGGGTCTGCCGCGACGTGGCGAACATGCCGCCCAACGTCTGCAACCCGGCCTATCTGGCCTCCCAGGCCCGTCGTCTGGCCGATGCCTACGACAACATCACCACCAAGGTGGTGGGTGAGCAGGAGATGGCCGAGCTCGGCATGAACTCCTACCTGGCGGTGGCCCGCGGCTCCGACAACGAAGCCATGATGGCCATCATCGAATACAAGGGTCATCCGGATGCCAAGCCCATCGTGCTGGTCGGCAAGGGACTGACCTTCGACTCCGGCGGTATCTCCATCAAGCCGGCCGACGGCATGGACGAGATGAAGTACGACATGGGTGGCGCTGCCTCCGTGCTCGGCACCATGCATGCGTTGGCCCAGCTGCAACTGCCGGTCAACGTCATCGGCGTACTGGCAGGCTGCGAGAACATGCCGGGTGGCAACGCCTATCGTCCGGGTGACATCCTCACCTCCATGTCCGGCCAGACCATCGAAGTGCTCAACACCGATGCGGAAGGTCGTCTGGTGCTGTGTGATGCGCTGACCTATGTAGACCGCTTCGATCCGGAAACCGTGATCGACGTGGCGACCCTGACCGGTGCCTGCGTCATCGCGCTGGGCCATCACACCTCGGGTCTGCTGGCCAACCACAACCCGCTGGCTCACGAGCTGCTCAACGCCTCCGAACAGGCGGGTGATCGCGCATGGCGTCTGCCGCTGTTTGACGAGTATCAGGAGCAGATCGACAGCCCGTTCGCCGACATGGCCAACATCGGTGGTCGTCCGGCCGGCACCATCACCGCGGCGGCCTTCCTGTCACGCTTCACCAAGAAGTACAACTGGGCCCACCTGGATATCGCCGGGACCGCCTGGAAGAGTGGCAAGGATAAAGGCTCCACCGGTCGTCCGGTACCCCTGCTGACCCAGTTCCTGCTGAACCGGGCTGGCGTGGATATCGAAGAGAAAGAGTAACTTTTTCATCCCTTCTGATGCGTGCATCAAAAGGGTTGGCGTTACCCTGAACCACAAGGAAGAGGCACGCCTCTTCCTTGTTTCATTCTTGAATCAGTGAGTTGCGAGCGGGGAAACGCCCCGTCAGCCTCATGAGGCGGTCAACACTCCGTCACCGCAAAACGGGATCAACCTGATGAGCCAAGTGACCTTTTACCTGATGAGCGAACAGGATGACGCGCTGGCCTCTGCGGTCGAGCGACTGGCCTGCACTCTTGCGGCCGAGTCGTGGGGCGCGGGCCATATCTACCTGTTCTGCAACGATGAGGCCCAGGCTCTGCGTCTGGATGAGCTGTTGTGGCAACTGCCGCCGGAGCGCTTCGTGCCGCACCAGCTGCAAGGCGAAAGCGGCATGGCCCCGGTGGAGATCGGCTATCAGCCACCGAAACGGCGCTACGCCCGCCTCATCAATCTGGCCACTGCGACACCTTTGTTTGCAGGACACTTCGCTCAAGTGGTAGATTTTGTCCCCACTGACGAAACACAAAAGCAGCAAGCCCGCGAGCGCTACAAGCACTATCGCCAGGCAGGCCATACCCTCGAAATGAGGGATCAGCCCGTCCTTGCCGCACCGGATCCGGCGCAGCCCTGACTGCAACCAATTGATCCATAAAGAATCAACACCAGACTCCATCCATCCAGATTACGGCGAGACCATGGAAAAGACTTTTAATCACAACGCCATCGAACAGGCGCTCTATCAGCACTGGGAAGCCCAGGGTTACTTCAAGCCCCACGGCGACACCAGCAAAGACTCCTTCTGCATCATGATCCCGCCGCCGAACGTCACCGGCAGCCTGCACATGGGTCACGCCTTCCAGCAAACCCTGATGGATACCCTGATCCGCTACAACCGCATGCAGGGCAAGAACACCCTGTGGCAGGCAGGTACCGACCACGCCGGTATTGCCACCCAGATGGTGGTTGAACGCAAGATCGCGGCAGAAGAGGGCAAGACTCGCCACGATTACGGCCGTGATGCCTTCATCGACAAGATTTGGCAGTGGAAGGAAGAGTCCGGTGGCACCATCACCCGCCAGATGCGCCGTCTGGGCGACTCCGTGGATTGGGAGCGCGAGCGCTTCACCATGGATGAGGGTCTCTCGAGCGCCGTGCAGGAAGTGTTCGTTCGTCTTTACGAAGATGGCCTGATGTACCGCGGCAAGCGTCTGGTGAACTGGGATCCGAAACTCAACACCGCCATCTCCGATCTGGAAGTGGAAAACCGCGAGATCAAGGGCCACATGTGGCACCTGCGCTATCCGCTGGCCAACGGCGCCAAGACTGCCGAAGGCCAGGATTATCTGATCGTCGCCACCACCCGTCCGGAGACCATGCTGGGCGATACCGCCGTGGCAGTGAACCCGGAAGACCCGCGCTACAAGGCGCTGATCGGCCAGCACATCCTGCTGCCGCTGGTGAACCGTCTGATCCCCATCGTCGCCGACGAACACGCCGACATGGAGAAGGGCACAGGTTGCGTGAAGATCACCCCGGCCCACGACTTCAACGATAACGAAGTGGGCAAGCGCCACAGCCTGCCAATGATCAACATCTTCACCCTGGACGCCCACGTGCGTGCCGAGGCCGAAGTGGTCGACACCAACGGCAACCCCTGCACCGCCTACGACGCCGCCCTGCCGAGCGAATTCGCCGGTCTGGAGCGCTTCGCCGCCCGCAAGGCCATCGTGGCCAAGCTGGACGAGCTAGGCCTGCTGGCCGAGATCAAGGATCACGTGCTGCAGCAGCCTTATGGCGATCGCGGTGGCGTGCCCATCGAGCCGATGCTGACCGACCAGTGGTACGTGCGCGTGGCACCGATGGCCAAGACCGCCATCGAAGCGGTGGAAGATGGCCGTATCCAGTTCGTGCCGAAGCAGTACGAAAACATGTACTTCTCCTGGATGCGCGACATTCAGGACTGGTGCGTCTCCCGTCAGCTGTGGTGGGGTCACCGCATCCCGGCATGGTATGACGACGCCGGCAATGTCTACGTGGGCCGTGACGAGGCGGAAGTGCGTGCCAAGCACAGCATCCCGTCCGTGACCACCCTGCGTCAGGACGAAGACGTGCTCGACACCTGGTTCAGCTCCGCCCTGTGGACCTTCTCCACCCTGGGCTGGCCGAACAATACCGAGGCACTCAAGACCTTCCACCCGACCGACGTGCTGATGAGCGGCTTCGACATCATCTTCTTCTGGATTGCCCGGATGATCATGATGACCATGCACTTCATCAAGGACGAAAACGGCCAGCCGCAAGTCCCGTTCAAGACCGTCTACATCACTGGCCTTATCCGTGACGAAGAGGGCCAGAAGATGTCCAAGTCCAAGGGCAACGTACTGGACCCGCTCGACATGATCGACGGCATCTCGCTGGAAGATCTGCTGGAGAAGCGCACCGGCAACATGATGCAGCCGCAGATGGCCGAGAAGATCGGCAAGCGTACCGCCAAGCAGTTCCCGGAAGGGATCGAGGCCCACGGTACCGACGCCCTGCGCTTCACGCTGGCGGCGCTGGCCTCTACCGGTCGTGACATCAACTGGGACATGAAGCGCCTGGATGGCTACAACAACTTCTGCAACAAGTTGTGGAACGCCTCCCGCTATGTGCTGATGAACACCGAAGATCAGGATTGCGGCTTC
>NZ_JBODRQ010000148.1:0-7412 GCF_050633025.1 Aeromonas sp.
TCTATGACTATCCGGCACAGGTGATCCACCACCCCGAGAGCGGCCTGCCGATGGTAGTGTAAAAGATTGGCAAACTGTCGCCCCTTACCACAACACGGGCCGAAGCGACCTGATTTACCCCGTGTCATACAGGCCAGCCAATATTCATCTTCGACCCAAACAGGCTGTGAATAGCCTCACACTTTGCTCAGGCCAAATCCCCGCAGCATCGCCCTCTACTTATAATGGCACCGCCTCACCGAAGGCATAACGCATTGATGCTACGGAACAATTACAATGACAAACATCAACAAAACCCTACTTGCTGCCGCCATCGCCCTCGGGATGCTAACAGGCTGCAACAGCGACAATGACTCAAAGGCAGCTGATCCCATGGTTCGTTTTGCCACCTTTAACCTTTCCTTTGACCGCGATAACGCTGGCGAGCTGACTAGCGAGCTGGCACTGACCCGCACCGAGCAGGATGCCCTGCTGGCCCGCCTCGCGGAAGGGAGCCTGAGCGACGCCACTGAAACCAAAGCCAAACGCATACAGCAGATCCGCAATGTCGCGGAGATCATCCAGCGCACCCGCCCGGATGTTTTCCTGCTCAACGAGTTCGACAACGATGGCAAGGGCGAAAGCACTACCGATCTGAAAGCCTTCAACGACAACTATCTGGCCCATCCCCAGCATGCCGAAGTGACTGCCATCAGCTATCCGGTGCTGCAGAACTTTGCCACCAACACCGGCCTGATGAGCGGTTATGACCTAAATCTCGATGGCAAGGTCAACAGCGGCCCCGATGATGCCTGGGGCTTTGGTAACTACCACGGCCAGTACGCCTTTGCGGTGATGTCCAAATATCCTATCAACACCAAGCAGATCCGTACCTTCCAGCACTTCAAGTGGAAGGATATGCCGGGCGAGAAGAACCCAGTCATCGATGACTGTAAAAAGCTGATCGACAAAAACGGGGTCAAAAACCCATATCGTGAATGTGGCGATGCCTGGTATGCCGATGAGGTGTGGCAGAAGTACCCGCTCTCTTCCAAGAACCACGCCGACGTGCCGGTGCGCATCAAGACCGAGAAGGGGGAAGAGGTCATTCACTTCCTGATCTCCCACCCGACCCCGCCGATCTTTGCCAACGCGGCGCGTCACACCGTCAAGCACAACCGCGCCGAGATCGCCTTCTGGAACGACTACGTCAAGGGTCTCGACTACATGACCGATGACAAGGGGACCAAGGGTGGACTGGCCAAAAACGCCAAGTTCGTTATCGCCGGGGATCTCAATGCCGACCCGCTCACTGGTGACGGCGACCTGACCGCCATTCGGGCACTGCTGGACAACGCCCTGATGAATCAGGCCATCACCAATGGCACCCTGATCCCGGTCAGCGAAGGGGGCCCGGAGTGTGTCAACAAGGGGACCGACTGCAAACGCAACCTCAATCGCCCCAATCCGGAACGGATCACCAACTCCAGCGTGCTGCAGCTGGATCACGTCATCCCCTCCGCCAACCTCAACGCGGTCAAGAGCGGCGTATTCTGGCCGGCCAGCTTCGAGGCCGGCTATCACTTGGTCTATGATGCGAAACTCGGCATCGCCAAGGGAGTCAGTTCGGATCACCGCATGGTCTGGGTCGATCTGAAACTCGATTGAACCACGTACTGACTGCCAATTTGGGGGCCTTTTGGCCCCTTTTTGTTGCCACAATATCGCCGCGTCTGCCGCTGGCTCAAGTGCCATGCTGAGTAATCAAACAGTTACCGCCCGCCACGGTGGCAGACGATCCGGCAAATCGTGCGCTACGCCACCATTCCGATAACCCTTCCTTGCAAGGGGGTATGGGGTTTGCTAATACTCCGCGTCCATTAAATGACCAACGATAACCGGGGCAACGAGCCGTGGCGTTTGAACAATTCACTCTGGTGATCTCGCTGTTCCAGCAGCTCTGCGTCTATCTGGTGATCGCCTGGCTGCTCTCCAAGACGCCGCTGTTCATGCCCCTCACTCAGGTGACCCTGAGCTGGCCCCACAAGATCCTCTGCTACCTCATCTTCTCCGGCTTCTGCGTCATGGGCACCTACTTTGGCCTGAGGGTCGAGGACTCCATCGCCAATACCCGCGCCATTGGCGCCGTGCTGGGGGGAATCGTCGGCGGCCCGGTGGTGGGGCTGCTGGTGGGGCTCACCGGCGGCATTCATCGCTACTCGCTGGGGGGCTTTACCGCGCTGGCCTGCACCTTCTCCACCATCGCCGAAGGGCTGCTCGGTGGACTGGTGCACCGCCACTTCGTCGCCCGCCACCGGCTCGACCTGCTGTTCAGCCCCTGGGTAGTGGGCTCGGTGGCCCTTATCGCCGAGCTGATGCAGATGGGCATCATCTTGCTGGTGGCCCGCCCGTATGACGACGCCGTCCACCTCATAGAGAACATCATCGCCCCCATGCTGGTGGCCAATACCCTGGGGGCCGCCATGTTCATGAGGATGATCCTCGATCACCGCGCCATGCTGGAGAAGTACTCGGTCGCCTTCTCCGCCCGCGCCCTCAAGATTGCCGAGCGAGCGATGCGGGTGCTGGACAAGGGGTTCACCCAGGAGGCGTGTCAGCAGATGGCGCGCATCCTCTACGAGGAGACCGGGGTTGGCGCGGTGGCCATCACAGATCGGGAGAAGCTGCTCGCCTTTATCGGCATCGGCGAGGATCACCACCTGCCGGGCACCGCCATCAACTCGGCCCACACTTTCAAGGCGATCCAGCACAGCGAGGTGGTCTATGCCGACGGCAACCTCATCCCCTACAGCTGCAACCTGCATCCCCAGTGCCGGCTCGGCTCCTCGCTGGTCATTCCGCTGCGAGGGGAAGAGGGGTCGGTGGTGGGCACCATCAAGCTCTACGAGCCCAAGCGCAAGTTCTTCTCCTCCATCAACCGCACCCTGGGGGAAGGGATTGCCCGGCTGCTCTCCGGCCAGATCCTGGCCAGTAAGTACAACGAGCAGAAGCGGCTCTTGGCACAGTCGGAGATCAAGCTGTTGCAGGCGCAGATCAACCCGCACTTTCTGTTCAACGCCCTCAACACCCTGTCGGCGGTGATCCGGCGCGATCCCGAAAGCGCCCGCACCCTGGTACACAACCTCTCCACCTTCTTTCGCAAGAACCTCAAACGGCAGGGGGACGAGGTGACCCTGGCCGACGAGCTGGAGCATGTGAACGCCTATCTGCACATCGAGCAGGCCCGCTTCGCCGAGCACCTGAGCGTGCAGATCCATATTCCCGAGCCGCTGCTGGAGTACCGACTGCCCACCTTCTCCCTGCAACCCATCGTCGAGAACGCGGTCAAGCACGGCATCTCCCAGATGTTCGAACCCGGCCTGCTGACCCTGACTGCCAGGGTTGAGGCGCAGCGAGTGGTGCTGGAGGTATGCGACAACGCCGGGCTCTACCAGACGAAACAGGAGGGGAGCGGCCTTGGCATGAACATAGTGGATCGGCGTATCAAGGCCCGTTACGGTGCCGAGTACGGGGTCGCCATCGACTGCGTCCCCCATCAATCAACCCGGGTGAGGATCACCCTTCCCCTGCAGGAGAGCCCATGCTGACCGCCCTGATCGTTGACGATGAACCCCTCGCCCGCGAGGAGCTGCGCCTGTTGCTGGAGCAGGCGGGCAATATTCGCCTGCTGGGAGAATGCGCCCACGCCATGGAGGCGCTGCCCGCCATCCATCGCCTCAAACCCGACCTGCTGTTTCTCGACATCCAGATGCCGCGCATCAACGGGCTGGAGCTGGTGAGCATGCTGGATCCTGACTTGCGCCCCCACATTGTCTTCATCACCGCCTACGACGAGTTTGCCCTGCGCGCGTTCGAGGAGAACGCCCTCGACTACCTGCTCAAACCGGTCACAGCAGAGCGGATGAACAAGGCGCTGGAACGCATCAACCGGCTGCTTTCGCCAAAGGGTGAACTGGCGGGGCAGCCGCTACCGGATCCGACCCGCATCGCCCAGCCCCTGCGCAGCATCCCCTGCATCGGCCACAACCGCATTCTGCTACTGCCCCTTGGCGAGGTGGAGTTCATCCACAGCGATCTCACAGGCAACCGGGTGATCAGCGGCCAGCAGCAGGGCACCACCGAGCTGACCCTGCGCACGCTGGAAGAGAAGACCGGCTTCGTGCGCTGTCACCGCCAGTACCTGCTCAACCCGGGCCAGATCCGCGAAATCCTGCTGCTCGACGGCGGGCTGGCGGAAGTGGTGACTCAGGGCGGTCACAAGGTGCCGGTGAGTCGCCGCTACCTCAAGCCCCTCAAGGAACTGCTAGATATTCCCTGATGGGGCGGGACGCCTCACCCCGCTCCAGCTCTACCAGCTACCACTCACCCGCTTGCCACACCCGCCGGCTCATCCCTCAAACCGCTCGGGGCCGCTTTTCTGCCGCTCGCGGGCGGACCCCGGCCACTGACCTTTTCTGCGCTCCCCTTTCCCCACCGCATCGGTAGAGTGCAGCCTGAGCCCGGCCAGACTGGCCACAGGAAAAGGAAACTCCCCCATGCAACACGCAATCACTTTTGTCATTGCGGCCCTCTGCATCCTCGCCATAGCATATCGCCTCTACGGCGTGTTCTTTGTGCGCAAGGTGCTGCAGGCTGACGACAAACTGGTCACCCCCTCCCACCAGCTGGAAGATGGCAAGAACTATGTGCCGACCAACAAGTGGGTCAACTTCGGCCAGCACTTTGCGGCCATCGCCGCCGCCGGCCCGCTGGTCGGCCCGGTACTGGCCGCCCAGTACGGTTACCTGCCAAGCTTTCTCTGGCTGCTGATCGGCTGCGTCATCGGCGGTGCGGTGCACGACACAGTCGTGCTGTTCGCCTCCATGAAGCATCAGGGCAAGTCCCTCTCCGAGGTGGCGAAGGCCGAACTCGGCCCCATCGCCGGCTGGTGCACCGGTCTGGCGATGCTGTTCATCATCACCATCACCATGGCGGGTCTCTCCATGGTGGTGGTGCACGCGCTGGAGCGTAACGCCTGGGGCGTGTTTGCCGTCTTCATGACCATCCCCATCTCCATGGTGGTGGGAATTTGGCACAAGCTGACCGGCAACCTGCAAGCCGCCTCCTGGGTCGGGTTTGCCGCCGTGCTGGCCTGTGTCTTCTTCGGCCCCTACGTGCAGGAGAGCGCCTTCGGTGCCTGGCTGACCCTGCGTGCCGAGACCATCAGTCTGGCACTGCCCATCTACGCCTTCTTCGCTACCGCGTTGCCGGTCTGGCTGCTGCTCACCCCGCGCGGCTACATCTCCAGCTTTATGAAGATCGGTGTATTCGGCGCCCTGGTGATCGGCGTTATCTGCATCAACCCGGAGATCCAGTTCCCCGCCATGACCCAGTTCGTCCACGGCGGCGGCCCGGTACTGGGCGGCCCTGTCTGGCCCTTTATCTCCATCACCATCGCCTGTGGCGCCATCTCCGGCTTCCACGCCTTTATTGGCTCCGGCACTACCCCGAAACTGGTGGACAAGTGGAACGACATCCTGCCGGTTGCCTTCGGTGCCATGCTGGCCGAGTGCGTAGTGGGCGTGATGGCGCTGATCGCCGCCACTGCCCTGCACCCGGCGGACTACTTCGCCATCAACGCCACCCCGGAAGCCTTTGCCAAACTGGGGATGCAGGTGGTGGACTTGCCGTTCCTCTCCCAGGAGATCGGCATGGATCTGAACGGCCGCACCGGCGGCGCCGTCACCCTGGCGGTGGGCATGTCCTACATCTTCACCAAGGTGCCCTGGTTCAGTAACCTCGCCTCCTACTTCTTCCAGTTCGTGGTGATGTTCGAAGCGGTGTTCATCCTGACTGCCGTCGACTCCGGTACCCGGGTCTCCCGCTACCTCATTCAGGACTTCTTCGGCGAGTTCTACCCGCCCCTCAAGCGCATCGACTGGATGCCGGGCGCCATCGGGGCCAGCGTGCTCGCCTGCGTGATGTGGGGCTACCTGCTGATGTCCGGCGATATCGGCTCGGTATGGGCGCTGTTCGGGGTATCGAACCAGCTGATGGCCTCGGTGGGCCTCATCATCGGTGCCACCATCATCTTGCGACTGGCCAGCAAGCGCCGCTACATGCTGACCTGTCTCATTCCGCTGGCCTACCTGTTCGTCACCGTCAACTACGCCGGTTACTGGATGATGAGCAACGTCTACTTCAACGCGGCGGCCAAGGGTTACAACCCGATGAACGGCATCATCTCCCTCATCATGCTGGTGCTGGGGATGCTGATCCTGCTCTCCGCCCTGCGCAAATGGAGCGAGCTGTGGAAGCTGCGCCAGCAGCCCTCCTACAAGGTGGTGGAAGCGACCGCCTCCTGATGAGCGAGTAGCTTTACCCCTGACACGACCCCGCTGCGGCGGGGTCTTTTATTGGCGATGGGTGACGAATTGACCACGGTTCATTAATCCACCGTTTGGCATTGAGTTACTCATCCATAGCCGTTGAATGGGCCCCCCGATCACAGAACCGCCGCGCCAATGGTGGTAGCATGCCTCCTCTTGCAATCGGGCCGCACGGCGGAGCCGGTGGCCCTCCCTCCTCTGCTTTCACTTTTTGAGGACCTATTTGATGGAACTGCTTCTGCTTAGCAATGGTAAAGCCAACGAATTTCCGGGTCTGCTCGGCTGGGCCCGCGACCGGGTGCAGAGCCTGCTGGCCCGCAAACCGGTCAAGCGTATTCTGCTGATCCCCTACGCGGTGATCCGCAGTGACTGGGATGCCCGCGCCAATGATCTCACCGAGAGCCTCGGGATCGAGACCATCAGCATTCACCACTTCGATGATCCGGTCGATGCCGTCAATCAGGCCGATGCCATCTTTATCAGCGGTGGCAACACCTGGCGCCTCAACCAGATGCTGCACGAAAACGGCCTGATCGTGCCGATCCAGCGTGCCGTGCGCGAGCGGGGCGTCCCCTATGTGGGCTGGAGCGCCGGTTGCAACGTGGCGACCCCGAGCATCCGCACCACCAACGATATGCCGGTCTGTAACGCCGCCGTACTGCCAGCGCTGGGCCTGTTCCCGCTGCAGATCAACCCGCACTATCTGGATGCCAGCATCAGCGGCCACATGGGCGAGACCCGCGACGAGCGTCTGGCCGAGTTCTGCGCCATCAACCCGAGCGAATATGTGGTGGCCCTGCGCGAAGCGAGCCTGTTGCAGATCAGCGGCGATACCGTTGAGTACTGGAGCGCCCGCGATCAGGACTTCAAGATCTTCAAACATGGCCAGGAGCCGCAAGCCTTTATGGACGCGAGCCCGCTGGCCGAGCTGACCCCCTTCAAGGTCTGCTAAGCCACGAAGATCGCTTCACCACTGGCAGGTGGATTGCTCGCGAAACCGTAAAAACAAAAGAGGGATGGCTCAATGCCATCCCTCTTTTTTAT
>NZ_JBODRQ010000149.1:0-7387 GCF_050633025.1 Aeromonas sp.
AAAACATTCTTAAGGGTTTTTCATTAAAAATCAATTGTTTTGTAACAGATTCACCAGCCCAACTTCTGGGCAGATGATAGCAATACATCACGAGCCCTTCTTTTCTTCTTGTTATTTTCCTTAATATCAACCACTTTTGCACTTTGTTCATTATTTTTAGGTGCGCAAAAATTGCTATTAGATTCAATAACTTGGCTCTTTCTTTGCCTATATTCGTACATAGAAGCAACCATGCTTAACCTCCTATCTACATTTATCATCCTAAATGCAGGTTTAACAGACTAAATGCAGCGCGAAATTCTACTCATTTTTTGCCCAACTGCAACTAAAACATAATCCATTTAAACTTAACTTACTCATTTAAAACATAAAAAACTAACCTGCGTCACTATTTAAATTTCAAACACAATATATAGTCCAGATTAAAATTCAAAACACAATATGTAGGATGACGGTTCCGATGAACAGGACCGTAGGTTCGATTAGCGAAGCGTAATCGGACGATCGCGTAAGACGTTCGCGTAATCGGTCGCTTACAACGGAACAACCCTTTTAGGTATTTACTCCAATCCCCCCAACACCCCATCCACCGACCCGCACCAATCCGGTGAATAGATGCCGCTCGCCACGTAACGATGGAAGGTAGAATACGGCCAATCGGCCACCCGCGTGACATGACCATGTTTGAGCGGGTTGATATGGACGTAATCCATATGGCGGCGGTAATCCTGCTCATCCCGGATCAGGTGTTCCCAATAATGGCGTTGCCAGATGCCCCGCTCCCCGTGACGTAACCGGGTCTGGCTGCGCCGCTCGTTTACCGGCAGGGCGCGGGAGAAGTGACTTTTGATCAGCCGCCAACGCAGGGGGAAATCGGTGTCCCCCTCCGGCAAAGAGAGAATGCAGTGGAGATGATCGGGCAACACCACCCATGCGTGAATGGCGAAGGGGTGAGCCTGCTGTACCTTGGTAACGCTATGGCGCAGCAGGTCAATCTGCTCCACCAGCAGCCGGTTGTTGCGCCGCTCCAGCAGGTTGACGGTGAAGAACCAGGTTCCTCCAGGCCACCATGCCCGCCGCCAATTGGCCATCCCTTTCCCCTCGTTGAGACCGAAAAGCCAAGCATAGCCTTGCCTCACTTCGATCTGCTTGTGGGCCGTGATGATGCGGATGTTCCATTACGAGATTGTTCGATTACGCGATCGTCCGATTACGCTTCGCTAATCGAACCTACATGGCAACTCAAACCGGCTTGAAGCATTGCAATAGAAAGGTGGGTAAAGCAGAGAGGGGAACTCAGAAACCCGGCCGCCAGATGGGGCGCGGCGGCCGGGTGAATTGTAAAGAGTAGGGTGACAGGGAAAGGGATCAGCCTAGTCTAATCAACTCGATGGGGGCGTAGCGCTCACCGGAGTTTGCCAGCAGGGCCGTAGGTTCGATTAGCGAAGCGTAATCGGACGTTCACATTGGCATAACCCTTGATAGGTTTACTCTAATTCCCCCGATGCCCCATCCACCGACCCGCACCAATCCGGCGGATAGATGCCGCTCGCCACATAACGATGGAAGGTGGAATACGGCCAATCAGCCACCCGCGTGACATGACCATGTTTGAGCGGGTTGATATGGACGTAATCCATATGGCGGCGGTAATCCTGCTCATCCCGGATCAGATGTTCCCAATAATGGCGTTGCCAGATGCCCCGCTCCCCGTGGCGTAACCGGGTCTGGCTGCGCCGTTCGGTCACCGGCAAGGCGCGGGAAAAGTGGCTTTTGATCAACCGCCACCGCAGGGGGAAATCGGTGTCCCCCTCCGGCAAAGAGAGAATGCAGTGGAGATGGTCGGGCAACACCACCCATGCGTGAATGGCGAAGGGGTGAGCCTGTTGCACCTTGGTAACGCTTTGACGCAGCAGGTTAATCTGCTCCACCAGCAACCGGTTGTTGCGCCGCTCCAGCAGGTTGACGGTAAAGAACCAGGTTCCTCCGGGCCACCATGCCCGCCGCCAATTGGCCATCCTTTTCCCCTCGTTGAGACCAAAAAGCCAAGCATAGCCTTGCCTCACTTCGATCTGCTTGCGGGCCGTGATGGTGCGGATGTTCCATTACGAGATTGTTCGATTACGCGATCGTCCGATTACGCTTCGCTAATCGAACCTACAACTCCCTTTTACTTCGAGCCATTCCCGTTATCTCAAATCGGCCACTGCCCTCAAACCTGACCGGCAGCACAAGCAGAAGACATTGATTTATCATGTCTTTCAGCCGTATTCATCTGGCGGGTTGGACTGGTTTTTAATGACGCGATCATCCGAATATGTTTCGATATTCGCCCCAGCACCTCTCTGTAAGCAGAGCAATATCTGCACATCGACGACATCGCCAAGGATTATCAGTGCCTACTGGATTTATGAATCACACCCAAGCCAGCCGACTGGCAATAAGAACCCGTGCATCTCTAAGCAGGATCAATTGGCCGCTCTACTTGGCGCTTTTGATCACAGCCGCTTTGCCGACCATCTATACCACCACGCGAATCTTCTACCTCGGCGATCTCCCGACAGAGTGGGGAGTCAACATTGCAAGCCAGCTGGCCTGGGTCAATCTGGGGCTGGAGGTTGTGCAGGAAGCGCTGATTCTGCCGCTGTTCTATCTCTTGGGAAAAACACTCCATGAGCGTGACGCCACACTGAACAAGCTCAAAACAGGCCTCATTGTCAGCGTCGGGATCTACGCCCTCTTTACGGGCCTCATTGCTCTCTTCGCCATGCCACTGGTGCAGGCTATGGCTCAAAGCCCGGAGCAAGTTGCAGCCACCGTGGACTATATACGTCTCGAAATGATTGGCACGACTCTCTTCAATGCGGTTCGCTTCCTGACCATATTCTTCGTCCTGCAAGACTGGCGCCGCGCCATATATACCGTTCTTGCCATCCAGCTTCTGGTCAGTGTCACCCTTGATACACTCCTGCTCAGCCAGTTTGAATTTAGCTTCCGGCTAGGGGTCAACGGCATCGCGTATAGCAACATAGTGGCAAGCATCTGCACCCTCGTTTATGCACTCGGGGTTGTCAGGCAGAGATACTGGCTCACCTCTGCTGACTTGCATGTGCAAGCCGACTTCGGATGGATGCGGGAGTGGTTCCGAGTTGGCAAATGGAGCGGCGTGGACTCATTGATACGGAATGCTTTCTTCCTCATTTTCATCATCAGAATGATCAATGTTGTCGAAGAACAAGGGACATTCTGGGTTGCCAACAGCTTTATATGGGGATGGTTACTGCTTCCGTTTTTACCGATGGCAGATCTCATAAAGCAAGATGTGTCACAAGGAGACAAGCTCCCGCATTGGGACAAAATGCTTGGCTATTTCACCACCTGCGTCCTCATTGCAATTGCATGGATACTCCTCTCACCGTGCTATGAATGGTTCATCAGAAACATCCTCAACACCACAATCACCCAGCATCTTCACCTGATCCTGCTTTCGCTGCCGTTTTACATGCTGTTCATGTTCAACACCTGCATGGATAGCGTCCTGTATGGTCGGGGACAGACCCGTTATTTGGCCATTCAATCGGTGATCACCAACGTCACCGTCTATGGCGCCGCCTATGCGTGCTACCTGCAAGGCTGGTTGACGCCATCACTCGATGGCATAGCGATTCTCTTTGGGTGTGGTATTGCGGTGGACACGCTGGTGACCGGATGGCTCTACAACCGGCAGCTCCGGCAAGAAAATTACACGATCTAGGTCATACAACCCCAGGTTCGATTTATGCGGGGGAAAATCTGGGAAGAAAGGCAAGAATTTGGGGCACCCACGTTTGTCGTACCTTATTGAAAAAGGCGTCGCTGGAATACTTGCCAGCTGGCAATGGCATTGACTCTCCCTCCACCCCTGGCGTGTAACAGGGAGGTGACGAGCATCCAGGGTGTGATGGCGCACAGGCGCAGGCAAAATTTGCAGAGGCGGGCAATGCGCTCGAGCTCGGCGGAAGCGAGAAGTTGATTGAGATAGTGGCTGGCGTGGATAATCGTCATGGCTTCGGGCGTGGCGGTTTTGTTTGACGATAAAACCAGATCACAAACGAAGCCTTTTTCATAACTATTTCAATCGGTTGCCGCTAACGATCCTGGGCATGTGTATTTGATGGTTTCGAGGGTTCAGCTCGACAGCAGCACCCTCGCCGAGTTGGCCGGGATGGTGAGCTGCAGCTCGCCCTGCACCACTTCAAACTTCTCGCCGTTGAAGGCATCGGTGAAGCGGCTGGCGGGGCTGGCGGTCTGCCACAGGGGCAGGCTGATGGTGCGCGGCTCGCTCGGGTGGCGGTTGCAGGCCACCACCACCTGATCGCTTTGCAGGGTACGGGCGAACACATAGCTGTGGGGCCCGGCGTAGAGGGTCTGGATATCGCCACGGCGCAGGGAGGGGCGCTGGCGGCGGATCTGGATCAGTCGGCGATAGTGGTCGTGCAGCACGTGATCCCAGTCTGTGGTATCCCACGGGAAGCAGCGGCGGCAGTCCGGATCGTTGCCGCCGGAGAGCCCCACTTCATCACCGTAGTAAATGGAGGGCACACCGATATAGGTGAGCAGCAGGGTGGCGGCGAGACGCATCCGCTGCCTGTCTTCACCCAGCAGATGGAGGAAGCGGGCGGTGTCGTGGCTGTCCAGCAGGTTGAACTGGGCCAGCTGGTTCTTGAACGGGATATGGGCCCGCGCCAGCTTGAGCCAGCGATCCAGCTCTTCGGCGCTGATCTTGATGGGATGGTAGGCAATATCCTGCCCCGCCAGGAAGGCGCGGATCGGGTGGGCGAAGCCATAGTAGTTCATGGCGCCATCCTCCTGATCCCCTTGCAGCCACTGGCTCGCCTCGAAGAAGTGCTCGCCGAGCACGTAGGCGTCCGGGTTCTCCTGCTTCACCGCCCCGCGAATGGCGCGTACATGGCTGCGGTTGCCTTCGGCGGTGCCGTGCTCCCCCAGCATGTGGATGACGTCAAAGCGCCAGCCATCGATCTGGTAGGGGGCGCGCATCCAGTAACGGAGGATGGCATTGTCGGCGCGATAGACGGCGTCCTGCACCTGTTCGCAGGAGAAGTCGAGCTTGGGCAGGCTGCGAATGCCCTTCCAGCTGATGTAATCCCCTTCTTTGTCAAAGGTGTAGAAGCTGCGCCACGGCGAGTCCGGGTTGCTCTGGGCCCCCAGCGGCGGACAGAACCAGGGGTGCTGGGTTGAGGTGTGGTTGACCACCGCATCGAGAATGATCTTCATGCCGCGCTGGTGCAGGTTGCGGGTGAGCTCGGCGAACTGCTCGTTGCTGCCGAGGTGGGCATCCACCTTGAAGTAGTCCTGGGTGTCGTACTTGTGGTTGCTCGGCGAATCGAAGATGGGGTTGAGGTAGAGCGCCGTTACCCCGAGGGATTGCAGATAGTGCAGCTTGGCATCGATCCCCGCCAGATCGCCGCCGTAAAATTCGCAGGCGCCGTGGCCCTCTTCGTGGCGGCTGACCGGCTCGCCCCATGCCTTGCTGATCACCGCCTTGCCACGGTACTCATATTCGTGATGCTTGACGCTGAGCGATGGATCGCCGTTGCAGAAGCGGTCGGGGAAGATCTGGTAGAACACCTGATCCTGCACCCAGGCCGGTGGCTGGTGCAGGCTGTTGAAGCGAAAATGCTGCTCCCGGGGTGGCATGGACGCGCTGACGCCCGCCCCGTGCAGCCACCACTGCTCCTCATCGGTGAGGCACTTGAAGCTGTAGAGGTGGATATCCTGTCCCTTGATGAGCGGCAGGGTCCCTTGCCACACCTGCAGCCGATCGCGGGTCGATACCGCCGTCATCGGGATCAGGTACTCCTCGTTATCCGGCTCGTGGCGCAGCCACACCTCGCGGATCGGCGCATCCAGTTCGCTGAACAGGGTCAGTTGCAGGGCATCGGCGCTCTCTTTGAACCAGGGCGCCACCTGGGGATGAAACAGAAACGGATGGGTCATGATGCTTATTGCGTCAACAGATCGGCGAGGGCGTTACCCTGTTCGTGCAGTGTTTCGAGCTGGCCTGCCAGCGACTTGGGATCCAGTCCCAGCTGATCGGCGAGCGGTTTGGGAAACCGGGCGATAATGGCCTGGGCAGGCACGCCCGCGTTCCAGGCGAAGGAGATAAAGACCGCCAGACGGATCAGCACCGCCTCCTTGCTGACCGGATCGTGGGAGAGTGGGTCAAGCTGTTGGGAGATGGCATCAACGAAGGCCTCGGAGAGGTTCCAGCGCCGCGCCAGCTCGGCACCGAGCTGGGCATAGTCGTAGCCCAGCATCTCCCGCTGGGCCTCGACCCGGCTGTTCCCCTTCTGGATCGCCATGTTGATGAGCTCTGCCTCTTCCGGCAAGGTGCTCTGGATCAGCAGCTCGCCGATGTTGTGGATCAGAGCGCAGGTAAAGGCGGTCTCGGGATCGAGTACCTTGGCCTCCTGGGCCAGGGTCTTGGCTATGGTGGCGACCTGGAAGGTCTCGGTCCAGAACTTGTTCTTATCGAAGCTGGGGGGGGCCTTGAAGCTGCTGATGATGCCGGAGGCGACCACCACGGAGCGCAGCCGGTTGAAGCCGAGTCGGATCACCGCCTGTTCGATGGAGGTCACTTCGTTGCCACGGCGCAAGGCGGCCGAGTTGGCCATCTTTAGCACTTTGACGCTGATCACCTGGTCCATGGCGATCTTGCCCGCAATCTGGTCGATGCGGGCATTCTCATCGTTGAAGCTCTGCATCAACTCGTGCAGCAGCTTGGGAATAGTGGGGAGTTGTTTGATCTTGTCAAACAGGCGATCCATCGACATGGCTGAGGCAGCCTCCATTACGAATTTTGCCTCATATTGTGCCACAGCCGGACAACATGTTCCTGTTTGTGATGCGGCTTTGTGAGCGCTAGAACACCCAGTCGCGCAAGGTATATTCCAAACGGTGCTGTTTGCCCTGCAGGATCAGGTTCTGACGGGTGCCGCTCAGGGCCGCCCCCTCGGTAAGGGTGGTCAGTACGGCCTGTTCGATAATGTCGAGCGGCGGCATGCAGGCCATTTCGGTGCTGCCCAGACTGGTGACCCACAGTTTGTTATCTTCCAGATGGCCTTGTCCGAAGTAGCGGTTGCAACCGGCAATGCCGTTGACGGTGAAGTGCTCGCCGATCTCGAAATCGGGGGGATTATTGCGGGGGGCCTCGATCGGTTGGCCATCCAGTTTGCTCAGTACCCAGTGGTGGTGTTGCAGATCTTGCTGAACAAAGGCGGTCGAGCTGCAGCCAGCGAGCAGTAACAGGGGGATCAGCAAAAAGGGCAATCTGGGCATGAGGGGGCTCCGGTTGGGGGAGCGTCAAGAATACCCTTTTTGGGCAGTC
>NZ_JBODRQ010000150.1:0-7264 GCF_050633025.1 Aeromonas sp.
GAGCCCAAATTACCATCGGTCTCACGCAATGACTGAAGACGTTTACTGATGGAGAGCAACTCTTCACTCGGGATCTGGCGAATCACAGTACGCGTATCCGCATCCACCACTCGAATGACTACCTTGTCCAAGTCCCTCTCTACACTAAAGCTAACTGTCCATCCTTGTAATTGACTGAATTCCTGCAATTTTTGTACCTCATTTTCCACATCGATGGTTGACGGGGTGGATACGTTGCTTGCGTGCTCCACTCTGTCGCCATTTCGGAACGAGGCTCCCGTTGTCACCTGCTGCTCTTCGGGTACACCAGAAAGCAAAGGAGCGGCCTGCTGGCCGCTCTTGCTATTGGACTGAAGAGAAGAAGGAGTGACCGATGACGGGTTTCCTATTTCGCTTGTCATATTGCCCCTCCTCTCTTATCTCATTTTGCTCACTCTTAGCCCAGCAGGGATAAGGCCGATTGAGGTCTTTGATTTGACTGCGCCAAGATGCTGGAAGCAGCTTGTTGCAAAATGTTCTGCTTGGTCATATTGGCGGTTTCAACGGCGAAGTCGGCATCACGAACCCGTGAACGTGCAGCGCTCAGGTTTTCAGCAACGTTGGACTGGTTGCGAATGGTGGAGTCAAAACGGTTCTGCACCGCACCCAGCTCGGCGCGTTTGCTGTCAACCGCCTTGATCATATAGTCAAGGTTCGCCATCGACAACTGCGCGGTACTCGCAGCCGTGATGCTCTTCACCATACTGGCCTTCAAGGCGGTACCAGCTGTCAGGCTGACCTTGTAGGGCTCTTTAGACAAACTGGTCGCCGTATTCTTGACTATTTTGGCACTGCCTTTAGTCGCGCTGGCAATACCGCTGATGGTAAAAGCCGATGACATTTTGAAGGTGATGGTCTGGGAGGCATCCGCTCCAACCTGGAAGGATCCGGTGTATTTGCCATCGAGCAACTTCTGGCCACCAAACGTGGTGTCGTTCGATATACGGTCGATCTCGGTTTTGAGCTGATCGTATTCCTGTTGCAGTGCGGTACGGTCATCGGAGTTGTTAGATCCGTTCGCAGACTGCTGCGCCAGGGTGCGCATGCGCTGCAGCATGCCAGAGACTTCGTCCATCGCCCCTTCGGCGGTCTGCGCAACCGAGATACCATCGTTAGCATTACGGTTACCCTGATCCAGACCATTGATCTGGGAGGTCAAGCGGTTGGAGATCTGCAAACCGGCAGCGTCATCTTTCGCACTGTTGATCCGCAAACCAGAAGCGAGCCTGGTATAGGATGTGTCCAGAGACTTGTTGGTCCCCATCAGGTTACGCTGGGCGTTCAGTGATGAGGTATTGGTGTTAATGTACATAGCCATAATAATTTCTCCCGAAGAACATACGACTGCAGGTTTCGTCGTCAAATCAGCACGACGGCCCACCGTTCGAAGAGCAGGTTGAACATGCCTGTCTCTTCTGGCGGGTGTCTGTTTGAACGAACAGGTCACCCGCAGTAGTGCAAACGTTGGATTCCGAACACCCCTCGATTGCTTCACTTTATTTAACGGCAGCGCAGAAACAAGCTTTAGGAAAATTGTTGCCTTAAGCGGCAAGTTTTCTCCGGCAGGCGGCAACTGAAGATGAATTGATCTGCAACAGCGTGCAACTCGCAGCTGATGATGACCCTTTTTATGAAATGAGACGTGTTGGCACAGTTCATGCAATGAACTGATAGAGTGACGTCAATTTGGCGACACAATAAAAAGAGGCCGGTAAACCGGCCTAAAGATGAGCATATGCTCAGGAGAATATGACCAAGCGTGACAGAACTGAACAGCTGGACAACACTTGGCATTACTAGTAGAGAATTATATCTCTCCCGATAGAACAGAGTGCGACCCGAACACCCCTTTGTTCCATCTCTTGACCAGGGCGGCCTGAACAACCGCCCTGTTTTCTTTTATTAGCCCTGTAACAGTGACAGAGCAGACTGCGGACGTTGGTTGGACTGCGACAAGATACTGGATGCGGCCTGTTGCAGAATGTTCTGTTTGGTCATGTTGGCCGTTTCCACCGCAAAGTCAGCATCACGGATCCGTGAACGAGCGGCACTGACGTTTTCCGATACGTTGGACTGGTTGCGAATGGTGGAGTCAAAGCGGTTCTGTACTGCACCCAACTCGGCACGCTTGCTGTCCACCGCCTTGATCATATAGTCAAGGTTGGCCATCGACAGTTGGGCGGTGCTCGCCGCCGTGATGCTCTTCACCATACTTGCCTTCAGGGCGGTACCAGCTGTCAGGCTGACCTTGTAGGGCTCTTTGGATAAACTTGTCGCCGTATTTTTGACGATCTTTGCACTATCTTTAGTCGCACTGGCAATACCGCTGATGGTAAAGGCCGACGTCATCTTGAAGGTGATGGTCTGGCCCGCATCGGCACCCACCTGGAAGGAGCCGGTATATTTACCATCGAGCAGCTTCTGACCACCAAATGTGGTGTCATTGGCAATACGGTTGATTTCGGTCTTTAACTGATCGTACTCCTGTTGAAGGGCCGTGCGATCGTCTGCGTTGTTTGATCCATTGGCCGATTGCTGAGCCAGGGTGCGCATACGCTGCAACATACCGGTGACTTCATCCATCGCCCCTTCAGCAGTCTGGGCAACCGAGATACCATCGTTGGCGTTACGGTTACCCTGATCAAGACCATTGATCTGGGAGGTCAAACGGTTGGAAATTTGCAAGCCAGCCGCATCATCCTTGGCGCTATTAATACGCAGACCGGAAGCCAGTCTGGTATAAGAGGAATCGAGCGACTTGTTCGCATTGGTCAAATTACGCTGAGCATTCAGCGAGGATACGTTGGTGTTAATATAAAGGCCCATGACTATTCTCCTAAGCTATTAAATTTACTCTTCTATTTGCTCAGGCTTTATTATTTTCTGTACCTGATGCGTCTTATTTAACGGCCAGTTTTTCGATGTCTTTAGCATTTTTTTCAACGCTTCATCGCATTAACGCCGCTTACCTTATATATCGGCGTATCAGGGGATAACTTAAGAAAAAAATCGCGCCAAAATCTGTGACAGGCGTAACCCTGCTGAACCCCGCCAACAACAGGAAGTGCGGGATGCATGAGACTCATATGGTTCGGACTGCGAAAAAAATTCCGTATCGACTCGCAATTTTATCGAGCACAGTTGGCGATTGAACTCGCCACCCCCTAAAATTGCTGTCCCATCAATTATTTGGCGTGAGTTGTTCTCCATGCAAACACTGGTTGATCAGATTGTTTACATCAGCGACATGTTTGGTACTGCGGTATTCGCGTTTTCAGGGGTTTTGGTAGCTGGTCGACTCAGAATGGACGGGTTCGGCGTCATGGTTTTGGCTGCGGTCACCGCCATCGGGGGCGGTACCATCCGTGATATGATCTTGGGTGCTACACCCGTTTTCTGGGTACGTGACCCTCTCTACATCTGGGTGGTGATAGCAACGGCACTCATCGGTATGTGGATGGTCAAACTGCCCCGCAGAATGCCATGGTATGTGCTGCCGGTGGCCGATGCCTTCGGTCTGGCCCTCTTTACCGTGATCGGCGCCCAAAAAGCCCTCAACTTCGGCACTCCGGATCTGGTTGCGGTGATCATGGGCACCATGACTGGCGTAGCTGGCGGCATGATCCGCGATGTATTGGCGCGGGAGGTGCCCATGGTGCTGCAAAAGGAGATCTATGCTACTGCCTGTATCCTCGGCGGCATTCTCTACACCCTGGCGCTGGAAGCAAACATGGACAGGGTAACGGCCATGCTCATCTGCATGACGGCTGTATTTGGTCTGCGGGTTGCGGCTATCTACTGGCATCTGTCGCTGCCCACCTTCTCGCTGCAACGCAATTGAACACAAGGATCACATCGCCATCATGCCGCGGTGTGGCCTTGCATTGAACCAAATTGGCTTTTCTGTTGTCATAGAAGCAGTCGTTGTTAGCCGGAACTTCTCATGCGAAAAATCGGTATGCTTACCACACTCCTCCTGGCGAACGTGACGGCAGTTCACGCCGAAGCACAAGTGGTATTTGGACGACTGGCCTCAGCGCCGGTGCAGCAGTTCAATCAGGTAATACGTCAAGCCAGCAGCCAACAACAAGGCTGGGTAAATGATTATCGGGAAGTGGCGCTACGTTTTGTCGGCCACAGCGACACACCCAGTCGCATCCATGCCCAGCAGTTGGACAATGATCTGGTACTCTCGGTCGCCCTCGATGGCAGCAAGAGCGACATGCTCTATATCCTGACCCTCTATCGCAACAACAACCTGTGGCAGATGCGAGAAGCCGAGATGGGCTGGCGTTGCCAGGGGCAAGACTCCTTCACCCCGGTACCCTGTCCCTGATAGTCATTACTCACTCTGTGAAATAAAAAATCCGGCACATTGGCCGGATTTTTTATTGAAGATAGAGCATCAAATTACGGACGGTAAACTTTGACGTTGGCAAAGCCCTTCTCTTTTAAGTAAAGCGCCTGCAGCTTGCTCATCACGCCGCGATCACAGTAGAGCAGGTAGGTCTTCTCCTTGGGCAGATCGCCAAAAGCGGTCGCCAGCTTGAAGAAGGGGATATGCATGACTTCACGCCCTTCCACCAGCAATGGCTTCTCGTCGTGTTCATCGGCAGAGCGGATATCTAGGATCACCTCGTTGTCACCGCTCTCGGCGGTAGTCTCCACTTCCTGCACCTCGGCGGCGGTCTCTTCACCAATGCGACGAATGTCGAGGTAACGGGCCTCGGCCACCACCTTGTCCAGAATGGCGAAGTCGAAGTTGCCCTCCTCCTCTTCAATGCGCGCCAGATCAGCCTTCACGGTCGGCTTCTTGGAGATGACGCCACAATACTCCGGCATAGTCTCGGCAAACTCCAGAGTACCGATGCGGCGGGCTTCGCTGATGATGTCCGGTTTGTCCCAGGTGATGAGCGGGCGCAGGATCACCTTGTCGGTCACCCGATCGATGACGTTCAGGTTGGTGAGAGTCTGGCTGGAAACCTGACCCACACACTCGCCGGTCACCAGCGCCGGGATCTGGAATTCGTCGGCCACTTTGGCGGCGGCGCGCATCATCATCCGCTTGAGTACCACCCCCATCTGGCCGTTGTCGATCTTCTCAAGGATCTCGGCGACCACCGGCTCGAAATCGACCGCGGTGAAACGTACCCGGTGGGAGGAGCCGAAGCGGTTCCACAGGTGATAGGCCACCTGCTTGACGCCGATCTCGTGGGCGGCACCACCCAGATTGAAGAAGCAGTAGTGCACCCGGCAACCGCGCTTGATGAACTGGAAAGAGGCTACGCCGGAGTCAAAACCGCCGGAAATGAGGCTCAGCACATCTTCCTGGGTAGCGATGGGCATGCCGCTCAGCCCCTGATGGATAGCGCTGACGATGAAGAGCTCCTCACCATCGATCTCGAGGTTGATTTTCACGTCCGGGTTCTTGAGGCGCACACCGTTGCTTTCGCAGTGCTGGTTCAAACCACCGCCCACGTAACGCTCAATCTCGAGGGAGGAGAACTCATGCTTGCCGTGGCGCTTGGCGCGCACGCAGAAGGTTTTGCCCTTGAGCTGGTCGCCCCACACGGCTTTCACCTGCTCGAAGATGTCGTGCAGATCGGTAAACTTGCTGGCCTGTACCTCGAGGAAGGCCTGAATGCCCGGAATACAGGCCAGGGCTTCGATAGCCTGTTCACGGAACTGGTCGTTGCGGGAGCTCACTATCAGCTTGTCCCAATCCATCCGTACGCGGGCGTCGTCGTCGAAGCGGCGCAGGACATTGCGGATATTGCCCTGCAGGATCTTGATAAAGCGCTGGCGAACCGACTTGCTCTTGATGGTGATTTCCGGGAACAACTTGATAATGAACTTCATGGTAATGACTCGGGTGACCTTGATTTAAGGGCGCGAATTATATCAGAACTTTGTGGCCAGCGCCTACTGGATGAGCGTTTGCTCACATTCCATTAAGCAATGTTTGCCGCGCGGCTGTAATCTTGCGTATATTCCCGACCCTGCGCCTCGCCTGATTTTTGACAACAGACTGATCCGATGAAGACTTACATCTACTACCCCGGCATGGAAGTACGGGATGAACTGTGGCTCAAATTTGCCCTGCTCTATCTGGAGCGGCTCGCCTTTGTCTTCACCGTCAGTGAAAAGAGCGGTCTCACCGCCCTGCAACAGACCCTCGTTCAGGAGACGGACCTCTTGGCCGAGCGCCCCGATGCTGCCTTCTTTGCCGCCATTACCCCGCAACTGGAGAACCAGATAAGCGGCCTGGTGGCCCCCGATTTCGTCCGTCACAAGGTGTTTGGCAACAAGGAGCTGGTCACCCGCTGGCGTCAGGAGGCCAACCACGACTGCTTCTGCCCGGATCAGGCGGGGCTGGAGCGGCTGCACGGCTTTTGCCTGATTCACGGCTTTGCGACCCAGGACGAGGGGGGGATCAGAATGGCGCGGCGCTTTGCCAATCTGCTCTCCATGCGCCTTGCCCGTGAGTGGGCACTCGCCAATGACGGGGCGCTGATTACCGATCACGACTATCTCGATCGCCTGCTCCACCTGCTCGAATCCCGCTACCACAATCGCGGCGGTCAGGATTGCTTTCACCTCGAGATCCCGTTGCAAGTACCCACTCACCTGGCCGACATTCCGTTTGCAGAGCTGATTGCTCTGCGCGGACGCAGCGGCTTTCGCCAACAACTGGCCGAATTTCATCTGGCACTCGACGAGCTGCTCTCCATGCTGGGGAGCGGCTATGCCGACCCGGCTGCCCTGACCCGCTTTGAGCAGGCTCAGCAAGGGCTCAATCAACTGCTTGGGCCAGAGACCCTCTGCATGCCACTGACCACCCTGGTCAGCACCAGCCTGCCCGCCGTGGCGATGCTCCACCAGTTAAAAGCGAGCCACCCCCAAAGCAACCTCATCTTCCATCCCATCAAGAAGAGCCACTTTCACCAGCGCAAGAGTCAACACTTCTTCACCCGGCTCGGCCATCTGCGCCACCCCGGCTGAATGGGCTGGTGTAAACAGGGATGGATGCTCACCGGATAATGGAGCCAGCCTCCCCATCGGGGTGCACCATACGAAACTCGATGCGGTCGCTGTTGCCTGCTTCATCCACCACCACCAGCTGATAGCGACCCGCCACGCTCAGCACCTGATCCCCGTCCCAGCGCAGCCGCTGGCCATTGAGAAACCAGGCCGGCTTGCCGACACCGCCCAGCACCTTGGGCTG
>NZ_JBODRQ010000151.1:0-7252 GCF_050633025.1 Aeromonas sp.
TCGTCTATGCGCTGGCGGGCCCTATCATGACCATGCCGGGGCTGGGCAGTCTGCCCGCCTATCGTCATATCGATATTGATGCAGATGGCGAGATAGTAGGTCTGAGCTAAATAGTCGAGTCAGTGATCTGGCGTCGGCCGATTACGCTTCGCTAATCGCCCCTACGATCAACACGCTAGTCAGAAACAACAAGGCCCCGCCAATTTGGCGGGGCCTTCTGTTATCCATGCATCACCCCTTAGAGGGTGAAGCGCTGGGTCATATGGTGCAGGGTGTTGGCCAGCTTGCTCAGTTCGCCACAGGCCTGGGCGATCTGATGGGCTCCCTGGGCATTCTCGTCAGCGGCATTGTGAATGTTGACGATGCTGCGGTTGAGCTCTTCGGTCACCGCGTTCTGCTCTTCGGTGGCAGTGGCGATCAGGGTGTTCATGTCGGTGATGCGCACCACGGCACCATTGATGGTGTCGATACTGGTACCGGCATCCCGCGCCAGACCGACGCTCTCCTGCATCTGGTGACGACTCAGCTGCATGGCATTGCCCGCCTCGGCGGCGCGGCTCTGCAACAGCTCGATCATCTTGCTGATCTCGGCGGTGGAGTCCTGGGTACGCTGGGCCAAGGATCGCACTTCATCGGCAACAACCGCAAAGCCACGGCCCTGTTCACCGGCACGGGCCGCTTCGATGGCCGCGTTAAGGGCCAGCAGGTTGGTCTGACCGGCGATATCGCGGATCACATCCAGCACCACGCTGATGTTGGCGCTGTCGGCCTCCAGCTGCTGCACCACTGTGCCCGCCTGTTCAATCTTGACCGACACATCTTCGATGCTGGTAATCGAGCTGCGAACCACTTCACTGCCAGCAGTGGAAGTGCGGGAGGCATCCTTGGCGGCGCTCATGGCATCCGTGGTGTTGCGGGCCACTTCGTTGACGGTGGACTGCATCTCGTTCATGGCGGTCGCCACCTGGGAGACTTCGTTCTGCTGGATAGCCATGCCGCTGGCAGACTGGCTGGAGATGGCGCTCACCTCCTCCACCGCGCTGCTGAGTTGGCTCACGGAGCCGGCGATCTCGCTCACCAGATCGGAGAGGGATCCCTGCATCCGGTTGATGGCGGAGCCCAGCTGACCCAGTTCATCGCGGTTGAAACGGCTGTCACGGATCCACTGCTGCAGTTCGCCCTGACCCAGATCGCCATTGGCAATACGCTGGGCCTGACGGGCCAGCATGATCAGCGGGTCGCGAATTTGGCGGGTCAGTACCACTGAGAGCACCACCACAAGGATCAGACCGAGCACCAACGCAATGATGACACTCTGCGTGGCAGATTGATAAGAGTTGACAATATTCTGGCGGGATTCCGAAGCATAACCGTGATTAATCTGGATCAGCTCAGCCACAGATTGATTCAATTTGTTGTAGAGTGGGCTCCCCTCTCCTCTGAAAATATTCAGGGCTTCACTCATCAGTTCCGCATCCTGCATCTGTTTTACCCGCTGGTGCAGGGCAAGGTAGCGGGCCCAGTCACCCTTGACCATATCGAAGATACGATGCTCTTCCACATCCTGCGCCCCGATGGTCTTGTCGTGATCAATCATCTGCTGTTTGAGACGCTCAACCAGCTGGGCGGCAGTAGTACGATACTCGGCACGCTTCTGGGGTTCAGAAGCCCACAGGAACAGGGCAAGCTCATAGCGGCGCAACTCGCTGATAGTGTCACCGATTTCACTGGTGCGATTGACTGCTGGCAAGATGCTGTCGGTAAAACGGAGGGCCACCCCGTTCATATTGCCAAACTGGACAAGAGCGAAACCACCGATAAAGGTCAGCATCAAGCCGAGTACGGCAAAGCCGGCGGTGAGTTTCTTGCCTATGGTCATGGAGCTGGTATTCATGGGATTTCCTGGTGGTCGTTAAATTCGTTGCTCTCGTCTGATTCACCCTCTCCAGGCATGAACTATCTGGCCACCTGTTCAGTGGCACACCAGCCAACCTTGATGAATATCTCTGAATTCCATGAGCGGCAGCGAGAGCCGTGAGGGGGCGCTAGAGTAACCGGATTGTGATGGTTCGGAAAGAGTCTGTCCGGTTACTTTTTGTAAGGTGAAAAAAAGGATTTATCGTGCTCGATTAAATATACCGCTCAGCTGAATAAATCGAAATAATGCATAACGTTTGCATAGGGCAAGCCGCGCGGGTCAAGCCGTTGCAAGCCACCACTCTCATCCGGAACCAATGAAAAACGCCAGCAGTGGCTGCTGGCGTCTCGTTTATTCAGCGAGGCGGTTACAAAACAACCGCCATCTTATCCGCGCAGGCCGCCCAGAAATTCGGCCCGGGTATCGGGCTGGGTCTTGAACACACCGCCGAGGGAGGTGGTGGTGGTATAGGAAGTGGAGTCCATCACTCCGCGCGCCTTGACGCAGTAGTGGGTCGCCTTGATGCTGATGGCCACATCCTTGGTACCGAGCAGGGTCTGCAGCGCCAGCAGGATCTGCTGGGTCAGCCGCTCCTGCACCTGGGGACGGCGGGCGAAGAACTGCACGATGCGGTTAATCTTCGACAGACCAATCACCTTGCCACGAGGGATATAGGCCACATGGGCCATACCGTCGATGGTGACGAAGTGGTGTTCGCAGGTACTGGTGAGGGTGATGTCCCGCACCATGATCATCTCGTCCACCTGCATCTTGTTCTCGATCACCGTCACCTTGGGGAAGGTGGAATAATCGAGGCCTGAGAAGATCTCGCCCACGTACATCTTGGCGATGCGGTGCGGTGTCTCGGCCAGACTGTCATCGGTCAGATCCAGCCCCAGCGTTTCCATGATGGAGCGCATATGGCCTTCGATCTTCTCCCGCTTCTGCTGGCTGTTCAGCTCGTTGGTGACCAGGGGGGTTTCCAGTCCCTGGGCTTCGAGGGCAGCCCTGACCTGCAAGGCTTCCGGACTTAAGGTTGTCATTGTCTTTTCTCCCACGCTCAGGGACTGTGAGGGCAGCTCAAGGAGCAACCCCTTATGTTATGGCGGCGCACAGGGCCAACGGTATCGCTGTAGTGGTAGCCACACAGGATGTGACGACCATCTGTTATGGCAGCATAGTAAACGGCCATTACCGCCAAGATTCAAGTCAACTTGTGCGTCACCTCATACTTTATGACTATCTACCCCCGTTTCAGCGCCTATTATCCCGAGATTCCCTCGAGATAACCTGCCCATCCCCGGGGATTTTTGTGATAATCCCGCCTTCAATCATAGAAAGAGGTCATGACGATGGGATTTGATACCAGCGGACTACTCCCCTTAAGCGATGCCCTGCAAGGGATGCTGGAACAACTCGCCTGCTGCTGCGACAGCGAGCAGCTGCCCCTGCCAGAGGCGCTTGGTCGTATCCTTGCCAACAACATCGCCTCTCCCCTCGCCGTGCCCCCCTTCGACAACTCCGCCATGGACGGTTATGCCGTGCGCTTGGCAGATCTCGCCACCGGCACCCCGCTCATCATGGCGGGCAAAGCTTTTGCCGGTCAGCCCTATCAGGGCGAATGGCCTGCCGGCCACTGCGTACGGATCATGACCGGCGCCCCGGTACCGGCCGGTACGGATGCAGTGGTGATGCAGGAAGAAACGCAGGCCGACGGTGATCGGATCACTTTTCTGGCACAACCCGAACCAGGCCAGAATATCCGCCGCGCCGGCAGCGATATCGGCAAAGGCGACTGCGTGCTGCCTGCCGGTACTCGCCTCACCCCAAGAGAGATGCCACTGCTGGCCTCCCTCGGCGTGGCCACCGTCGCGGTACGCCGCCCGCTGAAAGTGGCCATCTTCAGTACCGGCGATGAGCTCAAACCGGTCGGTACCCCGCTCGCCCACGGCGATATCTATGACTCCAACCGCTACGGCGTGCGAGCCATGCTGGCACGGCTGGGCTGCGACTGCCTCGACCTTGGCATCATCCCCGACGATCCCGCCCAACTGCGCGCCGCCTTTATCCGCGCCGATGCGGAGGCCGATGTGCTCATCACCACCGGCGGCGTCTCGGTGGGGGAAGCGGACTTCACCAAACAGCTGCTGGACGAGCTCGGCGAGATCGGCTTCTGGAAGCTGGCCATCAAGCCGGGCAAGCCATTTGCCTTCGGCCGCCTGCCCCGCGCCTGGTTCTTCGGCCTGCCGGGCAACCCGGTCTCCGCCATGGTCACCTTCGATCAGCTGGTGCAACCGGCGCTGGCCAAGCTGACGGGCCAGCAGTTCGAGCGCCCTCTCCAGCTAGAGGCCATTGCGGCCGAGCCACTCAAAAAGAGCCCAGGCCGACTCGACTTCCAGCGCGGCATCCTGAGTCAGGGACCGAACGGCCTCGAGGTGCGCAGCACCGGCTCGCAGGACTCCGCCGTGTTCAGCTCACTGTCGCGAGCCAACTGCTACATCGTTCTTGAACGGGAACGGGGCCGCGTCGCCGCGGGCGAGACGGTCACCGTCGAACCGTTCGGGGGATTGCTGCTGTGAGCGAGATCCTGACCGACGCCGAACTGCTGCGCTACAACCGCCAGATCATCCTCAAATCCTTCGACTTCGATGGACAGGAGGCGCTCAAGCAGGCCAAGGTACTGGTGATCGGCGCCGGCGGCCTTGGCTGTGCCGCCAGCCAGTATCTGGCGGTGGCCGGGGTTGGCCAGCTCACCTTGGTCGATTTCGACAAGGTGGAGCTCTCCAATCTGCAGCGTCAGGTGCTGCACAACGATGAGCGCATCGGTCACGACAAGGTGGACTCAGCAGCCCAGTCGCTGCGCGCGCTCAATCCCTGGCTCAAGGTGGAGACCCACGCTGCCGTGGCCGATGAGGAGCTGCTCGATGCCTTGCTGCCCCGGCATCAGCTGGTGCTCGATTGCACCGACAATCTGGCCATTCGCAACCTGCTCAACCAAAAGGCGCGCCAGCACAGGGTACCGCTGGTCAGTGGCGCCGCCATCCGGCTGGAGGGTCAGCTCTGCAGCTTCACCTGGCAGGAAGATGAACCCTGCTACGCCTGCCTCAGCGCCCTGTTTGGCGAGCAGGCTCTCACCTGTGTCGAAGCCGGGGTACTCGCCCCCGTGGTGGGTCTGGTGGGCAGCCTGCAAGCGCTCGAAGCAATCAAGCTCTTGGCCGGCATGGGCAAAAGCTACAGCGGCCGCCTGCTGATGATCGACGGCCTGAGCGGCACCTTCCGCGAGATGAAGCTGCCCAAGCGCCCCGACTGCCCGGTCTGCTCCCACGGGTGAATCATGCCACCAATCTTCGCACCAACAAAAAAGCCGACCCACAGGGTCGGCTTTTTGCAAACATGTATGCGGCGGAAATTAACCCGCGCAGTAAACACGTGCCTCGCGCGGGGTGTAGATACCGAAGGTCACCGCGGCCAGCAAACCATTGACGAAGGTGTGCTGGGCTTCAACCCGTACCACTTTGTCAGCACCATTGCACACGGCAGCAGCATCAATGTCCTTGCTCTGACCCAGACCAGAGATGAAGAAGTGATGAGTCACCTCTTTGGTCGGTGCAACCGCAGAACCCGGATGAACCGTGAAACCTTGCTGGGCACAAC
Source organism: Aeromonas sp. (assembly GCF_050633025.1). Classification (GTDB taxonomy): domain Bacteria; phylum Pseudomonadota; class Gammaproteobacteria; order Enterobacterales; family Aeromonadaceae; genus Aeromonas. The sequence goes on from NZ_JBODRQ010000151.1 coordinate 5,573, forward strand.
CAGCCATCATTAATGCAGTGATTGCAGTCAATACCATTTTTTTCATTTTACTGTCCCTGACAACATTATTATTTTTCGGTCTAACCGGATGAAAAGAGATGTATTTTTTACAGCCAATAGGGTGTAAACCTCTACCTCTTACACAACCCAAGTTAATGAAATTAATCAACCACTACAACATTACAATTGTTTCAAAATGCGACAAGCCCAGATCATGGCAGAGCTCAGTTTTAATGGGTGGCCAAAATCCGGTGAAGCAAATGATTAAATCCGGAAGGATCTTCCGCGGGCCAGGCGTGGTGGCCATTGGGGGTGTGGATGGTGGCGTTGGGCAAGGCGGCAAACTGCTCTACCCGTTTGGCCAGTGGCAGGTAGTCGTGGCTGGTGGAGATGATGGCCACCGGCTGCCAGATGGCGCCGAGCCGGGCGCGTACCGACCAGCCGGGTAACGCCTCCAACAGCGCCTTGTAGGTTTTCTTTTTATTGCGCACGAACCGCAGTCGGAAGGTGTGGCGCACCTGTGCCAGATCCGGGCCCGGGAAGAGCTCGCGTCCCAGCCACCAGGCGAGGGGGCGCATGCCAAACCAGCGCAGCCATTTGAGGCGCTGGGCGTAACGCTCCTGCTCTTTGGGGGTCTCCAGCAGAAACTCGCTAAAACCGTTGACCAGCACCAGCCCCTGCACCTTGTGGGGCAGTTGCAGCGCCAGCTCCAGCGCTACCATGGCCCCCAGCGACAATCCCACGACCCAGGCGGGTTCTGGCTGTGCATCGAGCCAGTTCACCACATCGGCTGCCAGGGTCGCCACATCGAACGGCCCCTCCTGCATGCTCTGGCCGTGGCCGCGCAAGTCTAGCGCCACCACCCGGTAGTGCTCGGAAAACCGTTCGATCTGCGCCTGCCAGTCAAGGCTCGAGGAGCCCAGCCCGTGCAGCAGCAACAGCAAGGGGCCCTCTCCCGCACTGCGCAGGGCAAGACCGTTGAATTTCATCACCTGATTGCGGCGCATCAGTGTATTGCCTCTCGACTCATCACCTGAACCATCTCTTGTTGTTATCTTGCCCGTGGCCATCCTGCCACGTTATCAGCACGGCGCCCAATCAGCCTTCGCTGACCAGACTCACCGCCTTGATATAAGCGTAGATCTGCTGCTCCGGCGCCAGTGCCAGCCGCCTGGCGGAGCGGCTGGTGATCCGGGCCAGCAGTATCTGCTCACCCAGCGCCAACTGCAACAGGGTCTGGCCGGGGCGCACCTCGCGCACCGCCAGCAGACGGGTGATGAGACAGTTGGAGAGACTGGAGTGCTCGATGGGGGCCGTGGCAATCACCACATCGCGCCCCGCCACCTTGATCTGCAAGGGGCCGCTCTCATCCGGCACCTGGGTCATGGTGACCCGCAGTTGCTGCTCACCAAGCTGCAGGGTCGCCATCTGCTCCTCTTCATCGTAGTGAGAGAGGGTCGCATCCAGCATCACCCCGGCATCGTCACGGCTGGCCAGCGAGAGATCGGTGCGGGCGAAAATCTCGCTCGGCCGTCCCTGCGCCTCCACCCTGCCACCTTCCAGCAGCACCAGCTGATCGCATAGCAGGCTCACCTCCTCCATGGCGTGGCTGACGAAGATCATCGGGATACCGCTCTCCTGCTGCAACCCCTTGAGCACATGGGCCTGATGGATGCGGCT
>NZ_JBODRQ010000152.1:0-7156 GCF_050633025.1 Aeromonas sp.
AAAAATGCCCCGCATTGCGGGGCATTTTCATCAGGCATGACAGCGTCGGGATCAGGCCGAGGTATCGAGAGGTTCGAAGCCCTTGATCAGGTCATCGATAGCCTTCATCTGTTTGAGGAAGCCTTCCAGCTTCTCCAGCGGCAGGGCGCTCGGGCCATCACAGCGGGCAATTTTCGGATCCGGGTGGGATTCGATAAAGAGACCGGCCAAACCGACTGCCATACCGGCGCGCGCCAGCTCGGTCACCTGCTCGCGACGACCACCGGAGGCCGCACCCAGCGGGTCACGGCACTGCAGGGAGTGGGTCACGTCAAAGATCACCGGATAGCCACCGGTGCTCTTCTTCATCACCCCCAGCCCCAGCATGTCCACCACCAGGTTGTCGTAGCCGAAATTGGCACCGCGCTCACAGAGGATCAGCTGGTCGTTGCCGCACTCCTCAAACTTGTCGGTGATGTTCTTCATCTGGCTTGGGCTCAGGAACTGCGGCTTCTTGATGTTGATAACGTTGCCGGTGCGGGCCATGGCTTCCACCAGATCGGTCTGGCGTGCCAGGAAAGCGGGCAGCTGGATAACGTCAACCACCTCGGCGACCGGCTTGGCCTGATGGGGTTCGTGCAGATCGGAGATGACCGGCATGCCGAAGGTCGCTTTCAGCTCCTGGAAGATCTTCATTCCCTCTTCCAGACCCGGACCGCGGTAGGAGTGGATGGAGGAGCGGTTGGCCTTGTCCCAGCTCGCCTTGAAGACAAACGGGATGCCCAGCTTGCTGGTCACTTCCACGTACTTCTCGCACACCGCCATCGCCATGTCGCGGGATTCCAGCACGTTCATGCCGCCAAACAGCACGAACGGTTTGTCGTTGGCAACGTCGATCTGGTTGATCTTGATATTCTTCTGTTCCATCTAAGACATCCTTAATAAAAGGGCCTGAAGCCTAGTTACTCTGTTGCGACCGGACGCAGCGGCCTTGATATTCTTCTGTTTCAGTTTCAAACCGCCCTTAATGGAGGGGCTTGGGGCTCAGATCCAGCGCGGCCAGCTGCACTTTCAGCACATCGGCCACCGGATCGTCCGGGCATTGTTCAATAAAATATTCAAAATCGTCGGCGGCCTGGCGCGGGCAATCGAGCTGCTCGTAGATAAAGCCGCGATCCCGCGTCTCCAGCGGATCGCCTGGCTTCATCCGCAGCAACAGCTCGCTGCAACGCAGCGCCTCGGGCATGCGATCTTCCCGCAGCAGGGCGCCCTTGCTGACGTTGAGCAGCCGTTCGATGATCTCCCACTGGCCGGAGGGCTGCAGGTAGTCGGGAGTGAGGGTCGCCAAGTCCCCCAACGCACCGCGCAGCAGCAGCTCGATGCGGGCCAGACTCAGCTCGTCGCCGGTAAAGGGGTCGACATAGACCTCCCCCTCGCCACCGGCAAAGCTCACCAGGAAGTGACCGGGGAAGCAGATCCCCTCCACATCGAGCCCGAGCTTGCGCCCCAGCTGGATAATGAGAATGCCGAGGCTGACCGGGATGCCCTTGCGCTGAACCAGCACCTGATTGAGGTCGCAGTTGTTGGCAGAGAAGTAGTCCTGCCAGTCGCCATGAAAACCGAGGCTGTGGTAGAAGCCCTGCAGCAACTGCTGGCGCACCTCGTCGCAGGTGCCCTCTTCGATCTGTTCGTCCAGCCACTCGTCCAGCAGGGCCAGCTCGCGGATCCCCTCCTCGACCGAGCCATGAATCTCATCGCTGACTGACAACGCCAGCTCGGTGATGTCGTGGGCTTCGAAATCGGTCCATTCGTCTATGTGTAACATTCTCTTGATGCCTTAGCCGAACACACTCGTCTGTTTGAGCACTGCCAACTTGGCAATAAAGTAGATCCAGCCGAGCGCCCCCAGAAAGGAGCACCAGCGCACCAGATTGCTTTTGGCCAGCCGCAGCGCCATCGCCGCCAGAAATACCAGCACCAGAATGGCCATCAGCTTCTCGCTGAGCCAGGGCGTTCCGTTATTGAGCGGGTTGAGATCCAGCACCATGCAGAGCAATACGCCGGAGAGCACCACCAGACCGTTGAGCCAGCCGCTGACCTTCATCACCGGCGCACTGTAGGCTCGGCCAGTGGCGGTCTGTACCCAGTAGAAGCGGAGTATAAACATCAGCACGGCCCCGGCAATCAGGGTGAGGTGCAGGTGTTTGAGCACAAAAACCATATTCAATCCTTGCATGGGGGCGTACAGGCAACCCGCCGTGTAACAGTGAGGAACCGTCAGCGCAGCGGGCAGAGGCCCAGCGTCACCCTGTCGTTATCCCCGTAATCGCGCACCGTGGCTACCTCGCGGTAGCCGCCATCGCGCAGCAACTGACGCACCGCCTCCCCCTGATCCCAGCCATGCTCCAGCAGCAACCAGCCGTCAGACAGCAGATAAGTGGGGGCGTGGGCCACGATGTGGCGGATATCGGCCAGCCCGGCGTCATCGGCAACCAGCGCCGAGCGAGGTTCAAAGCGCACGTCTCCCTGCTCGAGATGGGGATCGGCGCCATCAATATAGGGAGGATTGGAGACAATCACCGCAAAGCGGGGTGCCTGCTCATCGAGCGGAGCAAACCAGCTGCCATCACGCACCTCGATGGGCAACCCTAGCGCCGCGCTATTCTCGCGGGCCAGCGCCGCGGCATCCGCCATCCGATCCACCGCCCATACATCGACCTCGGGCCGCTCGGACTTGAGCGCCAGCGCGATAGCGCCGGTGCCGGTGCCCAGATCCAGCACGGCGCAGGGCCCTAGCGGGATTTTGGTCAGCGCCTGCTCGACCAGCACCTCGGTATCGGGGCGCGGGATCAGGGTCGCCGGGCTCACTTTCAGCGGCAGTGACCAGAACTCCCGCTCGCCCACCAGATGGGCGATGGGTTCGCCATTGAGACGACGGACCAGCCACCCCTGCAGGGTGGCCTGCTGGGCGGCATCCAGCTCACGCTCTGGCCAGGTCATCAGATAACTGCGCCGACACCCGAGCAGATGGCAGAGCAGTACATCGGCGTCGGCGCGGGGGGACTCCCCCTCAGCCAACACAGTAATGATATGGGCGCGGGCCTGCTGGATCTGCATCAGTGCCACTCCACCTTATGGGCACCACACTTAATGCGAGCTTGCCGGATCACCATTTGCATCAGTTGTTCTCGGCCAGCGAGGCGAGCTGATCGGCCTGATACTCCTGCATCAGCGGGGTGATGACGCAGTCCAGATCCCCTTCCAAAATTTCGGAGAGGCGATAGAGGGTCAGGTTGATGCGGTGCTCGGAGAGGCGGCCCTGCGGGTAGTTGTAGGTACGGATGCGCTCGGAGCGATCGCCGGAGCCCACCAGATTGCGGCGGGTGCTCTGCTCGGCGGCGCGATGGCGCTCATCCTCGGCCGCTTGCAGGCGGGCGGAGAGCACCGACATCGCCTTGGCGCGGTTCTTGTGCTGGGAGCGCTCGTCCTGACACTCCACCACCAGCCCGGTCGGCAGGTGGGTGATGCGGATGGCCGAGTCGGTCTTGTTGACGTGCTGACCACCGGCACCGGAGGCGCGGAAGGTGTCGATCTTCAGATCGGAAGGGTTGATCTCGATCTGCTCGGCTTCCGGCACTTCCGGCAGCACGGCGACGGTACAGGCGGAGGTGTGCACCCGGCCCTGAGATTCGGTCTCCGGCACCCGCTGCACCCGGTGACCACCGGATTCAAACTTGAGGCGACCATAGACGCGCTCGCCGTCGATCTTGGCGATCACCTCCTTGTAGCCACCGTATTCACCGTCATTGCAGCTGACGATGGAGACGCGCCAGCCCTGACGCTCGGCAAACCGTGAATACATGCGGAACAGGTCACCGGCAAAGATGGCCGCTTCGTCGCCACCGGCACCGGCACGGATCTCCAGATAGCAGTTGTTGTCATCCTTGGGATCCTTGGGCAGCAACATCAGTTGCAGCTCCTGCTCCAGCGCCTCCAGATTGGCCTTGGCGAGCGGCAGCTCCTCCTGCGCCATCTCGCGCAGGTCGGCATCCTCCTCCTCCAGCATCATCTGGGTGGTCTCAAGATCATCCTGCGCCTGACGGTAACGCTGGAAGGCGTGAACGATATCTTCCAGCTGGGCATATTCGCGGGTCAGGGCGCGGTAGCGATCCTGATCCGAGACCACATCCGGCTCGCCGAGCATGGCCTGTACTTCTTCGTGGCGCTCGATGAGGCCTTCCAGCTTTCTGATCAGTGACGGATTCATAACTCTTGCATTCTCAATGGAGGACGGGACAACCGGCAGGTTGCCCGAAAATTATGGCTCTTGTGACAACCCCAGCGCCTGCCGCAAGCGGGAGAGCTCGCTCTGATCCCCCTGGGAGGCAGCCTGGCGCAACGCCTGGGTCGGCGCGTGGATCAATTTGTTGGTGAGGCGATGGGCCATCGCCTTGAGCGCCTGTTCGGCACTCTCGCCCTGCGCCAATGCCAGCAGGGCCCGTTGCAACTCTTCATCAGCCACTTGCTGGGACTGATGGCGGTAATCGCGAATGAGGTCGACCGAGCTCTGGCCGCGATACCAGCCCATAAACGCGTCCCGCTCTTCCTGCACGATCACTTCCGCCTGTGCAGCAGCCCGCTTACGGGTTTCGAGGTTCTGCTCGATGATCCCCTGCAAATCATCCACCGTGTAGAGATAGGCATCGGAGAGCTCATCGACTTCGGCTTCGATGTCGCGCGGCACGGCAATATCCACCAGAAACATGGGCTTGAAGCGGCGGGCCTTCAGCGCTCGCTCCACCATCCCCTTGCCGATGATGGGCAGTGGGCTGGCGGTAGAGCTGATGACAATATCCGCCTCGTGCAGATAGTCGGGGATCTCTTCGAGCGTCATCACCTGGGCACCGAATTCGGCTGCCAGGGTCTGGGCACGCTGCAGGGTGCGGTTAGCCACCATCATCTTGGTGACGTTCTGCTCGCGCAGATGACGGGCAACCAGTTCAATGGTCTCCCCCGCCCCGACCAGCAGCACCTTGGTCTGGGAGAGATCGGAGAAGATCCGCCGACCCAGGCTGACGGCAGCAAAGGCCACCGACACGGCACTCGCGCCAATCTCGGTATCGGTACGCACCCGTTTGGCCACCGAGAAGGATCTCTGGAACAGCCGCTCCAGCGCCCCCTTCACCGACTCCGCCTGCTGGGCATGGGCGTAGGATTGCTTGATCTGCCCCAGGATCTGCGGCTCCCCCAGCACCAGCGAGTCGAGCCCGCACGCCACCCGCATCAGGTGGCGCACCGCCTCTTCATCGTGATGCTGATAGATGGCAGTGACCAGTTCGGCCGCGTCCAGCCCGTGGAACTGCTGCAGCCAGCGCAGCACTTGCTCCTGCCGCTCCTCCTCAAGATTGCAATAGAGTTCGGTCCGGTTGCAGGTGGAGACGATCACCGCCTCGCTGACACCGGGTTGGCTCACCAGCTCACGCAAGGCGCGATCGATGCAGTCCGGGCCAAAGGCGACCCGTTCCCGCAAGGCGACACTGGCGGTGTTGTGGTTGATTCCGAGGGCAAGCAAACTCATGAGTGGGCGACGATCATTTCATACGCTGGGTGCAAAGGCTGCCAATTGTACGAGAAAGGGTAAGTCTTTAAAAGCAATACGGCCGCCCCGTATACTGTGGCAAATTCCTCTCTCTGGAGCCGTCTCTTGCTGCTACGTATTTTTACTTTCACCTGCCTGCTATTGCTGGCCGGTTGTGCCACCACCCAGCCCCAGCGTGACCAGGTGAACTGGAACCAGGAGCGGACCCGTCTCGAGCAGCTGACCCATTGGCAGCTATCCGGCAAGATGGCCATCATCACGCCACAGCAAAAGGGCAGCGCCCGTCTCAACTGGCAGCAGGATGGGGAGGATTATCGCCTCAACCTCACCAGCCTGATTGGCACCAGTATTCTGGAGCTCTCCCGCAGCAAAGGGGAGATCACCCTGCTCGACAGCGACGGCAATCGCCACCAGAGCCAGGATGCCGAAGCGCTCATCTATCAACTGACCGGCTGGAATATTCCGGTTGCGGGATTGCCAGAGTGGATCAAGGGGCTGCCGGGTCAGGCGGAGTTTGAACTCAACCCCGACAGCAGTCTGGCCAGCGTGCGCGACGGCCAGTGGCAGATCGTCTATGGCGATTATCGGGATCAGGATGGCTACCGCCTGCCACACCAGCTGACCATGACCGGCCAGAACAGCCGCCTCAAGCTTCAGATCAACCAATGGACTCTTGCACGTTAATGGCTTCCACACGCTGGCCGGCACCGGCCAAACTCAACCTGTTTCTACACGTCAATGGCCGTCGTCCCGATGGCTATCACGAGCTGCAGACCCTGTTTATCTTCCTCAACCACAGCGACTGGCTCGAGTTTGAGGTGATACCGAATAGCGACACACTCACCCTGAGCCCGGCCATTCCCGGGGTACCGGATGAGCAGAACCTCATCATCCGTGCCGCCCGCCTGCTGCAGGCAAGGCTGCCGAGCCCGCAAGGTGCCCATATCCGGCTGGAGAAAGTGCTGCCCATGGGGGGCGGCATCGGCGGCGGTTCGTCCGATGCAGCGACCACGCTGGTGGCGCTTAACCACCTCTGGCAAGCGGGTTTGAGTGAAGATGAACTGGCTGCGCTCGGCGTCCAGTTGGGAGCGGATGTACCGGTATTTGTCCGTGGCCGGGCTGCCTTTGCCGAAGGGGTGGGCGAGCGGCTGCAACCGGTCGAACTGCCCGATGCCTGGTATCTGGTACTCAAGCCCGATTGCCATGTAGCGACAGCGGCCGTATTCCAGGATCCGGACCTGCCCAGAGCCACTCCGAAGATGGCTTTGCACAACCTGCTGGAAGGCGAGTGGAAAAACGATTGCGAATCACTGGTGAAAAAGCGCCACCCCGAGGTTGCCAATGCGCTCGGCTGGTTGCTAGAATATGCGCCGTCAAGAATGACGGGCACAGGAGCCTGCGTCTTTGCTCAATTTGAAGACGAAGTGACTGCTCGGGAAGTGTTGGCTTGCGTGCCGAAGGGACTTGATGGGTTTGTCGCCAAGGGCGAGAACATATCACCTCTCTTCTCCACATTGCAACAGTTCAAATGATTGGGGTATCGCCAAGCGGTAAGGCAGCGGGTTTTGATCTCGCCAT
>NZ_JBODRQ010000153.1:0-7156 GCF_050633025.1 Aeromonas sp.
ATCTGGTAGCAGAGCTGCACCTCTTCCGGGCTCATCACCTTGGCCAGTTGCAGCAGGGCATCGACGTCCGCCCCCTGCTCCTGCACACTGGCAGGTAACAGCTGGGCCATGGCAATGCGATGGAGCAAGCCTTCCAGCTCAGCGTGGAGCTGATCAAAATCGGGGCCAAGGGTGGCGATCTCGCTGATCTTGGCCATGGTCGCCGGCGCATCCTGCCGCAGGATGGCTTCCAGCAGCAGGTGCAGGTGGCGGTGATCGAGCGTGCCTAGCATCGTCAGCACGCTGTCGAGGCGGACGCTGCCGTTACCGTGTGCCAGCGCCTGATCGGTCAGGCTCAGGGCATCGCGCATACTGCCGTCAGCCGCTTTGGCCAAAGCCAGCAGAGCACGCGGTTCGAATGGCTGCCCCTCCTGATCCAGCACCCATTCGAGCTGCTTGGCGATCTGGGTCTGATCCAGACTCTTCAGATGAAACTGCAGACAGCGCGAGAGAATGGTGATCGGCAGCTTCTGCGGATCCGTGGTGGCCAGCAGAAACTTCACATAGGGGGGGGGCTCTTCCAGGGTTTTCAGCAGCGCGTTGAAGCTGTGGCGCGACAACATGTGCACTTCATCGATGAGATAGACCTTGAAGCGGCCACGGGCCGGACGGTACTGCACGTTGTCGAGCAGCTCGCGGGTATCTTCCACCTTGGTGCGGGACGCCGCATCAATTTCCAGCAGGTCGACAAAGTTGCCCTGATCGATCTCGCGGCAGGTATCGCAGACACCACAGGGATGGCTGCTGATCCCCTGCTCGCAGTTGAGACTCTTGGCCAAAATACGGGCGATTGTGGTCTTGCCGACACCGCGGGTACCACTCAGCAGATAGGCGTGATGCAGCCGTCCCTGATCCAGGGCGTTGGTCAGGGCAGTCAGCACATGTTGCTGACCAACCACTTGTTCAAACGTATGGGGGCGCCATTTACGCGCCAGAACCTGATAGCTCATAAATCCATCATGCAGGGAAGACAGGGCATTGAGGCCGGATGCTAACACAAATGGACGGGAGGCTGTATCGGCTATCGGTCAGAGCGGGAGGGATCGCTTGAATTTCAAACCGATGCCCGCACGGGCACCGGTTTGGAGGCTGGCAACAGGCTGACGATAGCAGCCTGTTGATCAAACCGGGGGCTTATTCGCCCGGCAGTTCAACCAGAGAGACCACCTTGACGCCAGCGGCGGTCAGGCGGGCATCACCACCGAGAGACGGCAGGGAGATGATGAATGCGGCATCAGCAACAGTACCGCCAGCGCGACGGATCAGCTTGACGGTGGCATCGACGGTGCCGCCGGTCGCCAGCAGATCGTCCACTACCAGTACCTTGTCACCGGGCACGATGGCGTCGGTGTGCAGTTGCAGGGTGTCGGTGCCGTATTCGAGGGCATAGGACTCCTCGATGACAGCGCGGGGTAGTTTGCCCGGCTTGCGGACCGGCACGAAGCCCAGCCCCATGGCGTAGGCAACCGGCGCGCCAAAGATGAAGCCGCGAGCCTCGGTACCAACAATCTTGGTGATCCCTTGATCACGATAGTGATTGGCCAGCAGATCGATGGTGGCTTTGAACGCCTCGGCATTTTCGATCAGGCTGGTAATGTCGCGAAACAGGATGCCCGGCTTCGGATAGTCGGGAATGGTCTTGATGCTCGCTTCGATAAATTTCAGGGTTTCCGGATTCATGGTTTGACCGTTTGTTTTTCGACCCAGATGGCCGTTTATCTTAGTCTTCCCGCCAGCGGGAAATAAAAAAGCCTGTCACGCAAGAATGACAGGCCGACTCCATAGCATTATTGCCGCAATAGCTTAGGGACTTCACTTCTCCATTGCAACTGGCTCCAGCACCGGCAGGCGCATTAACCAGGTGAGCAGGATCACCATTATGAGAAGCAACAGCCCCCTGACCCATAGCAGTGGCACCACCGCCAGCGACACCGAGAAGGTGAGCAGAATGAAGAGAATGGCGCGCCGCCGCGCATGACGGCGAATAGCGCGATACTGCTGCCAGTCTGCAATGGGTGGGCCAAACCAGGGATGACTCAGTAGCCAGTGGTGAAAACGGGGGGACGAACGAGCAAACAGAGCGGCCGCCAGCAGCATGAAGGGGGTGGTCGGCAGCAGTGGCAACACGATGCCAACAATGCCGGTCACAAAGGCCAGCCACCCGAGCGCCATCAGACACCAACGCTTCATTCCTTCTCCTTGCGTGATTTATCTCCCTCTAGCCTAACAGAGTTTGAGCGGGTGCTGACAGCGGGCCGCAACCCCACTACAATCTGCGCTCTTTTTTCTCCCCACTCTCGTCGGAAAGCCGTTATGCGCGTTATTTTGGCCCCCATGCAGGGGGTACTGGATCACCTGATGCGGGAGGTTCTCACCTCCGTCAATGATTACGATCTCTGCGTGAGCGAATTTATTCGGGTCGTTGATCAGCTGCTGCCCGCCAAGGTGTTCTACCGCCTCTGCCCTGAACTGCTGCAAGATGGCAAAACCCGCGCAGGCACCCCGGTGCGGGTGCAACTGCTGGGGCAACACCCCGAGTGGCTGGCCGAGAACGCCGTGCGCGCCATCGAACTCGGCTCCCCCGGCGTCGATCTCAACTTCGGCTGCCCCGCCCCTACGGTCAACAAGAGCAAGGGCGGTGCGGTGCTGCTCAAAGAGCCCGAGACCATCTACCGCATCGTCAAGGCGGTACGTGACGCAGTGCCCGCCCATCTGCCGGTGAGCGCCAAAATTCGCCTCGGTTACGATGACAAGGATCTCTATCTGGAGAACGCCCAAGCTGTCTTCCAGGGGGGCGCCAACGAGCTGGCCGTTCATGCCCGCACCAAGCGTGAAGGGTACAAGGCGCCCGCCCACTGGGAGTATGTGGATGCAATTCGCTGCGCCTTACCGATCCCCGTCACGGCCAACGGCGAGATCTGGGATCATCGGGATGCCCTCGCCTGCGCCCGCGTCTCCGGCTGCGATGCGCTAATGGTCGGGCGCGGCGCCATCTCCCTGCCCAATCTGGCCAACGTGATGAAAACCGGCTGCCCGCACATGAGCTGGGCCGAGGTGCTGCAGTTGATGGTGAGCTATACCGAGCAGGATCTGGCCAGCGAAAAAGCCGACTATTACCCCAGCCGCATCAAACAGTGGTTCAGCTACCTCAAGCGGGAATATCCCGAAGCGGACCTGCTGTTTCAGGAGATCCGGGTGCTCAAAGAGACGGCTCCCATCCGCGATGCCCTGCTGCAAGCAGCCAAAAGCCACGGCTAACCACGTTTAACTTGACGCATATCATCTTGATAGAGTTATCGGATCCCTATACTGCCCCGAATCTGTCGTCTGTCCTGTGGGGGATAATGTGTGTGAAATGACGCAAGCACAGTTGACTGTCTGGCGTAATCGCCTGCTGTCAGACTGGGCCCAAGTACGAGAAACGCTGATCGGTCAGCTCAAAGCCTGCCGCCGTGACGAGTGGGCCGAACAGGTCGGTCACTGCGAGCAGGATCAACTGGTGGAACTGACCAGCCGGCTGGATCTGCCGAAGGTTGAGCAGAGCGTGGCCCGCCTCAAGCGGATCGATGCGGCACTCTGCCAGATGGATCTCGGCCTCTATGGCCTCTGCTCCGATTGTGAAGAGCCGCTTTCCATCGAACAGCTGGAACAGGATCCGACCCTGCAACGCTGCCCGCGCTGTGAAACCCGCTATCGCAAGGGATTCCACGCCCACGAGCTGTGAGGGATGCACATCTGTGCATCCGCTCAACCCTCAGCACTGGTTACTCCGTCGTTCCTGTCCAATACTCAACCGTATCAGCCTGTTCGAGGGTATGCGTTGTGTACAGACTCTTGTTGTTATGGTGTTTGTGTTGCCAGGCTAAGGCACAGGAGTCATTAGTCGTGGGCTGGGTCGACTGGCAGCCCTTCAGTTATCGCAATGAACAGCAACAGCTCCGCGGACTGGATGTGGAGCTGCTCAACGCCATCTTCCTGCGGGCCGGTTATCAGGCCAAATTCAGTGAAATGCCCTGGGCTCGCGTGTTGCACGAGCTGAAATTCGGCACAGTTCAACTGGCCATGTCAGCCAATATCACCGCCGAGCGGCAGCAATATGCCCGCTTCAGCCACCCCTATCGGGAAGAGGAGACGGCCATCGTCATCCGTCGGCAAGATACCGAGCGCTGGCGCGGGATCACCACCCTCGAGCAATTGATCAACACCCCCGACTTCCATATCGGGGTGCTCAAGGGCTTTGATTATGGCAATACCTTCCGCCAGCTGATGGCAAGACCCGAGCTGCAGTCCCGCCTGCAAATACGCCTGCGGCAGGAGCAACTGCTGAAGATGTTGCAAGGGGGGAGGATCCAGGGGTTTATTCTGGATCCCCACGGACTGCAGGAGTGGCAGGGTAAGGATGGCGTGCAGGACAAGCTGTATATTCTGCTGCATATCGAACAGACACCGGTTCACCTGATGCTGAGCAAAGAGAGCACCACAGAGGCGCAACTGCAGCGGATCAATCAGGCTATCGATCAATTGAAACAGAGCCCCGACTATCAGCAGATCCTCGATCGCTACCAGTTCAGATCCCTGCATTCACAGGAAAACACTCATAAGTAAGGGGAGCATCTGCTCCCCTTACTTTCTCAAACAGCCCTGGTTGCAACTTGCCAGGACGTTTTGGTCACCGATAACGTGATGGGTTAAGCCTGGCTATCAGCGTCCCAGCACAATGTCGGCAAGGTGGGCGAAGTGGTGGATTTCGTGGGTGGCATCGCACTCGCCCGCTTGCCGCGCCGGGTTGTACCAGCAGGTTGCCAGCCCCTGCGCCGCCGCCCCGGCAATATCGGTTTTCGGATTATCCCCCACCATCAGCACCCGGGCCGGATCTGGCTGCCCCATCAGGGAGAGGGTGTGCTGGAAAATGGCTGGCGCCGGCTTGGTCACCCGAATTTCGTCGGAGATCACCAGCGGCTCGAACCACTCGCTCCAGCCCAGTTTGCCGAGCCGCCCCCGCTGGGGCACGCTGAAACCATTGGTGACGATCCCCATCCGCACCTTGCTGCGCAGCTGCTGCAGGGTCTCTACCACCCCTTCAAGAGGTATGCTAAGGGCCATGATCTGCTCCAGAAAGGTGTTGTTCATCGCCATGGGATCGGCGGCAACCTGCTGGGCAAAGAGGGAGAAGCGGGTCTGCTGCAACGCCGTTGCATCGATTTCGCCGTCGTTGTACTGCTGCCAGAGCTCGTGGTTGAGGACGTGGTACTGCGCCATGCTGGCGTCATCAGCCTGTACGCCATAGATCTGCAGAGTGTGCGTCAGCGCAGAGGCGACCGGAAAATCGAGCAGGGTTTCATCCAAATCGAACAGCACCCAGTCATAGCTTGGTTGTTTCACAGAACTCCTTGTTATCATTCAGATTGTTCAAAGGCTTGGCGACCGACTCTGCCAAGCGGGCTGGCCAGTAGATCCAGCGTGAGACGCACGCCAAAGCCGGTCACTTCGCTGGAGACCACCCCATTGCCCCCCTTGTTGCGAAAACCGCTCAGGTCAAAGTGCAGCCAAGGGATCTGCTCGGGCACGAAGTGAGCGAGGAAACGGGCCGCATCAATGTGATCCGGCGAACTGCCCGGCGCACATTGCAACAGATCGGCCCACTCGCTCTCGATGTTGTCGTCGTAATCGTCATCAAGCGGGAAGGGCCAGACTCGTTCACCGCTGCGCTGACCCAGATTGACCAGCGATGCCATCCATTCGCTGCGATTGGTAAAGACGCCGCTGTAGCGGCTACCCAGCGCCCGTTTGCAGGCCCCGGTCAGGGTCGCGTAATCGAGCAGCAGATCCGGAGTATCCTGCACCGCCATCGCCAGGGTATCGGCCAGTACCATTCGCCCTTCGGCATCGGTATCGACCACCTCGATGGAGGTGCCATTGATGGCGGTCACCACCTCGCCGGGGCGATAGGCCTGAGGGCCGATATGGTTCTCTGCAATGGCCAGCCAGCAGTGTACCTCGTAGGGTAGCTGAGCTCGGCTGATGGCGTAGAGGGCCCCCAGCGCCACTGCACTCCCCCCCATGTCCAGATGCATGCCATACATGCTGCCGGAGACCTTGAGGTTGTAACCGCCAGAGTCGTGGCAGATCCCCTTGCCCACCAACGCAATGCGGCGCACCGGCTTGGGCGGGTAGTAGCTGAGCTTGACCATGGCTCCCTGATTGTCTTCCGAGCCACGAGCAACAGCCAGAAACGCCCCCGCCCCCAGCTCGGCCAGCTGCGCCTGATCATAGTGATGGCACTGCCACCCCTCATCTTGCGCCAGCTTGCTGACAAACTCGCAATAGCTGGCAGCCGTCAGCTCGGAGGCAGACAACACCGCCAGATGGCGAGCCAGCCCATTGCCCCCCGCTTCGCTGTAAAGGCGTGCCAAGTCCAGCACCACTGCGGGTGAAACCTTGATCTGCTGATAGCTCCAGCTGCTTTCGCTGCGGCGCTTGCTGGTGGGCAACGAAATATTGGCGGCAAGCAGGGCTGACAACATCACTTCGGCCAGCATCACTCGCTCGGAGGGGGAAAAACCTTCCAGATGCAGCCCGAGCCGCTCCACATTGAGCCCAGAAAGAGGAGCAATCCAGCCTCTGATCTGTTTATAGAGGCGGTGATCCCGCGTCACACTGCCGGACACAAACATCACCTGCAACAGGGTATTGCCATGCATCAGGGTAAAGGGCGCTTTTTTCCCCAGCGCAAGCTGGGTCTTGACTCCCGCAAGGTCGGGGAGCGAAAGCAAGGACTCCTTCTGCTCTTCGGCGATCACCAGCAACTGCAGCGGCAATCCCATGGCAAGGGCCTCGGCCAGGGTTGCATCCTGACTCTCGATAGCGGGGGGAAGATAGGTGAAGGGTGTGATCACAGGAGAGCGCCTCATCCATGAAGAGATACCTGATAATACCCAACAAATGGTTGATACGACCAGTTTTGGTCTTGAAAAAGCGTCAGAAATAGCAGCAATCACCAGATGGTGACGAGCATCAAGAAGGATTGTTCAATGATTGGCAATGCAGGAAGGGAGCGTACAGAAAGTTGGTTGCGGGGGCCGGATTTGAACCGACGACCTTCGGGTTATGAGCCCGA
>NZ_JBODRQ010000154.1:0-7067 GCF_050633025.1 Aeromonas sp.
TCACTTGTTGTTTGCGATTAATTTTATCGTGCAGGATCAACTGCGTGATATCGCTCTTTGTATGCGTTGTGCAGATATTCGCTTCGGAGTTGAATCCGCCTCTCTCATGATTCACGGGGCGCCGCGCACCCTCTGCTGATGGAATATCCGGTAACCGTTATCTCCGGGCCGGGTGCGTTGCGTATTCCGGTGAAGTTGAACAGTGATTCCGGAATCTGTGAACACCATTTCCGGAAAGTATGCGGACAGGGGTTCTTCGAGCAGAAGCTGAGCTCTGAGGGGAGGCATCTTTTCGACTCACCGAACTAGCCAGCAGCCAAGCGCAGCCCGGCAGTTGTGGATCCAAGACGTTGGAACAGGACGGTTCATCTGACATCAGAGTACGTGCTCTGAGGTGTCCGGAATCGGTGTACACGCAGCTGGAATCAGCGTTCATTTTAAACCGGATTAGGTGTTCATTTTCGACCGGAATATGCATGCGTGAGGGATAGAGAGCGCCGCAAGGTATGGCAGGGATATTCAGGGTTGCCTATGCATGTAATTGGCTGCGCTGCCATAACTGCCCTTGATGATGAGCAATCGATATAGGCTGCACTGTGAGAGGGGAGGCCAGTATGGTGGATGGCGATGATATTCCCCACTCTGCCGGCAGAGTGGGGAATGGCCAGGTGAAGCGCTATCGGGGCGTCACGCTATCGCTGCCGCCCAGGGCGCGATAGATTTTGGCAGTGGTGGCGAGCTGCTCTTTTTGCTGGGCCAGCAGGCTCTGCTGGGCATCCCACAGCCGGTTCTGCTCATCGAGCCAGGCTTGCACGCCGGTCGCGCCCGCCTGGAAGCGAGCCTTGGCCAGCCGTTCGGCCTCCTGGGCATAACTCAGCTGCTCCTGCAGATAATCGAGTCGCTGCTGGCCGTAGTGGCGGGCGGCCAGATTGTCTTCCACCTCCACCAGTGCGGTGTAGAGCTGTTTGCGAAACTCGGTTTCAGCAATCTGGTAATCCAGATCGGAGCTTTCAATGGCGAGCTTGGTGCGGTTGTATTCAAGGAAGGGGAGGGCGAGGCTGGCCCCTAGCGTACCAACCGGATTTTGCAGCACCTGCGCCAATCTATCGGATGCGGTGCTGGCGCTGCCGGTCAGGGTCAGGCTGGGGTAGAAGCTGGTGCGGATCTCGTCCCCTTTTGCCAGCGTCTTGCGCAGCCGCAATTCGGCCGCTTTGACGTCGGGGCGGCGTGCCAGCACATCAGCCGGAATACCCACCGCAAGTTCAGGAATGGTCTGCTTTGCAAGGGAAGCGGGTGCATACTCCAGCGGCCCGCTGCTGCGGCCGAGCAACAGACGCAGGGCATTGCGAGCCTGCTCCTGCTGCGCCTTGAGGGAGGCCAGCTCAGCCTGTTTTCCTGCCAACAGTTGGCGTGCCTGCGCCAGATCAAGTCGGGTGATGGCGCCAGCCTGGTATTTGGTCTGGGTCAGCTGCTCGGTTCGGGACAGGTTGGCCAGCTGCTGTTCTCCGAGTGCGATGGCAGAGCCGAGATAGCCGAGCTGCCAATACTGCTCCAGGGTATTGCCGATCAGCAGTAGTCGGGTGCTGGCGAGATCCTGCTCGCTTGCTGCCGCCTCCCAGCTTGCCTGATCCCGCACCGAGGCAAGCTTGCCCCACAAATCCACTTCGTAACTGAGGCTCAGCGAGGGGCCCAGACTGTTGGTGCCTTTGCCGGTTTTCAGATCCTTGTTGCCATTGGCGGCGATAGTGCCATTGACCGAGGGGGTGAGGTTGGTATCGGCCTGCTCGGCGCCCAGTCTGGCACTTTTGAGCCTGAGGGCCGCCACACGCATGTCCGGGTTGGCGGCCAGTACCGCCTCGACCAGTTTGTCGAGCTGGGGATCATGAAATTCCCGCCACCAGGGGCCAGCCTGCGCAGCCAGTTGGGCGCCCTCTGCCTGTTGCCATGCAGGGGCGATCGCCAGCTCGGGTCTTTGATAGGTGCTGTGCTGACTACAGCCGCTGAGGGCCATGCAGAGAGCCAGCCAGGAGAGTTTGTGCATTGTTATTCCCTCGCCAGTGCGACAACAGGGTCGAGCCGCGCCGCATTGCGTGCCGGCAGGTAACCAAACAGGATCCCGATGAGTGACGAGCAGCCAAAGGCCATCAGGATTGAGAAGAGCGAGAACTGCATCTTGATGGAGTCCACCAGCAGTGAAAAGAGCGCGCCAATACCAAGCGAGAGGCCGACGCCGAAGATCCCCCCCAGCAGGCTCACCATCACGGCTTCAATCAGGAACTGCTGCAGAATATCCGACTGGCGGGCGCCTACTGCCATGCGAATGCCGATCTCGCGGGTGCGCTCCACCACCGACACCAGCATGATGTTCATCACGCCCACCCCACCGACGATCAGCGAGATCACCGCGATGGCCGAGACCATCAGGGTCATGGTCGCGGTGGTTTTCTCTACCGATTTGATGATGCTGTCGCTACTGAAGGTGAAGAAATCCTTCACCCCGTGGCGCTTGGTGATCAGCTCGATCACCGCCTGCTCGGCCAGTGCCGGTTGTACCCCGTCTTTGACCCGGATGGTGATCTGGCTGAAGTGGTGCTGCGAGATGAGGCGACTCATCACCGCGCTGTAGGGCAGCCAGATATTGACTGACTGGCTGGTGGGGCCAAAGCCGGTCTCCTGCGAAACCACACCGACAATCCGCACCGGCAAGGTGCCGACCAGTACCACCTTGCCGACCGGCTCCTCCTTGCCAAGCAGGCTGGTGATGCTCTTTTTGTCCACCACGGCAACGGCGGCACGCTGCTGGATATCTTGCCACTCCAGTAAGCGACCACTGACCAACGTCATCCCTTTCACCTTGAAATAGTCGTTGCCGACCCCGGTCACGCTGCCGCTGTTGGTCTTGTTGCGATAGCGCAACTGGCCGGAGCTGCCGATCTCTGGGCTGGCGCCCGCAAGATAGGGTTGCCCGAGCAGGGCATCGAGATCCCCCTTGTTGAGGGTCTGGATGCTGGCCATTTTCTCATCGCCCCATCCCTTGCCCGGGAAGATTTCGATGGTGTTGGTGCCCATCGCATTGATCTGGTCGATCACCTTGGCGCGCGCCCCCTGACCAAGAGCGACCACGCTCACCACTGCGGCGATGCCGATGATGATGCCGAGCATGGTGAGGAAGGTGCGCATCCGGTGGGCGAGCATGGCATGCATCGCCATCCGTCCCGCTTCCCGATAACGATCCCAGTCGTGGCCCATGGCACCTTTAGTGAGCACTATTTTTTGAGGGGCTGTGGCGGTGGCTGGAGCCAACACGGCCGTTTGGCAGGGGCCGCTATCTTGTTCAATCCGACCATCCTTGAGAGTGATGATACGGTCGGCATGGCTGGCCACGTTCATATCGTGGGTGACCAGAATGATGGTGTGGCCCTGAGCGTGCAGCTCCTTGAGGATCGCCATCACCTCCTTGCCGCTCTGGCTATCCAGTGCGCCGGTCGGTTCATCGGCGAGGATCACTTCGCCGCCATTGGCCAGCGCCCGGGCGATACTGACCCGCTGCTGCTGACCGCCGGAGAGCTGGCCCGGGGTATGGTGACTGCGATCGGCCAGCCCCAATCTGACTAGCAGCTGACGCGCGCGCGCCTGGCGATCCGGGCGGCTGGTACCGGCATAGACGGCGGGGATCTCCACGTTGGCGGCGGCATCGAGATGGGGCAGCAGGTGGTAGCGCTGAAAGATAAAACCGAAGTGGTGGCAGCGCAGCCGGGCCAGCGCCAACGCATCCATGGTGGCGGTGTCCTGACCGCGAAACAGATACTGGCCGCCGCTCGGGCTATCCAGACAACCCAGCAGGTTCATCAGGGTCGACTTGCCGGAGCCGGATGTGCCGACAATGGCGATCATCTCTCCTGCCGTGATGGTGAGGTCAAGAGGGTGGAGCACGGTGACTTCGCTGTCGCCGCTCTGGTAGCGTCGCTCGACCCCTTTCAGCTGGATCAACGGCAGCTGGTTCAGGGGCTCACTCATAGCATCACCGCCATCTCATCATTGTCGGCGGGTGCACCGTGATTGAGCTGCACCTCCTCCTTCTCACTCAGCCCGCTGATCACCTCAATGCGGATCTCATCCTTCATACCGGTCTTGATATGGCGGGTTTCGGTCGTCTCATCGTCCTTGATCACGGTGACTTCATACTCGTTATCACCCAGCGACTTGCCGAGGGCAGTTTGCGGCACAGTGAGCACCTGCTTGCGTTCGCCGAGCACTATGGTCACCTGGGTGGTCATTGCCACCCGCAGGGTATGGTCGGGATTGGGCACATCGAACAGGGCGTAGTAGTAGACAGCCGCATTGTTGGTGGTGGTACCGGTTGCAGCCTGATCGTTGATGTTGGTGGGCGCTAACTCTACGGCGCGTAATTTCCCCTGATAGCGGGTGTCCGGATCACCGATCAGGGTGAAGTAGACCGGCATGCCGGCTTTGACCTTGGTGACATCGGCTTCGGAAATTTGCGCCTTGACTGTCATGGTCTCGAGGTTGGCCAGCTTGAGCACGGTCGGCACTGTCTGGCTGGCAGCCAGGGTCTGGCCCTGACGGGTCACAATGCTGATGACGGTGCCATCCATCGGCGCCAGGATCTTGGTGTAGCCCAGCTCGGTCTTGGCCCGATCAACCTTGATCAGGGCGTTGTCGATATTGGCCTGACTGTTTTGCAGTTCGGCGCGGGTGACAGCCAGCAGTGCCTCGGCACTCTCCAGATCGGCCCGTGAGCTCGCCTCCTGCTTGAACATCTGCTGCTGGCGCCGCCAGGCGAGCTCGTTCTGTTTGAGTTGTGCCTGCTTGATCTTGAGCTGGGCGCGGTTGCTGGCGAGCTCCGCCTCGGCCGTCTTGAGGTTGTTCTGGGCAATCAGGGGATCGATCTCGGCCAACAGGTCTCCCTGTTTGACCTTATCACCGGCTTCGACGGCCAGCTTGGTGACCTGACCGGAGACCTGGGCCCCCACATCCACCTGCTCCACGGCCTGCAGCACGCCACTGGCCAGCACGGTCTGGGCGATATCCTCGCGGGTCACCTGAGCGGTCAGCATCGCCTTGGGGGGTTGACTTGGCCAGAGTAGCCAGCCGAGGAGCACCACGGCGATCAGCATGGTGATGGCCAGGGTTCTCTGCTTGGGGGTTATGTTCATCGATCACCTGAATGGAAACGGAAAAGGTTGTGCACGGCGATTATCCTGCAGCAAAGCCCTGATAAATAACAGCCGCAAATATGTAAGCAAAGTTATGGCGTTAACTGTCAATAAGCCGAGAAAAGAGTAAGCGAGAGACCGCAGTGGTGAGCAAGAGGATGGGGAGTACGGCTGGCGCTGGCGATGAAAAAGCCCTGCGCAGAGGCAGGGCTTTGGCATGGATTATGGAGCGTGAGGATCAGGCCTTGGCCAGCAGATCCATCACCCAGGGCAGACCCTGCTTCTTGCGGCTGACAAAGCCCGGGTGGTAGCTGGACTCTGCCGGTACTTTAGCGTGCTCGGTAAAGTAGATACGGCTGGCAGCCGCAGTCAGGTCAGTCACCATCAACACGAAGAAGTCGAGCCCTTCGCTCGCCACGCGCTGGGTCATCTCCTGCTGCAGGGCTGGCAGGTGCTCGGCCAGCTGCTGCTCGCTGCCCACTTCGATCTGGCTCATGATGAAGCTGCAACCTTCCGCCTGGAACGCTTTCTCATCCTGCTGCAGCAGTTGAGCCGGAGTCAGGCCGCTCAGGTCGGTTTTCGCCATCAGCAGCTGTTGGCCGAATTCGGCCAGTGATACTTCTGCCAGCGGTGCCAGACGCTCACAAGCGAGCTTGTCCTGCTCGGTGGTGGTCGGCGAGGTGAGACAGAGGGTGTCGCTCATGATGGCACCCAGCATCAGGCGAGCCTGGCTGCGGGTCACGGTGCCTTGCTGACTCAGCAGATCGAAGGCGATGGTGCAGGTGCAGCCGACGGCACGGATCCAGGCATCCAGCGGAGACTGGGTGACCAGAGTGCCGAGTCGGTGGTGATCCACCAGACCCAGTACATTGGCTTGTGTCAGTGTGGCAGGGCCCTGTTCCAGATCACTGAAATCCACCAGCCAGACATCTTCACCGGTCAGATCTTTGGTCAGCAACTCGGGTTCGCTGACGCCTGCCTGCTCCAGAATAAAACGGGTTTCGGTGCGCAGGTCACCCAGACGCCATGGGGTGGCCTGACGGCCCTGGCCATTGAGCCAGTCGGTGATAACCAGCGCACTGCAGATACTGTCGCTATCAGGATTCTTGTGACCAAAAACGTGGATCATAGACAAAGCCTCACAATTGGATACCCATAAAGGGGGGCAACACTATGCGAAATCCGTCACATGAAGGCAACCGGATCCTCGCCCATGTTGCTGCCAGCTTCGCCTAACTCGCCATTTTATTGATCTGGGTCGGTAATCCTGACGAGAGTTCGGTGCTCACAGTTGGCTATTGGCTATTGGCTATTGGCTATTGGCTATTGGCTATTGGCTATTGGCTATTGCTGATTGCTGATTGCTGATTGCTGATTGCTGATTGCTGATTGCTGGTTGCGCAGGCCATGGCTTCCGCCTGTGCCTGCGCAGTCAGCATGTTTGGTCAGCTCTGTCAGTCGCCATCGCTGCAAATCGGCTTTATTGCCTGATTCAGCGACGCAGCAGCTCGCGGGCATTGGCCAGAGTGTTGTCGGTGATCTGGTCGCCACCGAGCAGGCGTGCCAGCTCATTGAGGCGGGCATTCTGGTCGAGTGCATCCATCCGGGTTTCGGTGGTTTTGCCGTCGGTATGCTTGCTCACCACCATGTGCTGGTGGCCGTTGCCAGCCACCTGAGGCAAGTGAGTGACCACCATCACCTGAGTGGACTCCCCGAGCAGGCGCAGCAGGCGACCTACTACGGCGGCGGTCGGGCCGCTGATCCCCACATCTACTTCGTCGAAAATCAGGGTCGGGGTTGAGACTTTGCGGGCGCTGATCACCACGATGGCGAGACTGATACGTGACAGTTCACCGCCTGAGGCCACCTTGCCAAGCGGCTGGATCGGTT
>NZ_JBODRQ010000155.1:0-6848 GCF_050633025.1 Aeromonas sp.
GTCGGGTTCAGACACGGATACAAAAAGAGGCTCTTTGGAGCCTCTTTGCATTTCTCCCTGCCGATTCTGTTCATGGGCACACCAATCACCCTTGTGGCGTGATGCCCTGCACCTTCAACCAGAATCGCTCCTGACAGTGGTTGTGAAATAGCTTGCGGGCTGGAGTGATGGGTATGGGACTGGCGATGACCCGATAGCTGATCCAGCACTCGGCGCAAAGCTGCTGCGATGGCACTTCGCCCTGTTCGGTTTGCTGGCGGATGACGACTCCATTGGCAAACCAGCTGGTGGTTATCTGGTGCCGGATCACAGTGCCGCTCTCATCATGCTCGCTATAGTGTTCACTCTCTTGACGGGTGAGAGTGACGGGGCTCGCCTGTCGATGAATGGCCCTGATATAGCTGATTAGTTGATTCATTGCCGATCTTGCCGTGATGGTTGGTCTTCTTTTATCTGACGGATGCAAGCCATAGGCTCACTCCGCCGGTTTATTCTTGCGGCTCGCCTTGAGTTCGAGGAACTCGATGATCTTGCCGGCCACATCTTTGCCGGAGGCGGCTTCCACCCCTTGCAGGCCGGGGGAGGAGTTGACCTCCAGCACCAGCGGACCGCGGGCGCTGCGCAGGATATCCACCCCCGCCACATCCAGCCCCATGATCTTGGCGGCGCGTACCGCGGTAGCACGCTCTTCCGGGGTGATCTTGATCGCCGAGGCCTCGCCGCCACGGTGAAGGTTGGAGCGAAACTCCCCGGGCTGGGCCTGACGGCGCATTGCTGCCACCACCTTGCCGTTGACCACCAGACAGCGGATGTCGGAGCCATTGGCCTCGTGGATATACTCCTGCACCAGAATGTTGTTGTTGGTCTGGATAAAGGCCTCGATCACGCTCTCGGCGGCTTTCTGGGTCTCGCACAACACAACGCCAATCCCCTGGGTTCCCTCCAGCAGCTTCACCACCAGCGGCGCCCCGCCCACCATGGTGATGAGGGCTGGCACGTCGTGGGTGCTGTGGGCATAACCGGTGATGGGCAGACCGATACCGTGGCGGGAGAGCAGCTGCATCGCCCGCAACTTGTCGCGGGAACGGCTGATGGCCACCGAGCTGTTGAGGGCCATGGTGTTCATCATTTCGAACTGGCGCAGCACGGCGGTGCCGTAGGCGGTAATGCTGGCCCCGATCCGGGGGATCACGGCGTCATAACTTCCCAGCTCCCCACCCTCGTAGTGAATGGAGGGGTTGTGGGAAGCGATATTCATATAGCAGCGCAGGGTGTCGAGCACCTCTACCTGATGACCACGCGCCTGCGCAACCTCGACCAGACGGCGGGTTGAGTAGTTGTTTGGCTCACGGGATAAAATGGCGATCTTCATGACAATTCCGCTAGAAGGCTGTGCCTGGGCAGGATGGGGCGGGAGAGTATAAGGTGCCACAGCGCCAAGACAACGCCAATTGTTTCTCCTGACAACAAGACAAATCACGCCAGACCGCACGCTACCGTGTCACTGTGACCAACAGGTTAAACGGCGGCTCTGCGCAGGTTGTTCAACCCGTGCAAGGATGCCGCCGTTTCTCGTTAAAGATCAACCGGTGTCACGCGGGAGTCAGTTCAGGTTTGGTCCCAACCAGCGCTCGGCCTCGGCCAGCGTCATCCCCTTGCGGGCGGCGTAATCCTCCACCTGATCTTGCTGGATCTGCGCCACCGCGAAGTATTTGCTCTCGGGGTGAGAGAAGTACCAGCCCGACACCGCCGCCCCCGGCCACATGGCGTAGGATTCGGTGAGCTGCATACCGATAGCCTGCTCCACCTCCAGCAGCTCCCAGATGCTCCCCTTCTCGGTGTGCTCCGGGCAGGCCGGATAACCGGGGGCCGGGCGGATGCCCTGATAGTTCTCGCGAATGAGCTCCTCGTTGCTGAGGGCCTCGTCCGGGGCATAACCCCAGTGCACCTTGCGCACCTGTTCGTGCAGATACTCGGCGAAGGCCTCGGCCAGACGGTCGCACACCGCCTGAATAAGGATGGCGTTGTAGTCATCGTGCTGCGCCTTGTAGGCCTTGGCGATGGCCTCCTCACCGATGCCGCCGGTCACCGCGAAGGCGCCGATCCAGTCGGACTTGCCGCTCTCTTTCGGCGCCACATAGTCCGCCAGACAGTAGTTGGGGAAGCCCTGCTTCTCGCTCTGCTGGCGCAGGTGGTGCAGCACCTTGATGACCTCGGTGCGGGACTCGTCACTGTAAACTTCGATGCTGTCCCCTACCGCATTGGCCGGGAACAGACCGATCACCCCGGCGCAGCGCACGCTCTGATCCTTTTCCAGCTGATCCAGCATGGCGTTGGCGTCGGCAAACAGTTTGGTTGCCTCCTCGCCAATGATCTCGTCCTCGAGGATGCGCGGATACTTGCCCGCCAGCTCCCAGCTGAGGAAGAACGGCGTCCAGTCGATGTAGGGGCGCAGCACCGAAATGGCCACATCTTCGAACTTCTGCACCCCGAGCTCGCGGGGCTTGGGCGGCTGGTAGCCCACCCAGTCCAGCTGGTGCCGGTTGGCACGGGCGTGGGCCAGACTGACCGGGCGGGAGCGCGGCTGCTTGCGGGCGTGCTGATCCCGGGCGATCTCGTACTCCTTGTCGATACGGGCGACAAACGCCTCCTTCAGATCCGGGCTGAGCAGGCTCTGGGCCACCCCTACCGCGCGGGAGGCGTTGGAGACATAGACCACAGGCTCCGAGTAGTTCTGCTCGATCTTCACCGCAGTGTGGGCCTTGGAGGTGGTGGCACCACCGATCAGCAGCGGCAGCTTGAAGCCCTGACGCTCCATCTCTTTGGCCACGTGCACCATCTCGTCCAGCGACGGGGTGATGAGGCCCGACAAGCCGATGATATCGGCGCCGACCTCACGCGCCGTCTTGAGAATGGTCTCGCAGGAGACCATAACCCCGAGGTCGACAATCTCGAAGTTGTTGCACTGCAGCACCACCCCGACGATGTTCTTGCCGATGTCGTGCACATCCCCTTTCACGGTCGCCAGCACGATTTTGCCATTGCTGGAGCCGCCCGATTTTTCCGCCTCGATATAGGGTTGCAAGTAGGCCACCGCCCGCTTCATCACCCGCGCCGACTTCACCACCTGCGGCAGGAACATTTTGCCGGCGCCGAACAGATCGCCGACCACGTTCATGCCATCCATCAGCGGCCCTTCGATGACGTGCAGTGGCCGCTCGGCCTGAGCACGCGCCTCCTCGGTATCCTCTTCGATAAAGTCGGTGATCCCCTTGACCAGCGCGTGCTCCAGCCGCTTGCCCACCGGCCAGCTGCGCCACTCCTGATCCCGCGGATCCTCCGCCTGGGCACCGGCACCGCGATACTTCTCGGCGATGGCCAGCAGCTCCTCGGTGGCGTTGTCATTGAGGTTGAGCACCACCGCCTCGACCTTCTCTTTGAGCTCAGCCGGAATGTCTTCATAGATGGCCAGTTGACCGGCGTTGACGATCCCCATATCCATGCCGTTCTTGATGGCGTGGTAGAGAAAGACGGCGTGAATGGCTTCCCGCACCGGCTCGTTGCCGCGAAACGAAAACGAGACGTTGGAGACGCCGCCGGAGATCATGGCGTGGGGCAGGTGCGTCTTGATGTCCTTCACCGCCTCGATAAAGTCCACCGCGTAGTTGTTGTGCTCGTCGATGCCGGTCGCCACCGCGAAGATGTTGGGGTCGAAGATGATGTCTTCCGGCGGGAAACCGACCCGATCCACCAGGATCCGGTAGGCACGCTGGCAGATCTCGAACTTGCGGGCGCGGGTATCGGCCTGACCCGCTTCATCGAATGCCATCACGATAACGGCGGCACCGTAGCGGCGCAGCAGTTTCGCCTGCTGGATAAACTTCTCCTCCCCCTCTTTCATGGAGATGGAGTTGACCACCGGCTTGCCCTGCACACACTTGAGGCCCGCTTCCAGCACCTCCCACTTGGAGGAGTCGATCATCACCGGCACCCGGGCGATGTCCGGCTCACCGGCAATGAGATTGAGGAATCGCACCATGGCCGCTTCGGCGTCCAGCATCCCCTCGTCCATGTTGATGTCGATGATCTGGGCGCCGTTCTCTACCTGCTGCTTGGCAACATCCAGCGCCTCATCGTAGAGCCCTTCCTTGATCAGCCGCTTGAACTTGGCCGAACCGGTGACGTTGGTGCGCTCCCCCACGTTCACGAACATGGATTCGGGGGTGATGATCAGCGGCTCAAGGCCCGACAGACGACAGGCCACCGGCAGCTCGGGCAGCACACGCGGCTTGATGCCCGCCACGGCGTCGGCCATGGCGCGAATATGGGTCGGGGTGGTGCCGCAGCAGCCGCCGACCATGTTGAGGAAGCCACTCTGGGCCCACTCGCGAATATGCTCCGCCATCTCGATGGCATCGAGATCGTACTCACCGAACGCATTGGGCAGACCGGCGTTGGGGTGGGCGCTGACGCAGGATTCGCTGATGCGCGACAGCTCCTCCACATACTGGCGCAGCTCATCGGGCCCAAGCGCACAGTTGAGGCCGAACGATACCGGTTTGACGTGGCGCAGCGAGTGGTAGAAGGCTTCGGTGGTCTGGCCGGAGAGGGTACGGCCGGAGGCATCGGTAATGGTGCCGGATATCATCACCGGCAGGCTGTAGCCCAGCGCCTCGAACACCCCTTCCACCGCAAAGGCGGCCGCCTTGGCGTTGAGGGTGTCGAAGATGGTTTCGATCAGAATGATGTCGGCGCCGCCCTCGATCAGGGCGTGGGTCGATTCGGTGTAGGCGGCCACCAGCTGGTCATAGGTGACGTTGCGCTTGCCGGGGTCGTTCACATCCGGCGAGATGGAGGCGGTACGGTTGGTGGGGCCCAACACCCCGGCCACAAAGCGCGGCTTGTCGGGATCTTTTGCCGTCCACTCGTCTGCCACGGCGCGGGCCAGACGGGCGGCTTCCCGGTTGATCTCGGCCGAGAATTCTTCCATCTCGTAATCGGCCATGGCGATGCGGGTGGCGTTGAAGGTGTTGGTTTCGAGAATGTCGGCCCCGGCAGCACAATACTGCTCGTGGATCTCGCGGATCACTGCCGGACGGGTCAGCACCAGCAGATCGTTGTTGCCCTTGATGTCGGTATGCCAGTCGGCAAACCGCTCACCCCGATAATCCGCCTCCCCCAGCTTGTAGCCCTGGATCATGGTGCCCATGGCCCCGTCGATGATCAGGATCCGCTCCCGGAGGCAGGTTTCCAGCTTCTTTGTTACGTCCGACTGCTTGCTCGGCTCTCTGCTCGACATTACGTTCGACACCGCGTATTCCTCTTACATCCATGCAACTGCGTAAACAGCATCCTAACAGCAAACAAATAAAATGGAAATCTAGCCGTCTATCAGTCCAAATACATCACCATATACTCATTTATGGGTAATGAGTAACATAGGGTCCGAGAGTAACCTATGCCCGTCCTGCATAGGGATACGTGCTTGCTGTCTACCAACGAGAAAATAATAACTATGAGCGTCTACTACACACTCTGTTTTCTGGCTGCGTTGGCGATTTTTATTGCCTTTGCCAACCAGTATGTTGTGAAGATCCAGACCACCATCGCCATTACTGCGGGCTCCATGCTGATCTCCGCACTGCTGGTGCTGTTTGGCAAACTGGGCTGGTTCAATCTGGAACCTCTGGCCGTCAAGACCATGGAGAGCATCGACTTCCAGAACTTCCTGCTGAAGGGGATTCTGGGCTTCCTGCTGTTCGCCGGTGGCCTCGGCATCAACCTCAAGGCGCTGCGTAGCCAGAAGTGGGAGATCACTATTCTCTCCATCGTGGCCACCCTGCTCTCCACCTTCCTCATCGGCTACGGCTTCTGGTTTATCGCCAAGCTGCTAGGCTGGGAGTTGCCGCTGGTCTACTGCATGCTGTTCGGCGCGCTGATCTCCCCCACTGACCCGATTGCTGTACTGGCCATCGTCAAGAAGATGAAAGCGCCACCCCAGATCGCCATCCAGATCGAAGGAGAATCCCTTTTCAACGACGGTGTTGGCCTCGTCATCTTCGCTACCGTGTTTGCCGTCGCCTTTGGCGGTGTCGAGCCCACCTTCGGTAGCGTGGCCGGTCTGTTCCTGCACGAAGCCCTCGGTGGCATCCTGTTCGGCGCCGTGCTGGGCCTCATCGCCCACGTGATGATCAGCGCCACCGATGACGGTTCATTGGAGCTGCTGCTAACCCTCTGTATCCCGACCGCCGGCTTTGCCTTTGCCAACATGATCGGCGTCTCCGGCGCACTGGCCATGGTGGTCACCGGCATAATGATCGGCAACTGGACCCGTCACTCCGGCTTCTCCGAGCAGAGCAGCCATCACCTGGATCACTTCTGGGAGTTGATGGACCAGTTCCTCAACGCCCTGCTGTTCCTGCTGATCGGTCTGGCGCTGGTACTGCTGGATCTCGCCTGGCGTGACTGGATCCTGCTGGTCATTGCGGTGCCGCTCTGCCTGGGCGCCCGCTTTATCAGCGTGTCGCTGCCCTATGTGGCTTTCCGCCGATTCCGCAATTACAACATCTTCTCGGTACGGATCCTCACCTGGGGTGGCCTGCGCGGTGGTCTGGCGATGGCGATGGCACTGGCACTCCCCTCCGGCGTCATGATGCTCCCAGAACACGGTGTCGACCTGCGGGAGGTCATCCTGGTGATGACCTACTCGGTGGTGATGTTCTCCATCGTGGTGCAAGGCATGACCATCACCCCGATGATCACTGCTGCCAAGAAGGCCTGTGGCGACTACTGAGTCGGCCCACTGTGCTGATCGCAGAATGAAAGAGGGCTCCCGTCGGGAGCCCTCT
>NZ_JBODRQ010000156.1:0-6816 GCF_050633025.1 Aeromonas sp.
GCCCAGTGTTGGATTTGTACCGCTCTTATGAGGTTCGGCAATCCTTGGAAGGGGTGATGGCACCACTTGCTGAGGAAGGGATTGAGCTGTTCTCAACAGGTATTGAAGGTTCAACGAACCTCAAAGTGCTCAAATCTGAGCGGGAATGGTTTAACTCACCCAAGCCAGAGGACGTGACGCCAGAGACGACCAGTGGAACAGGGCTGTTTCGGTTGGTCTCTTTAACGTTCAAGGATGATAATAAGTGGCGTTTCCATGATGGAACAGCAGAGATTTATGCTCTGGTTGAGGATGATCGATTTACTGCAAGAGTTGCTTCTGGCCAAGAGGCATTCTGCAGCGGGGATACCTTACGTGTTAGGTACACCAAAACTCAGTGGTTAGAAGGTAACAAAATTCGTTCTGAGTATGTCATTGATGAAGTGTTGGAACACATTACTGCGTTTCGCCAGCTTCCTATGAATTTTGAATAGACCACTGTACTAACCCACCATAAACCCATGCCATAGAGGCCCCTCGGTACGCTGCTGATAACGCAGTTCACCGAGGGGCCTTTATGTTATCACTCGCACTTAAATGGCTGCTTCGTCCCGATGTGGAAGGGGGCGAAGTCAACCATCCCGCCGACCGTGGTGGTCATACCAAGTACGGCATCGCCGATGCCGCCGATGGCAAGAAGGACGGCATGGCCGACCTCGATCGGGATGGGGTACCCGATATTGCTATTGGTGATTTGACCCCGGCCCATACCGAGCCCTTTTACCGCCAGAACTACTGGATGCCCGCCCGCTGTGACCTGATTGCGAGCTTAAGCCCTGCACTCTCTATCGCCGTGTTTGATGCAGCGGTGCATCACGGGCCGAAACGCGCTATCCAACAGCTGCAGCAGGTCTTGGGGGTGATGGCAGATGGTCGCCTTGGCCCGGTATCTATTGGCAGGCTCAAGCAGCAACTGGGCGCCAAGGGAGAGGGCCAGTTCCTGCTGGCGCTGATGATGCAGCGGGCCAGCTTCATGCACGGCATTGTGCGCAAAGACCCGAGCCAGTGGGCCAATGCTGATGGCTGGATCAACCGGCTGCTGCGTCTGCAGAGCTACCTCCTTTCTGACGTGGTTGGCGAGGTGGTGGTATGAGCGTGCTGACCATCAAGCAACAGAAGGCGGCGGCCGCGATCCAGGCTGCGGGCTGCTTTGGCATTCCTGAGCTCAAGAACCCCCGCTATCTCGCTTGCTTCAAGGATGGGCGCAAAGCCCATCTCAAGGCCGCTTTGGCCAATCAGATCGCTGACCCGAAGGCGATCCCGCTCTATAGCCACCACAAGACCCGTCAATCCCTGTTCGAGAAAGGGTGGCGTTCGGTGACCGAACTGGATCGCCTGCGGGCCCGTGCCCGTCATTCCCAACCTCAACAAAAGGAAGTCCATCATGCCTGATTCCCTGTTACCTCAAGCGAAGTCTGCCTTCAAAAGCCGCACCGTGATCGGTGGTGTGATTGCCGTGGGGGCCGGTATTGCGGGCCTGTTCGGTGTGCCGGTCGATGCGGGTACCCAAGCTAGCCTGGCATCCACCCTGGTGGATCTGGCCAGTGCGGTGGGTGGCCTGCTCGCCATCTGGGGCCGCATCAAGGCGACCCATACCGTCCGTTAGTAGCCATACGAGAGAGGTCATGTGACAGACCATATAGACCGCGCCCAGCAGGCCGATGCCGATCGGACTGGGCGCATTATCGAAGCCCACCAGAACAGGGCAAGGCCACACGGCGATGGTATCTGCTGCGATTGTGACGAAGCCATCCCGCCCTCCCGCCTTGCAGCCGAGCCTGGTGCCGAGCGCTGTATCGAGTGCCAGACCCTGTATGAGCGCAAGGAGGCGACCCGTGTGGGAATTCATCGTTAAGAACTGGGGCCCGCTCTATGCGTTGGCCAGCCTGGTGGGTCTGGTGGTCATCATCTTGCTCTCCAAGACCTACGCCAAGCGCGAAGACCTCACTGCTCTGGTGCAGAGAGTACAGCGGGTGGAGCAGGTACTGGCTGATCTGCCGAGCGAGCGTGAGCTGCACAAGCTGCAGTTGGAGATAAGCGAATTGCGGGGGGAGTTGCGGGAGGTGAAGCCGGAGCTGCGCCAAGCCCGTCGCCTTGCCGATCTGCTGTTGGAAAATGAACTCAAGGAGAAGGCATGAGTATTCAAGCGATATTGGACGCCCAGCAGCGGCTGGTGATCCTGCGCTCCCTGCTGGATATCGGTGGTGCCGCCAACGAGTCAATCCTCAATGACTGCCTCGACCAGCTGGGTACCGGCCGGGTGACGCGGGATCGGGTGAAGACCCTGCTGGCCTGGCTGGAAGAGCAGGGACTGGTGCGCATCGAGCGACTGGCCACTGTGCAGGTGGCTCACTTGACCGGTCGGGGCCAGGACGCGGCAGAGGGCCGGGCAACGGTGCCCGGCGTCAAGAAGCCCAGGGCTGGGGATTAAGGGGAGGATTAAGCATGAGTGAGAAGCCTACCCGAGGCCGCGCCAGCAAGGTGTGGCTGCTGCCTGAGTCTATCCGCAACGCGCTCAACGAGATGCTGCGGGACAAAGGCAACAGTCAGGCCGCCATCCTGGATGAAATCAACGGTCTGATCGAGGAGGCGGGGTTGCCCGATGATCTCAAGCTCTCCCGCTCCGGGTTAAGCCGTCATGCCAGCCAGGTTGAACAGGTCGGCCAGCACCTGCGGGATTTGCGTGAAACCACGGCCGCCTTGACCTCTCAGCTTGGCGATAAACCGATGGGGGAGACCACCAAGCTCATTCTGGAGCTGGGCCGTTCCCAGTTGTTCAAGGCGATGCTGGCTCAGGTGCAGAACCCGGAGGAGGCGGTGGATATCGACATGCTGAAGAACGCCATGCTGGCGGCCCAGCGGCTCGAATCGACCGCGATGCAGAGTCACAAGCGGGAGAAAGAGATCCGCCAGGCATTTGCCGAAGAGATCGCCGCCAAGACTGAAGCCATCGTGACTCAGGCGGGCTTGAGCGGTGAAGCCGCCGCCGAGATACGCCGCGAAATCCTGGGGATTGCCTGATGACCGCCATTGCTCAGACCCCTATCGCCCAACAGTTGGCCCAGACCCTGGGTACCGAATATAACCCCGAGGAGGTCTTGCTGCCGTACCAGCGGATCTGGATTGCCGACGAGAGCCCGCTCAAGATTGCCGAGAAGAGCCGCCGTACCGGTATCACCTGGGCGGAGGCGGCCGACGCTGCTCTGACGGCCGCCAAGACCAAAACGGCAGGGGGTTGCCACCACTTTTATGTAGGCAGTAACAAGGAGATGGCCCGCGAGTTTATCGATGCGGTGGCGATGTGGGCCAAGGCGTACAACAAGGCGGCCGGTGAGATCCAGGAGGAAGTGTTCACCGACGATGAGGATAAAGCGATCCTCACCTTCGTGGTCTATTTCGCCTCGGGCTTCAAGGTGCAGGCGCTCTCCAGCAACCCCTCCAACCTGCGGGGGATGCAGGGCAATGTGACCATCGACGAGGCCGCTTTCCACGACCGACTGGCCGAGGTGCTCAAGGCCGCCATGGCGCTGACCATGTGGGGCGCCAAGGTGCGGTTGATCAGTACCCATAACGGCGTCGATAACCTGTTTAACCAGCTGATAAACGACAGCCGAGCGGGCCGCAAAGCGTATTCCATTCATACCATCAGCTTGGACGATGCCTGCCGTCAGGGACTCTATCGCCGGATCTGCCAGGTTAAGGGTGGCCTTTGGACACAGGAAGCTGAGGACGCCTGGAAGGCGGGGCTGCTCAAGGCCACCGCCACCGAAGAGGATGCCCTTGAGGAGTATTTCTGCGTACCCAAGCAGAGCAGCGGTGTCTATATCAAGCGCACCCTGATCGAGCGGGCGATGCAACCGGATATCCCCATCCTGCGCTTTACCGCCCCCAAAGACTTCGAGCTGCAGAGTGAGGAGAGCCGCAAGGCAGTAGTGGATATCTGGTGCGAGGAGAACCTCAAGCCCTGTCTGGAAGCGCTTGATCACAGTTGTCGTCATGCGTTTGGAGAGGACTTCGCCCGCAAGGGGGACTTGTCGGTGTTCGTGCCGCTCTCCATTGCAACCAACTTGCGCAAACGGGTGCCCTTTGTGGTGGAGCTGGTCAATGCCCCCTATGAGAGTCAGCGCCAGATCCTGTTCTACCTGCTGCAGGGGTTGCACCGTTTCACTGCGGCGGCCTTCGATGCCACCGGTAACGGCGGCTATCTGGCAGAGTCTGCCAGACTGCGCTGGGGCGCCAGCATGATCGAGTGCGTGATGCTCAATGACCCTTGGTATCGGGAGTGGATGCCCAAGCTCAAGGCAGAATTTGAGGATGGCAACCTGACCATCCCGCGCCATGCGGACGTGCAGGATGACTTGGGGAAAATCCAAGTCATCAACGGCATCCCCAAGATCGACAAGGGCAAGAACACCGGCCAAGGGGGCCAACAGCGCCACGGTGACTTTGCGGTGGCCTTGGCCATGGCGGTGCGGGCCAGTTGGATGGAGGGGGGCACCATCGAGTTCATCCCACTACCAGGTAAACGTGATGACCATGGCAGCGACAACAACGATGACTATCACCGATATGAGCGAGGAGCCTGGTAATGGGCAGGATCATTGATATCCATGGCAAAGCCATGAGCCTGGAAAAAGAGCCGCAGACCGAGAACGATGTCAAGTTGGCCCAGCTGCGCCGTCACTACAGCGATCATCCGACCATCGGGCTGACCCCAGGAAAAGCGGCTGCTGCACTGAAAGAGGCCGAGGAAGGGGGCCTGATCGCCCAGTGCGAGCTGGCCGAAGACATGGAGGAGAAGGATGCCCACCTGCAGAGCGAGCTCGGCAAACGCCGCCGTGCCCTGCTTGGGGTGAGCTGGACAATCGAGCCACCCCGCAACGCCACCCCGGCCGAGAAGCTTGATGCCGAGCTTATCCGGGAGCTGCTGGAGGACTTCACCTGGTTGGATGATGCCATCTTTGACGCCACCGACGGGATCCTCAAGGGGTTCAGTGCCCAGGAGTTCAGCGGCTGGGAGATGGTCGAGGGGCTGCAAATCCCCAAGGGTATCATCTGGCGTGATCCCGCCTGGTTTCAGACCCACCCGGATGATCGCAACCAGCTGCGGCTGCGGGATAACAGCCATGAAGGGGTTGCCCTCAACCCGTTTGGCTGGCTGCTGCACAAGGCCAAGTCCAAATCGGGGTATCTGGCCCGCACCGGCCTTGTCCGTACCCTGATCTGGCCGTTTCTGTTCAAGAACTACAGCGTGCGGGATCTTGCCGAGTTTCTGGAGATCTACGGCCTGCCGGTGCGCCTTGGCAAATACCCGGAAGGGGCGACCGAGAAAGAGAAGGCAACCCTGCTGCAGGCGGTGCTCTCCATCGGTCATAACGCCGGGGGCATTATCCCGCGCGGGATGGAGATTGAGTTCCAGAATGCCGCCAGTGGTCAGGCCGATCCCTTTGTGGTGATGATGGATTGGTGCGAGCGCTCCATGAGCAAGGCCATTCTGGGGGGCACCTTGACCTCGCAGGCCGACGGCAAGAGCTCGACCAATGCTTTGGGCAATGTCCATAACGAGGTGCGCCAGGAGGTACGGGATGCAGATCTCCGCCAGCTAGCCGCCACCCTGACCCGCGATCTGGTCTATCCCCTCTATGCCCTGAATGGCAAGAGCTACCAGGGGCCGCGCCGTAGTCCCCGGCTGGAGTTTGATGTGACCGAGCCGGAGGATATCTGCCGTTATGCCGACAGCCTGCCCAAGCTGGCCGCCTGCGGCATGCGCATCCCGCTCGACTGGGCTCACAAGAAGATGCAGATCCCGCAGGCTGAACCCGATGAGCCGCAACTGGTTGCCGCTACGTCGGCCAGCAAACCGCCAGCTGATAAAGGGGAGGGGTGATGGCGGTGGCTGTTTTTAGCGCCCGATCTTCTTTAGCCCCCTCTCCCCTTGCGGGAGAGGGTTGGGGTGAGGGGGCGGTAACGTCAGTTTGTCGTTGGCACAACAAGCAGCAGGGGGAATCAGATGGCAAATAACGAGAGTGCGCTCAATATGGTGGGGTTGGTGGAGGCGAGCGACTATCTGGCCAGCTTGCTGGCACGGTTCGCTTCACTGGAGCAGGGGAACGGCGTGGCGGCGGTCAGCGCTTTGCCAGAACTGCTGGCAGCCCAGCCTGATCCCCGCTCTCTTTACTTTGGCACCCCGCAGGAATACGGTGCCGCCCACCAGTTCGGCCGTCCCGAGATCAACCTGCCAGAGCGCCGCGCTCTGGGGCTGTCAGAAGGGGATAAACAGAGCGTGCTGGATACGTTGGAGGGGTATCTCAGCCCCGAGCGATTGTGAAGCCTTATAGTACGATGATGACCCTAGGCTAAAGGTATGGCGCAGAAGGGAGGTCTGGAGTTCATTATGGAGAGATTTAAACAGTTTTAAACACCATATCTAGTGAGCGTTGCTCATCTTGATGAAATCATTCTGGATGATTAATGACCAAGCTCGAGTTTAAAATGTGATGTTAATCAATAATTTTGGTGAGGATTAGTGAAAGGTCTATTTTTCGATTGGAACTGTAGTTGTAAGTAGTTATAGTGCGCGTGCATTCACAACCACATCGTGGTTTGAGCGAGAACATCACAGGTTAGCGAAAGCTTAAAATAGGAGCGAAAGCTCTGTGGAGTGTAAGTGCTCTAACAGATCCGGTGAGGCGGCCACGCGAACTGTCGCCACGGCGCCCGGATCGCCCCGCTGTGAGCGGGGCAGGTTAGTTCCACGGGTAAAACCCCTTATATCTC
>NZ_JBODRQ010000157.1:0-6677 GCF_050633025.1 Aeromonas sp.
ATGTCGCTGTTTACCGGCGGTGCCCTGCGCCACACCAAGGTGATCCCGTACGCTGGCAGCACTGTGACTAGCGACATCGCCTACGCCTTCGGCACGCCGCCGCTCGACGCGGAAGCGATCAAGGTGCGCTACGGCTGTGCCCTCGGTCGTCTGGTCAGCAAGGAAGACAATATTGAAGTACCCAGTGTCGGCGGTCGTCCGGCGCGCAGCCTGCAACGGCAGACACTGGCTGAAGTGATTGAGCCCCGTTACACCGAGTTGCTCTCCATGGTGAATGATGAGCTGGTGCGGGTACAAAGCGAGTTGAAAGCGCAGGGGGTCAAGCATCAGCTGGCAGCCGGTGTGGTCTTGACCGGCGGCGCAGCCCAGATTGAAGGCATTGTGGAGTGTGCAGAGCAGATCTTCCAGAGCCAGGTCCGGGTGGGAGAGCCCATGAACATACGTGGTTTGAGTGATTACGTGCAGGCACCGGTGTACTCGACTGCGGTCGGGTTGCTGCAATATGGCCGCACCCATCAAGCCACAGGTAGCAACAAAGAATATGCTGCCAAGGCAAGCGTCGGTGGCCTGGTCAAACGGGTTAGCAACTGGCTGCGTGGCGAGTTCTAAGAATTTTGCTGAGTCAGGCAAATAAAGCGGAGAGACAACATGTTTGAATTTATGGATAGCCATACTGACGAAGCCGTCATTAAAGTGATCGGCGTAGGTGGCGGCGGTGGTAACGCTGTCGAGCACATGGTTCGTCAAAACATTGAGGGTGTTGAGTTCATTACTGTCAACACCGACGCCCAGGCACTGCGTAACTCCAGCGCCAACACGACCTTGCAGATCGGCGGTGGCATCACCAAGGGTCTGGGTGCCGGAGCCAATCCGGAAGTGGGTCGTGATGCGGCCATGGAAGATCGCGAAGCGCTGCGTGAGCTGCTGACCGGTTCCGACATGGTGTTCATCGCCGCCGGTATGGGTGGTGGTACCGGTACCGGTGCTGCGCCGATCGTGGCCGAAGTGGCGCGCGAGATGGGCATCCTGACCGTTGCTGTGGTGACCAAGCCGTTCTCCTTTGAAGGGAAGAAGCGGATGGGCTTCGCCGCGCACGGTATCGAAGAGCTCTCCAAGAACGTCGACTCCCTGATCACCATCCCCAACGACAAGTTGCTGAAGGTGCTGGGTCGCGGTATCTCCCTGCTGGATGCCTTCAAGGCGGCCAACGATGTACTGCTTGGCGCGGTACAGGGCATTGCCGAGCTGATCACCCGTCCGGGTTTGATCAACGTCGACTTCGCGGACGTGCGTACCGTAATGCGTGAAATGGGTACCGCCATGATGGGTACCGGTTCCGCCTCTGGTGATGACCGTGCCGAAGAAGCGGCCGAGAAAGCCATCTCCAGCCCGCTGCTGGAAGATGTGGATCTGGCCGGTGCCCGTGGCATCCTGGTCAACATCACCGCCGGTATGGACATGACCATCGAAGAGTTCGAAACCGTGGGTAACGCGGTTAAGGCCTTCGCTTCCGAGAACGCCACTGTAGTTGTGGGTACCGTAATCGATCCGGAAATGCACGACGAACTGCGTGTGACCGTGGTTGCTACCGGTATCGGTGCCGAGCGCAAGCCGGACATCACTTTGGTCAAGAGCAGCCAGGTGCAAGAGCGCCCGGTGCGTCAGCCGCTGGTTAGCGACATGATGCAAGGCCGCGTGATGGACGAAGCCCCGGCCAAGGTGGTCAACGCCGAGCCGCAAGCTCGTCGTGAACCGGATTACCTGGATATTCCGGCGTTCCTGCGCAAGCAAGCTGACTAAGCCTCTTATGGCTCTTGTTTGTTTGTTGTTTAAGGAATGTGCTAAGATGGCCTGCCAACGACCATCTGGTCCGGATTTTAAGCTGTTTAGGGTACACCCATGATTAGACAAAGAACCTTGAAAACGAGTGTACAGGCGACTGGTGTCGGCCTGCATTCGGGCCGGAAAGTCACCATGACGTTCCGTCCGGCGCCTGTGAACACAGGAATCGTTTACTTGCGTACCGACCTGAATCCTGTGGTGGAGCTGCCAGCCAATGCCGATCAGGTGCGCGATACCGTGCTCTGTACCGCTCTGGTTAACGAAGCCGGTGTCCGTGTCTCTACCATTGAGCACCTTTCTGCCGCGCTGGCCGGGATGGGGATCGACAACCTCTATGTCGAGGTTGACGCGCCCGAGATCCCGGTGATGGACGGCAGTGCGCATCCCTTTATCTACCTGCTGCAGGAAGTCGGGATCCGTGAGCAGAATGCTGCCAAGCAGTTTGTGCGGATCAAGAAGAGCATCCGGGTTGAAGACGGTGACAAGTGGGCGGAATTCCACCCCTATCGCAACGGCTTCAAGATGGATCTCGAGATCGATTTCCAGCATCCGGTCTTTGAAGGGCGCAATCAGCGTTGCGTACTGGATTTCTCCGGTGCCTCCTTCGTGAAAGAGATCAGCCGTGCCCGTACCTTCGGGTTCATGCGTGATATCGAGTACCTGCGTTCCCAGAACCTGGCGCTGGGCGGAAGCCTGGAAAACGCCGTGGTACTGGACGACTATCGGGTGCTGAACGAAGACGGTTTGCGTTATGAGGACGAGTTCGTCAAGCACAAGATGCTGGACGCGATCGGTGACCTCTATATGTGTAACCGCAGCATCATCGGTGAATTCCGTGCCTACAAGACCGGACATGCCCTGAACAACAAGCTGCTGCGTGCCTTGCTGGCCGAGCGGGAGGCTTGGGAACTGGTGACCTTCGAGGGTGAGGGCGACAAAGCGCCTATCGCTTACTACGATGACGGTCTGGTTCTGGCCTGATAGCTGTGCAACGGAACGTCGGTCCTCTCTCCGCACCGACGTTCCGTCATTTGTTTACTCCATCCTTTAATACCGATTATCTCCCGGTTTTATTTCCCGTGCAGGCTCCTGGCCGCACCTGACCGAGCAGACTGATTTCTATGAGCATTACGCTGATCCTCCACGGCAAGCAGCGACGCAAGTTGCACCTGCCCACACAACGTCTGGCCTGGGTCGGCGGTATTCTTTTCTCCCTGTTGGCCCTTGGTGGTGGTTGGCTCTGGCAGAGCTGGCACCAGAAAATGGAGGCGCTGGAAGTGGCGCTTGCCGTTGCCGAGCAACAGTCCGTTGACCAGAGTGGCGACGAAGCCCGTGAACAGTTGGCAATGCTGGCAGCCCAGGTGGGCACCATGCAGGGCCAGCTTGGCCGTCTCAATGCCCTTGGCGAACGATTGACCGAGCAGGCCGATCTCGATCCCGACGAGTTCAATTTCAAAGAGCTGCCCCCCATGGGCGGCCCTTCTTATGATGAAGAGCTGGAAGTGAGCCTTAACGAGCTGCAAGCCTCGATGAAACACCTCAGCCAGCAGCTCAGCAGCCGCGAAGAGCAGCTGTCGGTACTTGAATCTTTCATCATGAATCACCATATCACTGATGCCGGTTTTATTTCCGGCACGCCAGTCAAACAGGAGCGAGTTTGGGTCTCGTCCGGTTTTGGTGGACGGGTCGATCCGTTCAACGGGCGTGCAAAGATGCACAAAGGGGTCGATTACCGTGGCAAACCCGGAACCCCCATTCTGGCCACAGGTCCCGGCATTGTCAGCTGGGCGGGCCGTCATCCGGAATTTGGCAACATGGTGGAGATCAATCACGGCAATGGTCTGATCACCCGCTATGCCCACAACTCCAA
Organism: Aeromonas sp.; assembly: GCF_050633025.1. Taxonomy (GTDB): domain Bacteria; phylum Pseudomonadota; class Gammaproteobacteria; order Enterobacterales; family Aeromonadaceae; genus Aeromonas. The sequence continues at coordinate 3,713 of NZ_JBODRQ010000157.1, forward strand.
GTTGCTGGTCGAGGTGGGCACCCTGGTTGATCAGGGTCAGAAGATTGCCTTGATGGGACGCACCGGTCGCGCGACCGGGGTCCATTTGCATTACGAAGTGTTGAAAGATGGTCGTCAGGTCAACCCCGCACGCTTTCTCAGTGCCAGACGGGGTTAGGTTTTTTTCTTCAGGTTCCAGTGACGGAACGCTTTTATAACCAGAAATAGTTGGTACCCATGATTAGCACACTGCTTACCAAGATTATCGGCAGCCGGAACGACAGAACGCTCAAGGCTTTGCGCAAAATTGTAAAACAGATCAATGCCATGGAGCCGCAGTTCGAGGCTCTCTCCGATGCCGAGTTGCAGGCCAAAACGGCTGAATATCGTCAGCGTATCGAGCAGGGTGAGACCCTGGAGCAGTTGCTGCCGGAAGCGTTCGCGACCGTGCGTGAAGCCTCCAAGCGGGTGTTTGGCATGCGTCACTTCGACGTGCAGCTGATCGGCGGCATGGTGCTGAACTCCAACCGCATCGCGGAAATGAAAACCGGTGAAGGTAAAACCCTGACCGCAACCCTGCCAGCTTACCTGAACGCCCTGAGTGGCCGTGGTGTGCACGTCGTGACGGTGAATGACTATCTCGCCAAGCGTGATGCGGAGGCGAACCGCCCGCTGTTCGCCTTCCTCGGCATGACCGTCGACTGCAACGTGCCCGGTATGGATGCGTCCCAGAAGCGTGACGCCTACGCCGCCGACATCACCTACGGTACCAACAACGAATTCGGTTTTGACTACCTGCGCGACAACATGGCGTTCTCGCCCGAGCAGCGCGTACAGCGTCCGCTCAACTATGCGCTGGTGGATGAGGTGGACTCGGTGCTTATCGATGAAGCCCGTACTCCGCTCATCATCTCCGGCCCGGCCGAAGACAGCTCAGAGCTCTATATCCGCGTCAACAAGCTGATCCCGCTGCTGGTCAAGCAGGACAAGGAAGACACCGAAGAGTACACCGGCGACGGTCACTACACAGTAGACGAGAAGAACCGTCAGGCCCTGCTGACCGAAAACGGCCAGATCTTCGTGGAAGAGCTGCTCAAGAAAGAGGGGCTGCTGGACGAGAACGACTCCCTGTTCTCCGCCTCCAACATCAGCCTGCTGCACCACGTCAATGCGGGTCTGCGTGCTCACACTCTGTTCGAGCGCAACGTGGACTACATCGTCCAGAAAGATGAGATCGTCATCGTTGACGAGCACACCGGCCGTACCATGCCGGGTCGTCGCTGGTCCGATGGTCTGCATCAGGCCGTTGAAGCGAAGGAAGGGGTGAAGATCCAGAACGAGAACCAGACGCTGGCCTCCATCACCTTCCAGAACTACTTCCGTCTCTACAACAAGCTGGCGGGCATGACAGGTACTGCGGATACCGAAGCCTTTGAATTTCAGCAGATTTATGGCCTGGATACCGTGGTTATCCCGACCAACAAGCCGATGGTGCGCAAAGACATGGGCGATCTGGTCTACCTGACCGCCAATGAGAAGTATGCCGCCATCATCGAAGATATCCGTCAGTGTGTGGCCAAGGGCCAGCCTGTACTGGTTGGTACTGTCTCTATCGAGAACTCCGAGCTGCTCTCCGGCATCCTGACCAAGGAGAAGATCCCGCACAAGGTGCTGAACGCCAAGTTCCACGCCATGGAAGCGGAGATCGTCGCCCAGGCCGGTCAGACTGGCGCTGTCACCATCGCCACCAACATGGCCGGTCGTGGTACTGACATAGTGCTCGGGGGCAACTGGCAGGCAGAGATTGCCAAGCTGGAAAACCCGACCAGCGAGCAGATTGCCGAGCTGAAAGCCGCCTGGCAGGTGCGTCACGATGCGGTGCTGGCCGCTGGCGGTCTGCACATTATCGGTACCGAACGTCACGAATCCCGTCGTATCGACAACCAGCTGCGTGGCCGTTCCGGTCGTCAGGGTGACCCCGGCTCCTCCCGTTTCTACCTCTCCATGGAAGATACCCTGATGCGGATCTTCGCCTCCGATCGCGTGACCGGCATGATGAAGAAGCTGGGCATGGAAGAGGGCGAAGCCATCGAGCACCCGTGGGTCACCAAGGCGATCGAAAACGCCCAGCGCAAGGTGGAAGGTCGCAACTTCGACATCCGCAAGAGCTTGCTGGAGTTTGATGACGTGGCCAACGACCAGCGCAAGGTGGTCTACGAGCAGCGCAACGAGTTGCTGGATACCAACGATATCTCCGAGACCATCCACGTTATCCGTGATGATGTCTACGGCGCCGTGATCGACGAGTACATCCCGCCCCAGTCTCTGGAAGAGATGTGGGATGTACCGGGTCTGGAAGCTCGACTGAAGGCCGACTTCGCGCTAGATCTGCCACTGCAACAGTGGCTGGCGGAAGATGACAAGCTGTATGAAGAGAAGCTGCGCGAGCGCATTCTGGACGAAGCCACCAAGCTCTATGCCCACAAGGAAGAGCTGGTCGGCAAAGAGGTGCTGCGCAACTTCGAGAAAGCGGTGATGCTGCAAACCCTGGATGGTCTGTGGAAAGAGCATCTGGCGGCCATGGATCACCTGCGTCAGGGCATCCATCTGCGCGGTTACGCCCAGAAGAACCCCAAGCAGGAGTACAAGCGCGAATCCTTCGATCTGTTCACCCAGATGCTGGAAACCCTCAAGCGCGACGTGGTCAGCATCCTGAGCCGTGTTCAGGTGCAGGAGCGCGATGTGGAGGCGATGGAAGAGCAGCAGCGCCAGCAGGCAGAAGCTGCTCCCCGCACCTACACCCACGCCGCTGCAGAGAGCCAGCTGGCCGATGAACAGGCCGCAGGCGAAGAGGGCCACACCACCTTCGTACGTGACGAGCAGAAGGTCGGTCGAAACGATCCCTGCCCGTGTGGTTCCGGCAAGAAGTACAAGCACTGCCACGGTCAGTTGACCTGATCGACGCTATGCCATAACAGGCGGGCCA
>NZ_JBODRQ010000158.1:0-6657 GCF_050633025.1 Aeromonas sp.
GTACTCATTTCTTCAACTCCAGATGCGGACGGGTCATCGGCAGCAATCCCTGTGGCCGCCAGATCATCATGAACACCATCAAGAGGCCGAACATCAGCATGCGGTACTCGTTAAATTCGCGGGCCAGCTCCGGCAGCACCGTCATCACGATGGCGGCCAGCACCACCCCGATCTGGGAGCCCATGCCGCCCAGCACCACAATCGCCAGCACGATGGCCGACTCGATGAAGACGAAGGACTCCGGGCTGATAAAGCCCTGCCGCGAGGCGAAGAAGCTGCCGGCGAATCCTGCAAAGCAGGCGCCAATGGTGAAGGCGGTCAGCTTGATGATGGTGGGGTTGAGCCCCAGCGATTTGCAGGCGATCTCGTCTTCCCGCAGCGCTTCCCAGGCGCGGCCCAGCGGCATGCGCAGCAGGCGGTTGATGACGAACAGGGTCACCACCACCAGCACCAGCGCCATCAGGTAGAGGAAGATCACCTTGTGGTTGGCGTTGTAGGTAATGCCAAAGAAGTTGTGGAAGGTATCAAAGCCGCCATCCTTGACGGTGCGGTTGAACTCCAGCCCCCCCAGGGTCGGTTTGGGAATACCGGAGATCCCGTTCGGGCCGCCGGTCAGGGTGGTCATGTTGTTGAGCAGGATGCGGATGATCTCGCCAAAACCCAGGGTGACGATGGCCAGATAGTCCCCCCGCAGCCGCAGCACCGGGAAACCGAGCAGGAAGCCGAAGGTAGCGGCCATCAGCCCGGCGATGGGCAGGCACTCCCAGAAGCTCAGTCCGAAGTAGGTGTTGAGCAGGGCATAGCTGTAGGCACCGACCGCGTAGAAGCCGACATAGCCGAGATCGAGCAGACCGGCGAGGCCGACCACCACGTTCAGCCCCAGCCCCAGCATGATGTAAATCAGGGTGAGGGTGGCGAGATCGATGGCGCCGCGAGAGGCCATAAAGGGCCAGCTCACCGCGAACAGCAGCACCAGCACGGCGGTGAGGTTATAGAGCTTGGGCGCCTCTTCCGGGCTCGGCAGCACCAGCTTGGTGAAGCCGACCGAGAAGCCACTGATGGAGGCCTGAAACAGCTTGGCAATCTGGCCGCGCAGCATCTGGAACCAGAAAACGAGAGTGGCCCCCCCCAGCAGCCAGGCCAGCGACACATCGAGGCGGCTCACCACCAGCAGGCGGGAGCCGTCGGTCTCCAGCTTGAAGCCGAGCAGCCAGAAGGAGAGCACCAGCAGCACCAGGCTGGCGATACAGGCGTGGATAAATTGATGTTTCATCACACTTTCTCCACTTCCGGACGACCGAGAATGCCGCATATGGACATAAACAGCTGCACGAGAACATGCATAGATTGGTTTTTCATACCTTCTCGACCTCCGGACGACCCAGAATGCCGGTCGGCATAAAGAGCAGCACAAAAATGAGCAGGGCAAACGCCATCACATCCTTGTACTCGGTGCTGAGATAACCGGCGGTGAGCGCTTCAACAACGCCGAGCAGCAGGCCGCCCAGCACGGCGCCGGGAATGCTGCCGATACCGCCCAATACAGCGGCGGTGAAAGCCTTCAGACCGGCCATAAAGCCGAGATAGGGGTTGATGACGCCGTAATACATGCCGAGCAGCACCCCGGCCACTGCGGCCAGCGCAGCCCCCAGCACGAAGGTGATGGAGATGACCACGTGGGTGTCGATGCCCAGCAGGTTAGCCATCTTGATATCTTCCGAACAGGCGCGGCAGGCGCGGCCCATGCGGGAGCGGTTGATAAACTGGGTCAGCGCCAGCATGGTGATGAAGGTCACCACGAAGATAATGAGCTGCATATAGGAGAGGCTGGCCTGAAAACCATCCTCGCCGCCCAGGGTCCAGCCACCGGAGATCAGGCTGGGCATGGCGATGTCCCGCGAGCCCTGCGCCATCCGCATCATGTTCTGCAGGAAGATCGACATGCCGATGGCGGAGATGAGGGGGATCAGCCGGTTGCCACCGCGCAGCGGCCGGTAGGCGACCCGCTCTATGCTCCAGCCATAGGTGCCGGTGATGATGATGCTGACCAGGAAGGCGCCCCCCAACAGCAGAAAGGTGCTGTCGATGCCCATCATCATGAGCCCCGCCATCACCATGAAAGCGACATAGGAGCCGATCATGTAAACCTCGCCGTGGGCGAAGTTGATCATGCCGATGATGCCATAAACCATGGTGTAGCCGATGGCGATCAACGCATAGGTGCTGCCTATGGTTAATCCGTTCAGCAGCTGCTGAACCAGATAGAGGAGGTGTTCGGACATACTGCGTTCCCTGTACTTGCCCGCAAAGAAAGGAGGGGGTGAGCGTACTCACCCCCGATCGGCAGATTATTTGACTTGACTGGAGGTGCCGTCAGCGTGCCACTGGAACACACCGAATTCGAAGCCTTTCAGGTCACCGTTCGGTGCCCAGGCCAAGGAACCCATCACGGTATCGATCGGTGCAGCCTTGATGGCGGCGGCAACGGCGGCCGGGTCATCTTCACCAGCCTTGGTGATACCGGCAGCCAGGCTTTGCATCGCGGCATAGGTGGTCCAGACGAACGGGCCGGAGGAGTCTTGACCCTTGGCCTTGAACGCGGCAACCAGCGGGGCGTTGGCCGGCACCAGATCATACTTGTTTGGCAGGGTTACCAGCAGCCCTTCAGACGCCGGGCCACCGATGGCGGAAATGTCCTTGTTACCCACCCCTTCCGGGCCCATGAACTTGGCCTTCAGCCCCTTCTCGCCAGCCTGACGCAGGATCAGACCCAGCTCAGGGTGATAGCCGCCGTAGTAGACGAAATCGACGTTCTCTTTCTGCAGCTTGGCGATCAGGGCGGAGAAGTCCTTGTCACCGGCGGTGATCCCTTCAAAGGCCACCACTTTCACGCCAGCCTTGTCGAGCGCAGCTTTCACGCTGGAGGCGATCCCTTCACCGTACTGCTTCTTGTCGTGGATAACGGCCACGCGCTGGGGTTTGACCTGCTCGATGATGTATTTGGCCGCCGTCGGGCCCTGATCGCTATCCAGGCCGATGGTGCGCAGGGTCAGCTGGTAACCACGCTCGGTGATCTTGGGGTTGGTGGAGGCGGGGGTGACCATCAGGATCCCCTCGTCTTCATAGATGTCGGAGGCGGGCAGGGTGTTGTCGGAGCAGAGGTGACCGACCACGAACTTGACGCCATCGTTCACCACCTTGTTGGCGACGGCCACCGCCTGCTTGGGATCGCAGGCATCGTCATAGACAATCGCTTCGATCTGCTTGCCATTGATGCCGCCAGCCTTGTTGATCTGCTCGACCGCCATCTTGCCGCCGATGAACTGCATGTCACCGTACTGGGCGACCGGGCCGGTGACCGGCCCTGCGATACCAATCTTGATGGTGTCTGCCGCGTGGGCGATGGAGATCGATCCAAACAGAGCCAAAGAAACCGCTGCGCCAACTGTAATTTTGCTCAACTTATGCATTGATTCGTCCCTTAATCAGTGGATTGTTTCATTTCCGTGTGCCATTCCGGATCTACATCCCGTGCGTCCGGCTATAGGTATGGTTCTATCATTCCTCGTGGGGCAATAACAAGCTGTTAAAGATACTGAGCGAGTGGGGTTGTTTGGGAGTATTTTGAAATAAAATGGCTGTTTGTTTCTATAATTTGGAATTTAATATCGATGTGAAAGCTTAACATCTTTTTAACTACTGTTAATTCTGACAAATATCAGAGGATTAATCTGGCGATATTTTACTCTGACGGAGCTCCCATTTTGACCACAATCCGTTTGCGCAAACAGAAATGAGTGCCTAAATTAGCCCCTATTGACAATTCCGTGGCAGAGCTCGTTAAAACCAAGCCTTTATTCGGGAAATCTGCTAATGTTCCGCCTTTGACAGTCAGGAGACAGAGATGGCCACTATCAAGGATGTCGCCTCGCGTGCAGGCGTATCCATCTCCACCGTCTCACATGTGCTCAACCACACTCGCAGGGTCAGCGAAGACGCGACCCAGAAAGTGATTGAGGCGGTGGCAGAACTCAACTACGCGCCCAACTCGGTAGCGCGCAGTCTTAAAATAAATTCGACCAAGACCATCGGCATGCTGGTGACCACCAGCGTAAACCCCTTCTTCGCAGAAGTGGTGCAAGGGGTTGAAGCGTACTGCTTCGAACAGGGCTACAGCCTGATCCTCTGCAACACCGAAAACCAGCCGCCTCGCCAACAGCATTACCTGAGAATGCTGATGGAAAAACGGGTGGATGGCCTGCTGGTATTGGGTACCGATATCGACACCCCGTTGCGCGACATGCTGCGCATCCACAAGAACGTGCCGCAGGTGGTACTGGATTGGGGCACGGAGTGCGATTTCGCCAATGTCATCAACGACAACGCCCGGACCGGCGCCCACATGGCGGTGCAGCATCTGCTGGAGCTGGGACACAGAGACATCGTCTGCATCACGGGTCAGCTCTCCAAGCCGACCACCCAGCAGCGACTGGACGGGGTACGTGATGCGCTGGGCGAGCATGGTCTGACCCTCAAAGATGAACAGGTCTTTGAAGGGGACTACGAGAGCCAGAGCGGCTTCGATGCTATGCAGCGCATCCTGGCTCTGCAGCCTCGTCCGACCGCGGTCTTTGCCTTCGACGATCCCATGGCGATCGGCGCGATTTGCGCTGCCTGGGAAGCCGGAGTCAAGGTGCCGGATGATATCTCCATCATCGGCTATGACGATGTGGAGATGGCGCGCTTCTCCAGCCCGCCGCTGACCACCATCCGCCACCCGAAGGCCGAACTGGGCCAGCTGGCGGTGAAGCATCTGGTCAGCCGGATCCGCAACAAGGAGCTGGAAGTGGAATCGATGACGGTACAGCCCGAGCTGATCGTCCGTCGCTCGGTCAAACCGTTGCGTTAATCCGCGCCCGTTGCCAAGACGAAAAACCCCCTCTGTCACGAGGGGGTTTTTGTTTATGCACACCAGAGTGCAAGCGCTTGACTCGCGTAAGCCAACCTTTTCTGTTTTTCCTCAGTAAAGGTTATTTTTGGGTGTTGTACTTGGGGGAGTGGGGGCCGTAAAGAATACCATTTGGCATATTGGCATTCAGTAATCTGGCGCTGGTAATCCCAGCTATATCATGGCCTTTGTCCATGACCGTGTTGGCGACCTGGTCAACGACTGCGACGACCAGCATACCAACTAGGCTTCCACCACCATTGGACTTCTGCTCTGCACTGGAAGCCAGGGCACCAAACCAGAATTTGTGGTGCCTTAAGCTCCGGTACAAGGGTGCTCTTAGATAATGTCGCCCCCCGAGTTGGCTGCCGTATTGGCAGTACCGGGAAGCTGACTGCCTGGCAATCCTGCGCCAGTTGCCGGATCTGGAATCGATAGTGGGAAACCCACCAATAGCCTGCTCGGCAGATCAGCCCACCTCCCCTTGCTGATGTTCCTCTGATGGCCGGTGGCCTGCAACCCCCGGCGCAGATTGCGGTAGCGGATATCGACTGATCCGAAGCCCCCTATTTTATGGATCTTGCTTTTCCTCCATGTGAAACGGTCAATGCGGCTCCAGTGAATGCCCGCCACGAGCGACCGGCCAAGCTCAAGATCGGCGTCTACAAGCAGGCGCACAACGTCGAGAAGTGGCGATGCTGGGCGCGCCAGCAGAACGTCACCTTCGAGGCGGTGCAAAAGAGCCGGGGTGGCGAGCCCCACTACTTCCTCTATTTGTGCGAACAGGATCCGGCGCGGGTCGACCAGCACACGCATCTAGTGGGAAATCCGCCTTTGTTGATCTCGCTGGCGGCGTGCACCAGCTGTTCCAGCTGGTGGTGGATCTGGGTGCGATCCAGCTGCTGCAAGGGCTGACGACTCCACAGCACCGGTGTCAGGCTCTCGGTATCGAAACCTAGTACCGGCTTGCACGGGTCCTGACTGAACAGGTTCTGGGCGGCCGCCTGAGCACTGGTGGCCGCGTCGAGGCGGGTAAATATCAGCAGATATTCGGCCGGGTGTTCGGTCAGGTGACAGGTCAGTTCGCCGATCTGCAGGCTGGTGACGCTCTCCTCCTGTTGCGGCCCAGGCTACTGAAGTTAGGACACCCATCTTTCTGAGCAGGTTGCCGCATCGCTGACACAGCTAAGATAGATGTCTTTTGTACCGTGTTACAGATGAATTGACGCCAGCAATTGCTCACTGTGTTTGGTCAAGTGGCTTTTTAAAGCCTGGATCACCGGGCTTATTCTCTGGCGGTTGGCACACACCAAGTTCAGCGGTACGACCTCCCCTTGCCATTGCGGGCACAGTTGAACAAGACGTCCGGCAAGCAGATCCTGAGCAACATCCAAAGATGATTTGTAGATGATGCCGAGCCCGGCAATAGCCCAACGCCGGACGATATCACTATCATCAGAGGTCCGGTTACCAGAAACCTGTACCGATAACTCTTCACCATTAACCGAAAACCGCCAGCGATCATACAGGTAGCCACCGAGCTGATAGATGAGGCAATTATGTTGCGTCAAGTCCTCCGGGGTCGCGGGAGTGCCGTGACGCACGACATAAGCTGGTGAGGCGCACAGGATCCTGTGGTGACGCAAGAGCACGGGTAACGCCACTAGAGATGAATCAGGCAGAGGCCCGTAGCGCAGGGCTACATCGAC
>NZ_JBODRQ010000159.1:0-6657 GCF_050633025.1 Aeromonas sp.
CGCTTTATTCGAGTGCGGGAGGCCATCAATAAAACCGGCCTGAGCAAATCCAGTATTTACGACATGATGGCTCAGGGCCAGTTCCCCAAAACAGTTCGCTTGGGAAGCGGTCGCTCAGTGGCATTTATCGAGGCTGAGATTGATGCCTGGATGGCTGAGCGTGTAGCCGCTCGCAATGTAGCAGCTTAGGGGGCAGGCATGAAAAAAGAAAAAGGCCGCACCAAGAAGAACGGCACGACCCAGCTTGAGCATCAACAGCATAGCACCCCGCATACAGCTCCGATAGTCAGCGGACAACGAGCACAGGTACTGAGCATATTGCGCCAAGGCCCCACCTTGAGCTTAAGCCTGACAGCGGATTATGCGATACCGGAAGCAGCAAGCCGCATCCATGAACTTCGTGAACGAGGTTTCAACATTGAAACACTGATCCAGGATGTGGTCATGTTCCGTGGGAGTGAGCGACGCAAAGTAGCTCTCTATGTGCTGAAGCACCCTGAATGGCCGCATCCCGACTTCTCCAGGGATGATCTACCTCCAGCCGCTTAAGGAATACAGCATGCAAAACGCACACTATGGGAGCATTGCCCAGGGCCAAGCTCTGCTATCAGATAGACCGTCAAATAAGCGACTGCAGCCAAATTTTGCGATTGGCTTGCCCGATAACAGCCAAGAGGGTACGATTCTTTATGCAACGGCAAAATCCGTTGCCGAGATTGGCGTCTCGCAAAGAATCTTGGAGCCGACCCACGCTCTTGCGTGGTTTTTTGTCGGTGCTCGTTCCTCATTTCTTGGGGCGCTGCTCGCCTACCCGGTCAGCAGCCTCTGCAGTGTTATGGCGGTTCGGGTGAGGGCCCTGCAAGGGGCGCTGGACTCCAAGGTCTCCAGTTACGCCAACCTCGCCCGGACTGCCACCAGAAGATTGGCGTCTCTCTGTGGCAGTAACAAGCGACTGACCTTGGAGGCTGCCATTATGGCTACTGTCCCCACCCCTGCTACATCCAAAACATTCACTTTTCTGATCGCTGCGCACGGCTGCCTTGTGGCCGATCTACCCCGCATTCGCACCGTTTCGACCACAGCCTATACCGAAGGCGAGGCCCGTGCCGCGCTGGCTGGTCTACCTCTAGTGTTCCTGTCCCGCACTCCGACTGGGGAGGTGGCAACATGACCGACCACACCCCATCCCGCTTAGAGGCACTCATCGAGCAGCTTGCCAACGCCTTAGAGCAAACCGACCTATGCCCCGTGGAGCGCACGCAATACAGCGCTTTGCTTGATGCCCTGCGCGTTGAGGCTGGTACCTGTCAGGAGGTGGCAGCATGAGGTATTTCGCATGGGCGAGCAGTACCGAGCAGCCCACCTTTACAGGCCCAATTAATCCGAGAACAGGAAAGCGCTCACTGGCTGGCAGCCTGAGCGTCTTTGGCTGGCGGCGTGACCGGGATCGTTTCATTGAGCAGACCAAGGGAGCCGCTGTTGCTGTCACCGCCAAGCAGGCCCGTGAGCTGAAGGCTGGATTGGATGAGCGGGCATTCAATGAGCTGGTAGCCGTGCTGAACGGAGGTGACCTATGAGCGAACGACTGATAGACGCCCTATGCCGCCGCATCTGGCGCGAACTGTACCGGGTGCCGGCGCTGCGGGTGCTGTTTCAACGACTGATGAAGGCCCAACGGCCACCCCATCACAATGCAACAGGGGGTTGCGATGAGTGAAATCGACAAGCTGGTGAGGGGGGTGGCACGGGCCTATCTGGCGGTGAGTGGTAACACGTTCAACCATCTGGGGGGTCAACTGCAGCTGGATCAGGAGGTGCTGACCATGGCGATCCACAACCAGATCGTGGGCGCTCACCTGAAGCACGCTGGCGGCAAACAGGGGCGAGAGGACGCCCTGCTGATGCTGCGCCATATGTTGCTTGGCGATGAGTTAACTCCTCTGGGCAGTCTGGTACTGGATGAAATGAATCGCGCTTTTTGTGCCGATGTGCGGCAGATGCTGGATGAGGGCAAGGACCCCATGGCGGAGCTGGCGAGAGAGCGGAGGGCCACACAATGACCATGGCAATCAAAGGGGGCGCAAGCCCCCGATTCATTTCTAATATAACCGCTGCTGCCTGTGGTCACTGGCCCGAACTGTTGGCGGCGGTGGGTATCGACACCCCGTACCGTGGCAAGCATGGCCCCTGCCCTGCCTGTGGCGGCAAAGACCGATTCCGGCTCGATGACAAGGCCGGTCGCGGCACTTGGTTCTGCAACCTGTGCGGCGCCGGTGATGGGCTTGACCTGGTGTGTCGGGTGCTGAGCACCACCCCGAAAGCGGCGGCTGAGCTGCTGGCACCGCTGGTAGGGGTCTCTGCCGCTGGCGTTGACCCCGCCGAGTGGGAGCGCATCTACCAGCAACAACAGGCCAAGGCGGAGCAGGCAGAGCGACAACGCGCACTGCAGCGCAGGAGGGCCGCCAGCCGCGCCGCAGCCATCGCGGGCGATGTGACCACAGGGGCGAGCCCCTATCTGGTGGGCAAAGGCATAGAGCAGCCCCAGACGGCGATCAGCCGCACCTTGATCCGCGAGGGGGGCGAGAACTTCCCTGCCGGGTCACTGGTGGTGGCGCTGACCGATGAGGGGGGCGCTCTGGTGAACGTTCAACTTATCCGGGCTGATGGCACCAAGCGTTACCTTGCTGCTGGGCAGAAGGTCGGGGCCTATCACCGCATCGGGGGTGGGGCGTTGGTGGCCGTAGTGGAAGGTTATGCCACCGGGCTATCGGTTCACCTAGCTATCAGGGCGACCGTCTATTGCGCCATGGATGCCGGTAACCTGCTGGCCATTGCCCAGATTGCCCGCCGCCAGCACCCAGAGGCCCGGCTCCTGCTCTGTGGCGACAATGACGAAGGCACCAAGGGCAACCCCGGTAAGGCCAAGGCCGAGCACGCCGCCGCAGCCGTGGGCGGGCTGGTGGCGCTACCGCCTGAGTTTTCAGGAGATTGGAACGACTACCACCAAGCCCACGGGCTGAGCAAGACACAAGAGGCCATCATGAGCGCGAGCACAGCACCAGTCACCAGCAATCAGATGAGCGAAAAGGGTCTGTCCATTGAGCAGACCCTTGGCGAAACCGCACAACAGGCCCAAGGCGCCAGCCAGAAGAAAGGGGCTCCCTGGCAGGCCGAAGTGGTACCGCTTCACCCGGCTCGCGATGACGAGACAAAGAAAGGTCAAAACCTGCCGATCGGGTTCGAGATCCGAGGTGATCGCCTCTGTGTCTGGGAACAGGTGGGACGGGGAAACGATGCCCGGCAAGAGCTGGTGCCCATATCCAGCCCGGTGCAGGTACTGGCTGAAACCAGTGACGAACACGGGCGAGGCTATGGCCGCCTGCTCGAGTGGCAAGATAGCGCTGGGCGGGTTCATCAATGGGCTATGCCGTCGCGCTCCCTGGTGCCGAGAAATGGTGATGATGTATTCGCCGCCCTGCTGGATGCGGGCCTACCGTTCATCAGTCTGGGCCACAAGCGCAAGCTGGCCGCTTACCTGATGGCCTGTCGGCCCGATAAGCGGATCACTTGTGTGGAACGCACCGGCTGGCATGGGCGGGCCTATGTACTGCCTCAAGGGTCAATAGGGCCTGACGCCGATGGGGTGATCCTGCAAACAACTGGCTACGCAGCCAGCGACTTTGTCGAGCGCGGCACCTTGGGCGAGTGGCAACGGGGGGTTGCGGCGCTGGCGGTGGGTAACTCCCGCCTCTGCTTTGCCCTGTCCCTGGCTTTTGCTGCTCCCCTTCTCTCTCTGGTAGGCATGGAGGGGGGAGGCTTTCACCTCAAGGGTGAGAGCACAGACGGCAAAACCACCATCATGAAGGCCGCCGCCAGCGTCTACGGCAACCCTGATCGCTACAGCCAAACATGGCGGGCAACCGGCAACGCCATCGAGGGGATAGCCAGCCGGCGCAATGATGCCCTGCTCTGCCTGGATGAGCTGGGGGAGCTGGACGGGCGCGAGGCGGGGCAGGTGGCCTATATGCTGGCGAATGGACAGGGCAAGGGCCGCAGCAAGCAGGATGGGGAGCTACGGGAGCGCAAGGCGTGGCGACTGCTGTTCCTCTCCACTGGGGAATTGAGCCTTGAAGATCACGCTGCCAGCGCAGGCCAGCGCACTCAAGCGGGGATGGAAGTGCGCACCATCCAAATCCCGAGCGACACCGGCCACCATGGGGCGTTCGAGTGGCTTCACGGCATGGAGGGCGGACGTACCTTCGCCGACACACTCAAGGCCCACTGCGACCACCAGCACGGCAGCGCCTTCCGAACCTATGCCGAGGCATTGGCCGGGGAGCTGGGAGCGCACAGCGAGCGGATGAGGGCCGAGATTAAGCGCATTGCCGCCGAGCTGACCCCGCAGGGAGCAGGTAATCAGGTTGGCCGAGCTATCAACCGGTTCGCGCTGGTGGCCGCTGCCGGTGAGCTGGCAACCCGGCTAGGGGTAACCGGCTGGCCCGAGGGGGAGGCGCTGCGAGCGGTGCGGGTCTGCCTCAAAGCATGGCTGGCGGAACGGGGCCACCTTGGCAACCACGAGGAGGCCGCCATCTTGGCGCAGGTACGCAAGTTCGTGACGGCGCACCAGTACACCCGCTTCGCCGACTGGTTCGATACCAATCACCGACCGGCCAACATGGTTGGCTATCGCAAGGTGGAATCGGATGGCGTGAGCTTCTTCGTGTTGCCCCCTGGCTGGACAGAGATCACAAAGGGGCGCGACCCCAAGCGCTCTGCGCTCTTGTGCCTGGAAGCAGGCTATCTGCTGACCGGCAAGGACAAGAAGCGACTACAGCGCAAGGCAAGGCTGCCGGGGATGAGTGGGTCGGCGTGGGTGTATCTGCTGACCGAGCGTGTATTAGCCGATGATGCGGAGGGGCAAGAGGACGAGTAACGCCAGCCAGAAGGAAGTGGAGGGCTACCGAGTGTGGCCCTTTTCTTTCCAGCCTCATGCGCGCGCGTGAAGAACAAAACAAAAATGGTGGGAACAGTGGGAACAAGGCTACCCAATGAGCCTGTAAGCCTTATGTACCAAGGGCTATAGCTGTTCCCACCTAGTCATGTTTTTGGTGGGAACAAGGTGGGAACAGTGGGAACAAAAAGGCCATGTGTTGAGGTTGTTCCCACCTGTTCCCACTACCTCCTAGCCTTGGTGGGAACAGAGAAACCCAGCAACGGCGCGGGTTAGCGGGCTTTGTTCCCACGTTCCCACTGTTCCCACCATTTTTTTTATATATACAGAGCGAACAGCCGATCAAGATCACACTTTTTCCGCAACAGGGGGTTGCATTGAGATTGACCAACGAACAACGCGAGCAGGTGATCACCCTGCGCCGCACCCATTCATTGAGTGAGGTGGCTTCTCTGGCTGGCCTCTCTCTGGGAACGGTGAAAGCCATTGTCAGCCGATCAGGGCTGTTCACCGACAACCCGAGACACCGGGCCATGTTCACCCTCCCCCCCATCAAGCCCAACGGGGAGACACTGCCAGCGGTGCCAGAGCTGCCGCCGCAGGAAGTGGTGACCGGGGATAAGGAGATCGACGCCCTGCTCTGGCTGCGTCAAGTTATAGGGACGGGTGACCCGGTACGCATTGCCCAGGCCAAGGAGGCGGCAGAGCGGATCACCACCCCGCCCGGCGAGCTGGAGCAGCGTTACGGCAAATGGCTGGTGGCTAAGGCGGGCCACATGCTTGCGGGCCTTGGCAGCATCGGCTTTGCCAACCTCGACGGGCTGGCCGAGCGAGCCATCACAAGGCGGGCCAATGAGGCTGAGGCCATCGGACGGTTCGGGGATGCGCTGTGGGACGACACCCAGGCGGAGGCGTTTTGTCAGGAGGTACTGAGAGGGCTGGAGCAAGACAGTTGGCAACTGCCGCCTAAACAGGTTGCGGAGCGGTTCAAGGCTGTGCCGGAACTGATGCCACACACACTTAGCGACTGCCTTCATGAGCTGGCCTACTGGAACGAGCTGTACCTGCTGCGCCATGCGTGCGACACGCAAGGCTATTACGAGAACAGCATAGAGGCACACGCCCGCGACTGGTTTGTGTTTGGTCTGCTGGCTGAACTGCGACCGAGAAACAGGGAAGAGGCGCGGGCAGCCTTGCGCTACCTGATGGGCAGTGAGCGAGACGACGCCCCCGAGGCAGAGCGGATCCTAGATAACCTGATCGGCTAGCTCTGCCCGTGAATCCGGGTAGTTTTACCCAGAAACCCGGGCAGTTTTGCCCAGCTAGCGAGACACTCTTACCAACAGGAACAAGTGTAGGCAGACGAAAACCAACTCCGTCATGTCTGCGTGGGAGGCGGTATGCCGACCGGTACGCCGACCGATACGCTGAAAGCCGCGCTGCTGCTGACTTGGGTGGTGTATGATATTCCACCAACCGGTACGCCAACCCAGACGCCTACCAGCATGTGCGATTGAGGAAATACCATGACCAAATCAAAGGAGCCTACCCCCTTCAAGAGGCCACCTCGCCATCGTCTCAGGGAAGGCCCGAGGCCGAACCTAGGATGGCACCGATATTTCCGCCGCCGCACCCGTTCGAAACATATCTGTTCGAGAGGCTGACAACCTACGCGCAGGGGTATCTGCCGCTACCTTGGCCTCACG
>NZ_JBODRQ010000160.1:0-6633 GCF_050633025.1 Aeromonas sp.
CGCAACGACTTCATCATGGCGGCGCGCACCGATCAGTTGCTCCGGTAATCGCACCACACATCAGCGTCATCGGTTGACCCGGGCCTGCCCGCGAAAGCGGGGCAGGCCCGCATTTTTATGGGCTGGCGCTCGCACTGGGGGGATCGAGACTGTATTATCCGCTCATTCATAGAGTTAGCTAGGAAGTGTGTCCCGAATGCGTCTTGAAGTCAGCTGTGAAGACCGCCTGGGCCTGACCCGGGAACTGCTCGACCGCCTGGTGGAGCACAATATCGATCTGCGCGGCATCGAAATCGATACCTCAGGCATCATCTATCTCAACTTTCCCGAGCTGGAGTTCACTGATTTTCAGCATTTGATGCCGGAGATCCGCCGCATTCCCGGCGTCTACGACGTCAAGACCATCCCTTACATGCCTTCCGAGCGAGAGCACCACGAAATCGAGGCGCTGCTCAAGGCGCTGCCGGATCTGGTTTTCTCTCTCGACAGCAAGGGCAAGGTGACCCAGGCCAACCAGTCGGCCCTCACCACCCTCGGCTTGCCGGTGGAGGAGGTGCGCGGTGTGGCGCTCGGTTCGCTGGTGAAGGGTTTCTCCTTCACCCGCTGGCTGGAGGCGAGCGAGATCAAGCCGCAGACCTGCAAGCTCAGTTTCAATGGCGAAGAGTATCTGGCAGATCTGATGCCGCTGTTCGTGGCGGAAGCCCGCGGCAAGCAGGCGCTGGCCGGTGCCGTGGTGGTGCTCAAATCTGCCCGTCGGGTCGGCCTGCACTTCAGCGCGCTTCATGCGGTGGAAGTGGGGGGCTTCGAGCATCTGCAGGCCGAGAGTCCCAAGATGAAAGAGGTGCTGTCGCAAGCACGTAAACTGGCGATGCAGGACGCGCCGCTGCTGATCGTCGGTGAGACCGGTACCGGCAAGGAGCTGCTGGCCCGCGCCTGTCACGGGGCCAGCCTGCGCTCCAGTCATCCCTTTATGGCCCTCAACTGCGCCGCAATGCCCGATAACGTGGCCGAGAGCGAGCTGTTTGGTTATGCCCCCGGCGCCTTTGGCAACAACACCGAGGGCAAGCGCGGCGTGCTGGAGCTGGCGAGCGGCGGCACCCTGATGCTGGACGAGATCGGCGATATGTCTCCCCATCTGCAGACCAAGTTTTTGCGGGTGCTGCAGGATGGGGTATTCCGCCGGGTCGGTGACGAGCAGGAGGTGAAGGTCAACGTGCGTTTCATCTGTACCACCCAGAAGCAGTTGCTGGATCTGGTGCACGAAGGAACCTTCCGCGAGGATCTCTACTATCGTCTCAACGTGCTCAGTCTGGCGCTACCCCCCCTGCGCGAGCGCAAGGCGGACATCATGGTGCTGGCCCAGCAGTTTGTCTCCCGCTTTGCCAGCGAGTTGCAGCGACCCCGTCCGCGCTTTACCCGCAACATGGCCGACTACCTGACCGCCTACCGCTGGCCGGGCAACGTGCGTCAACTGCGCAACTGCCTCTACCGTGCCATGACACTGCTGGAAGGGGATGAACTGGGGCCCGAGCAGATCGACCTGCCGGTGGCGGCCGACACCGCGCCGCTCATCGACGAGTGGTTTGAGGGGGATCTCGACGATGCGGTGAAGCGCTTCGAGAGCCAGCTGCTGGCCCGGCTCTATCCTGCTTTCCCGTCGACGCGCCAGCTGGCCAAACGCCTGGGTGTGTCGCATACCGCCATCGCCAACAAGCTGCGGGAATACGGCATCAGCAAGAAGTGATTTCCGCCTTACTGCCTGCCACCAGAGAGCCCGTTACCAGACGGGCTCTCGGTCTTTTTATCCGGCGCCTTGAAATGAGAGGAGGATCTTTGCCAAGGCAGCTGCCTTTCGCTCATGCTGTTACTCCTTTCCTCCTTCACTATGACTCTCCGGGACAGATAGTGGTGACAGTCCCTTGGTCGCCTCCTGTGCCTTCCTGCAAGCTCGCCAATGTTTTTGGCTACGCGCTCGCCACAAATACGCCATAAATGGCCATTGCAGTGGCAATGGCCTGATGGGCGTTGAGATGTGGTTGAGGTTGGTGCGGCGGAATTAGCGCCCCTTCTTGCCAACCATGATGGCGATCGTCTTGCCGATGATATGCACATCCTGCACCAGCCAGCGCCAGGGGTGGAGCAGGGCGACCGAGTAGGCCAGATCGAACGCCAGCTTGCTGCGCACATCATCCAGCGACTCGTCGT
The DNA here is from genome assembly GCF_050633025.1 of Aeromonas sp. Lineage (GTDB taxonomy): Bacteria > Pseudomonadota > Gammaproteobacteria > Enterobacterales > Aeromonadaceae > Aeromonas. The sequence continues at coordinate 2,206 of NZ_JBODRQ010000160.1, forward strand.
AACCCTGATTGACCTGCGCCAGACCGGTGATGCCGGGGGCCACTTCATAGGTGCGTTCGATAAAGTACGGCACCGCATCTTCCAGCCGGTTGGCGATCCCGGGCCGCTCCGGGCGGGGGCCGATCAGCGACATCTCCCCCATGAGCACATTGATAAACTGCGGCAGCTCATCGAGCCGGGTTTTGCGCAGGAAGTCGCCGCTGCGGGTGATCCGGCTGTCCCCCTTGCCACACCAGACCGGCCCGGTGGCCGCCTCGGCGTCGGCGCGCATGGTGCGAAACTTGATCATGAAAAAGAGCTCGGTATGGGTGGCATGGCTGCGCCCGATCCGCAGCTGACGAAAGAACACCGGCCCCGGGCTATCGAGCCGGATAGCCAGCATGATCAGCGGCCACAGTGGCAGCGTCAGCAGCAGGCCAAGAGTGGCACCGAGCAGATCCATGCTGCGTTTGACCACCAGGGTCAATCTTGGAATGGGGTGTGTCATACGGCTTTCTCCTGTGACATGAAACGTATGGGGGGGCGCAGGCAGTAGCGCAGGGTGCCCATGCCGTTGTACCAGTGTCCGAGTACCAGATAGTGGATCTTGCGAAACAGATTGGGCCAGGGGTGCACAGGGGTCAGCTGGATCAGGATGACCAGCAGATATCCCAGCAGTTGCAGCCCCAGCAGCAGTTGAAACAACAGGAATTGGGTGGCCAGCGGGATGGCGCAGAGCCACAGCAGGGTCAGGCAGAGCGGCATCAATACTCGCAGCCCTTTGCCACTGGCAAAGTTGAAGGCAACCCAGCCGAACTTGGGGTGTAGCAGGGGCAGTAACCGCAGCAGCTGCTGGGTGTTGCCAGCCCCGATCCGCTGGCGCCGTGTCGCCTCCAGCGCGGCATCAGAAATTTCCAGCTCCAGTGCGGCGCAGCGATTGTCATAGACAGCCCGATACCCCTTGGCGATGGCCTGCATCGGCAGGATGAAATCGTCGTTGATGGTATCGGCGGCCAGCGGGGTGAGGCACTCCCGGCGCATCATGTAAAAGGCCCCGTGGGCACCCAGCATGCCGCCAAGGGCCGACTCGCAGAGCTTGATCTGGCTTTGATAGTGCCAGTAACTCTCCTCGCCCTGGGAGCCCGGTTGCCAGAAGCGGTACGCTTCCCCAACCACCCCTACCTTGGGATCGGCAAAATGGGCGACCGCCAGCAGCAAGCTGTCGATGGGCAGCAGGGCCGAGACATCGGTGAGGGCCACCAGATCGCTGTGCACCCGGGTCATGGCCTCGTTGAGCACGGCGACCTTGCCGCGATTGCGGGGGTGATCAAACAGCCTGATCTGCAACTGCTGCAGGGCGGGATCACCGAGCTGGCTCAGCGCAATGGGGTAACTGTTGTCGCTGCAGCCGTCGAAATGCACATGCACCCACAGCTTGTCGGCGGGGTAATCGAGGCTGGCGAGGTTTTGCAGCTTGGCCGCGATGGTCGCCGCCTCGTTGTAGACCGGCATCAGTAAAGTGATGGTCGGCAGCGCCTCATCGGTGGCGTCTGTTTTGAACCCTCGATCCAGAGGGCGGGGCGGATTGGCTACCTTGCGCGCCTGCCGACCACCGAATTTGAGCAGCAGGGGATAGCCGACATGGTGGTAGACCACCAGTACAGCGCACAGCCAGAACACGATCATGATCCATTCCATGGGATGCTCCTCTGGTCATCGGGTCGCTTGATCAGCGGCTGTAAAGCTGCTGATAGGCCTGAGCCATCCGGCTCAAGCTGCTTTGCTGGCACACAAACTCTCGGGTGACGGCACGCAGGCTATGGCACTGCAGCAACCCTTGTGCCAGAAGCTGGGCAAGGCGGTCGGGATCCCGCTCCGACAGGATATGGCCGCTGGCCTGGCAGACGATTTCTCTGGCCGCCCCCACATCGCTCATCACCACCGGCACCCCGCAGGCCTGCGCTTCCAGCACACAAAGCGGCATCCCCTCCGCCAGTGAGGGGAGGCAGAAGAGATCCAGCCCCTGATAGAAGCGCGGCATGTTTTCGACCAGCCCCAGAAAATGGACCCGATGGGCGATCCCCAGTTGCTGACACTGTTGTTGCAACGCATTTTGCAAACTGCCGACCCCAGCCAACGCAAGATGCACCTCTTCCGGCAGGGCACGGATCGCCTCCAGCAGCAAGGTGTGACCCTTGACCGACTCAAGGCGGGCGGCGCAGCCAATCAACTTAACCCCTTGCGGCAGCCCCATCTCCTGACGGGCGAGGGCGGCGGCGCCCGGGGCAAAGCGCTGCTCATCGATGCCGTTGGGGATCACGGTTGGCGACAGCTGGCCCAGCTTGGCCAGCAGCTGGTTGGCCACCGGCGTGGCATCGGCCACCAGAATGGGTTTGAAGGCGCGCAGCCCCCACAGGGCCAGCGTGCGCTGATGGGGATCATCGAGATACCAGGCATCGTGCTCTGTGTGTACCAGGGTGGGCACCCGGGCCAGCCGACTGGCCAGACCGCCATAGAGCATGGGCCCCAGATGGTGGGTATGTACTGCGACGGGCTTGAGTTGGCGCAGCAGCCGAGTGAGTCGCCAGAGGGTTGCCAGCGACCAGCCCGCGGGCTTTTCCAGACAGTGAATATTGCCAGCAAAGGGATACAGGGCGGGCCACGCCCTTACCACATCCCCTTTGTTCCCTTCGAGGGAGATGATATGCACCGGTTGCTCGGCAGGGCTCGCCTGTGTGAGGTTGAGCACCATGGTCTCCAGCCCGCCGGGCTGCAGGTGCTGCACGATTTGTACGACAGGTTGCACGACAGACTGAACGACGGGCTGGGCGCTGGCGTTCCCGCGGGGATGGGGGCTGTGCGATGGGGTTGGTGACAACATGGTTCGCGCTCCGGCAAGGGAAGGGGTAACACCCCGGATAGCGGGAGAATGCGAATCTTGTACCACTCTTGCGATCTACCCACAGAGGCGATCAGCTCCTCAGGTGGCACTGCCTTTGCATCGTGCGGGGGAGGGCTTTTCTCAGGGAGTGATGCCATGCCTGTCCAGTTCTATTACAACCTCTACATCATTCTCTTTGCCGCCTGGCGCCGTCGCTATCTGCTGGTGATCCCGGTGCTGGTGATGCCGCTGGTGGGCGTGACAATCGGCCTGCTCACCCCCAAGGAGTATGAGAGCCGCACCACCTTTATGGTGCCGCAAGATGCCAACCAGACCCCGACCCTCAAGGATCTGATCACCCAGGAGAGCCTGAAAGATCGCTTTGCGGTGCTCGAAGCCCTGCTGCGCAGTCGCTATGTGCTGGATGGCGTGGCGCGGGATCGCGGTCTGGTCAATGACGAGACCCCGCCAGCCCAGCGCGATGCCATCATGGACTGGCTATCCGGTGCCGTCTCGTTGCAACTGATTGGCGATGAGGTGATCGAGATAAAGGTCAGGGCGGATTCGGCTGCCAACAGCGCCGGTTTGCTCGAAGCCATTTCACGGCGCTTTTTCTTCAACCTGCTCAGCAAGGGGCGCCAGTCGGCGGAGTCGTCCGAACGTTTCCTGCAAAGCCAGCTCGACAGCCGCCGCAGCGAACTGCAAGAGGCCGAGCAGCTACTCGCCGACTTCAAACGGGAGCATGCCAGCGCCTTGCCCCAGCAGCAGAGTACCAACGTCGCCCGTCTCTATGGTTTGCAGGAGCGTTATGCCGAGAGCCTGATCACCTTGCAGCAGGCCAAGGCCCGGGTCGATCAGCTATCGCTGGGGCAGGAGAGCCAGCTGGCCCGCCAACTGGATGAGAAGCTGCAACTGATGCGCACCGAACTGTTATTGCTGCAGGCCCGCTACAGCGACGAGCACAGCAAGGTGCAGAGTCTGCGCTATCAGATTGACCAGTTGCAGCAGGAGTTCGAGCAGCTCAAATCCCAGCCGGATATGGCCCGCGGGCCCGAGTGGCAGCTGGCCCAGACGCAGCTGACGGAGGCGGAGCAAAACGCAGCCGGCTTGAAGAGCCAGCTGGATGGGCTGGACAAGGTGGTTGACTCCCAGGGGGATACCGAGCGCCAGCTCGCCGAGCTGGAGCGGGATCTGGCGGTCAAACGCACCCTCTATCAGGACCTGCTGCTGCGCTATGAGAAGGCCAAGGTGACCGGCGATCTGGGCAATTTCGAGCAGGGGGAACGGATCAAGGTGATCGACAAACCCTTTGCCCCCAGCAAACCGAGCAACTACCCGCTCTGGCTGTATCTGCTGGCGGGCATTGTTGGCGGGTTGGGGCTCGGCTGCGGTCTGGCGCTGGTGGCTGAACTGGCGGATGCCAGCCTGCGCCGCTCCGATCAACTGGCCGCTCTGGTCAAGGCGCCGGTGCTAAGCCGCATTCCCTACTGCGAGCCGGTGCCGGACTATCCATCCCACAGTGATCAGGCGCTGGATGGTCAGGTGCTGCCCTTGTCACCAGAGCCGGG